>JAJFHD010000100.1 GCA_021775805.1 Alphaproteobacteria bacterium | reverse complement strand
TCTGCGTGGGCGCCGGAGACGCCATCGCGCGACAGCGTGGTGTTGGAGACGATGACGCCGTCGACCCTGCCGGGACAGGTCTGCGCCACATGCTCCAGTTGCTCTGGCGACAGGTCGGGCGCGATTTTCAGGAACATCGGCTGGGCGCTTGCACTGCCGCGTGCCTGATTGACACGATCGAGCAGGGCTTCAAGCTCCTCGCCCTCCTGCAGCGCCCGCAGGCCGGGCGTGTTGGGCGACGAGATGTTGACCGTGAAATAGGACGCCACGTCGCGGAATGTTTCAATGCCGGCGACATAGTCGGCGATCCGGTCGGCACTGTCCTTGTTGGCACCGATGTTGACACCGACAATGCCTGCCTTGGCACCGGTCGCTGTCCGGTTCTTCAGCCGGGCAAGGACGGCGGCGTGGCCGTCATTGTTGAAGCCCATGCGGTTGATCACGCCCTGGTGGCCGGGCAGGCGGAACAGCCGGGGTTTTGGATTTCCCGCCTGCGGTTTGGGCGTGACGGTGCCGATTTCGGTAAAACCGAAGCCGAGACCCAGCATCGCGTCGGGAACTTCGGCATTCTTGTCAAAGCCCGCCGCCAGACCCACCGGGTTGGGAAAACGCAAGCCTGCCACTGTACTTTCAAGAGCCGTGGTCGACGGCGCAACACGTGATGGATAGAGTCCGGTCTTGAGGGCGGCAATCGCCAGGTGGTGCGCCTTTTCGGCATCGAGAGCGTGAAGCAGCGGGCCTACGAGTTTGAACATGGGCTGACGATCACGGCTCCAGATCAGGAAAATCGTGGGCACCGTCGGCGTCCAACAGTAGATCCTTCGCCCAGATGGCAGCGGTTACCGGCAGCGGTGCATAAAGGTGCGGGAACAGATCGCCGCCGCGCGACGGCTCCCACTTTAAGGCGCCGTCGAGGTTTTCCGTGTCAACGGCCACCAGCACCAGGTCACGCTGACCGGCAAAGTGCCGGCGTGCGGTCTCGCCTGCCTGTTCGGCGGTCGAGAAGTGGATGAAGCCGTCGGCGACGTCGACCGCCGAGCCCTCGAACCGGCCATGCGCCAGGGCCGCATCCCATTCAGCCCTGGTACAGATCTTGTAGACGATGTCCTCCATGGCGGCGTCAGGCCGCCAGCTTGCCGTCGAGGGCGCGGCCGATCAGGTCGCGGGTCTCGTCGATACCGTACAAGGCGGCAAACGACCCGAAGCGCGGGCCCTGGCTCTCTCCCAGCAGAACTTCATAGAGCGCCTTGAACCAGTCACGCAGGTTCTCGAAATCATGCGCCTTGCCGACCTCGTAGACGACCGTTTGAATGGTTTGCGCATCGGCACCGGCTTCCAGGCCGCCGAGGCGGTCCGTGAGGTCGCGCAGGGCCGCCTCTTCCAGTTCCGTAGCCACCCGGAAAGTCTTGCTGGGTGCCACGAAATCATGGAAATAGTTCACCGCATAGCCCACAAGCTTGTCGAGCTCGGGATGGGTCTGAGGCGACGTGCCCGGGGCATAACGGCCGATGAAGCCCCACAGCACCTGCGGATCTTCGGAATGGCTGGCGCTCACCAGGTTGAGCAGGACATTGAAGCTGATCGACACTTCCCTCGCCGGCGGTTGGCCGCCATGGATATGCCAGACCGGGTTGCCGAGTTGTTCCTTGATTTCCTGTTCGGGATACTTCTCCAGGAACGTGAGGTACTCGTCCACGTTCTTCGGGATCACGTCGAAAAACAGGCGCTTGGCCTTGCGCGGACTCTGATACATGTAGAGCGACAGGCTTTCCGGCGAGGCATAGCGCAGCCACTCGTCGATGGTCAGGCCGTTGCCGCGCGATTTTGAGATCTTTTCGCCGTTCTCGTCCAGGAAGAGCTCGTAGTTGAAGCCCTCCGGCGGTTCGGCGCCGAGCGCGTTGCAGATCCGGCTCGACAGCTTGACCGACTCGATCAGGTCCTTGCCGGCCATTTCATAATCGACGCCAAGGGCTGCCCAGCGCATGGCCCAGTCGGCCTTCCACTGCAGCTTGCAGGCGCCGCCGGTCACCGCGACCTTGACCTGGTCGCCGGTATCGGGATCGCTATAGACGATCGTGCCGGCATCGACATGGCGTTCCTCGATCGGCACCTGCAGCACACGGCCGGTGCGCGGGCAAACCGGCAGGAACGGGCTGTAGGTCGCGCGGCGTTCAGGGCCAAGCGTCGGCAGCACGATTGAGATCACCTTGTCGTAGCGTTGCAAGACGCGCAGCAGCATCTCGTCGAACTGGCCGGATGCATAACAATCGGTGGAGCTGTAGAATTCGTAGTCGAACTCAAAGGCATCGAGAAACGCCCGCAGCCGCGCGTTGTTGTGACGGCCGAAACTGTCATGGGTACCGAACGGGTCGGGCACCGACGTCAGCGGCTTTTCCAGGTGCGGCTCGATCAGTTCCTTGTTGGGAATGTTGTCGGGGATCTTGCGCAGGCCGTCCATGTCGTCGGAAAAGCAAATGATCCGGCTGGGGATATCACTCATGGTCGACAGGGCATAGCGCACCATCGAGGTGCGGGCGACCTCGCCGAATGTACCGATATGCGGCAGGCCACTGGGGCCGTAACCGGTCTCGAAGATGATCTCGGCCGGTTTTTCGCCGCGGCGCGCGATCCGGTCGAGAATCTTGCGGGCCTCCTCAAACGGCCAGGCCTTGCTCTCGACGGCGGCCGCCCGGAGCATTTCTTCAGTCATGTCGGTCATCAAAGGTCAAACCCGGTTTGTCGTGTCAGGAATTGGGCGGGAACCTAGGGGCGTACGGCTTTGCAGTCAATGCGGGTGTTTGGGTGGGGGAGTGGATGCAGAATACCGTTGTCCCGGTTTCGGACAGTTTGCACGTCCGTCAGGGTTGATGCGGGCGTCACCAAGCTCTCATCGGTATGTGCGTGCCAGTATGACAGACCCATTCACAGGGCGGTCAGCACCCGCTTCCGCAATCACCGGTCCGGCGTTCAAAATCCATCACCCCGCCACGCCGGTCCACTTCAACTGCACAGCACTTTGTGATGGCGTCCTTCAGCAAGGCCCTGCCGCGCTGGACCCGTGATTTCAGCCCGGAGACGGAAAGGCCCAGACGATCTGCTGCCTGTTTCTGGGTTAGCTGTTCGATTTCCGTGAGCGTGAGTGCTGCGCAATATCGCCCGGGCAACTGTTCGATAAACGGAAACATACATCTGGATAGAGCAACGTGAGCCATGTCATCGGCCGGCGCATCGCTTCCGGGCGCGAATTCTTCTTCAGCCTCGATTTCCGTGAGGGCGCGACGTTCAACGGCTCTGCGGCGATAGTGGTCCGTCACAGCGTTGATGCAGACGCGCTTTACGTAAGCTGACGGATTGTCAGCTGATTGCAGGGCCTGGCTGTTCTGCACCAACCGCATGAGAACGTTTCCGACAATGTCATCAACCCATTGCGGATCGACGCGGCTGCGCACGTAGGTGCGCAGCTGCTTTTCAAAGTTCCGCCAGCTCGAATTGCTGATTTTGCTGGTATTCGTCATTGCCGGATCCGTTTTAGGCGGCACCTATTCTGTCGGATTTTTGGTTGCCTGTACAACAGGTCTTCCCGAAAGAATCCTCGCCTTTGGCGGTGACGTCATCGGTAATGCGGTACCATTCCCAGCGCAGGCCATTATGGGCGCGCGACCAGATTTTGTCCTGGACCGCGTGACAGCACTTGGTCTCGGTCTGAACCTGATCCAGAAGCCCGGCAACCTCCAGACGCTGCTGCGCGGCATCGACACCGCCCTCTTCCAGCACTTCCACGCCGATATGATGGAGGTGTGCGTCGGCTTTCGGGTTTTCGAACAGCACCAGTTTCAACGGCGGTTCGGCAACCACGAAGTTGGCATATCCATCGTGTTGTTTGTGC
>JAJFHD010000099.1 GCA_021775805.1 Alphaproteobacteria bacterium | reverse complement strand
GCAGATCCGGTCGGCAAAGCCCACATAGCGTTCCCGGTTGTCTCTCGTCGGTGCCCGCCTTTTGCGTGTCGCCCAGCCGATATCGAGACCCGACAGGTCGGTGACCTCGTACGGCCCCATGGGATATCCGAAGGCCTTCATGGCCGCGTCGATTTCGTAGGGGCTGGCACCGTCTTCGACCATGTAGTCCTGTTGCCGCCGGTAGACTGTCAGGATTCGGTTGCCGATAAACCCGTCGCAAACCCCGGCCCTGACACCGACCTTCTTCAGCTTCTTGGCCAGCGCGAAGCCGGTGGCGGCGACATCGGTTGCAGTGCGTTCGCCGATGACAACTTCAAGAAGTCGCATAAGGTTGGCCGGCGCAAAGAAATGGAGTCCCAAAACATCTTCGGGCCTCGATGTCGACGCGGCAATTTCATTGATGTCGAGATAGGATGTGTTGGACGCAAGCACGGCACCGGGTTTGCAAACCGCATCCAGCTTGCCGAATGTTTCCTTCTTGACGTCCATCTCCTCAAACACCGCCTCGATCACGAGATCCGCATCACTTAGTGCAGCAAAATCCGTATCGACTGCGTAGAGCGACGTCATCATGGAGTCCTTGGCTGCCGCGCTCAGTTTGCCACGCTGGACGCCGCCATCGAGGATACTGTCTACGTTCGCGCGGCCTCGTTCAGCACTTTCCCGGTCACGCTCGATCATGGTCACCGGCAACCCGGCATTGAGCATGGCAACGGTAATCCCCGCTCCCATCGTACCACCGCCGATGACACCGGCCTTTTCCAGCGCACGTGGCGAACCGTCCTTCAGTTCGGGAACCTTGCCGACCTGACGTTCAGCGAAAAACGCATGAATCAGGCCCTCGCGCTGGGGCGACTCCATGCATTCCATGAACAGTTCGCGCTCGCGCTTGACACCTTCGGCGAATGGCAGTTCGACGGCCGCCTGCACCGCTTCTATGCACTTGAATGGAGAAAACAGACCCCGGGCCTTCTTTTCGAGCGTCTTTCGGAAGGCATCAAAAACCTCCGTGTTGCCGCGCGCAGGCACCAGCTTTTCATCAAGCTCGCTGACCCTGCGCACAGGCCAACTCTCGTCAATCGCCCGTCGTGCAGCTTCAAGCCCGGCATCCAGAACCGAGCCCGCATCGATGATCTCGTCAATAAGCCCGAGATCCAGCGCTTCCGCGGCCTTGACGTGGCGGCCGCTCGTAATGAGTTCGAGGGCGGCCTCAACGCCGGTCAACCGTGGCGTTCGCTGTGTGCCTCCGGCACCCGGCAGAATACCGAGCAGGACTTCGGGCAACCCTACCTTCGCCGACGGCAACGCCACCCTGTAGTGGCACCCGAGAGCCACTTCCAGTCCACCGCCAAGTGCTGTGCCATGCAGAGCTGCAATCACCGGTTTGTCGCAGCCTTCGATGATTTCGATAACGTCCGTCAACATCGGCGGAACGGGCGGCTTGCCGAATTCGCGAATGTCCGCACCGGCAATGAACGTTCGCCCCGCACCCGCAATGACCACGACCTTGGCGGCAGGATCGCCGCCGGCCGTCATGACGCAGTCACGAAGCCCTGCACGCACTGTATGGCTCAGGGCATTCACCGGCGGGTTGTCGATCGTGATGATGCCGATGTCGCCTTCGCATCGGTACTGAACGGGTTCCGTCATATCTTGTCTTTTGTCCTTGCTGCCGGCTGGTGAGAGTTTCCCCAACATTACCTGCGCGCGAACAGATTCCAAAACGGGAATACCGCCCTGCGGCAAGGAGGACCACAGTCAATCAACTTGACGGCACCCGCCGGTCGACTATCCTCGACGGATCGTACCCGGTTTGAGGAATAGGAACATGTCCCTGCTTCAGGATCTCCGCGCGGTGAGCAGTGACTTGCCGATCGACCAAGTCCTGGAATTCCTGCTCAAGGAGCGCTTCAAAGACAAGACTGCAGTGACGGTGTCTTTGCGTGCGCCCAGTATTGTCGTTCTCAAGATGATAGCCGACATCGACCCCACCGTGCCTGTGATCTTCTGTCAGCGCGGTTATCTCTTTCCCGAAAGCCGGGAGTACCGAGACCGTATTGTTGAACAATTGGGCCTCACCAACATCCGCGAATCCAAGGGCGGGGAATCGGACGTTCTCCCAGGCGACCTCGATCATTTCGAACGCATGTGGTCGCAGAACAAGAACACGCCGGGCCGCACATACGAGATCGTTCACCTCAACGAGTCCCTCGCGCCGTATGATTGTTGGATCAGTGCCGTCTACCACATGGACCGCCTGTCCCACCTTACCCACCGGGTCGAGGTCGAAGGTCGTCTGGTGTTCATCGACCCGCTGGTGCGCTGGACCAAGGACCGCGTCCGCCAGTTCATGCTGGACAACAAGCTGCCGTTCCACCCCTTCGTCGCCAAAGGCAAACCGGATCCGGTCCCCCAAGACCAGGAAGCCGTCGAGATGCATCATTATTAAGCGGTGTGATTCTGGGATTCCCGAATCAAGTCGTCGGTTCATCCACCAGCAGCACCGCTATCAGACCCCGGTTCAGGACCGGGGAATGTGTGGCAGGTCCAGTTTTCAGAGCCACACCGTTTCCCGGACGAGCGAAGCGAGATCCGGGACCTACTCGCCAATCAGACGCTTCATGACGATTACAGCCATAACCGACTGAACAGTGATCGCCACGCACGGCCCAAGCGCTGGTGCATGCAAACGTTTTAAAAATCCGTGCCGCACTCTATACCTAAGAAAGATCATGTTCACCGCTCACCACAGTTCTCCTCAAGACAACTTCAAATTTCAAATCGCCGGAAAAACTCATTAAGGTTCGCCTGACCGCACGCGACCATTGCCAGCAAGACAGCAAGGAACACCATGTCGAAACTCATTGCCCCTCATGCCTCACCCGTCCTTTTGCCCCTTCTGGCACCCCAGGAAGTACGCGCAGAAAAGATTTCAAATGCCTGGTCGCTCAAGAAAGTACCATTGACGTCGCGCGAAGTATCGGACCTGTTCATGCTGGGCATGGGCGCCTACACACCGCTATCTGGCTTCATGGGTCACGATGACTGGCATGGCGTTTGCGCAGACATGAAACTGGCAAACGGCACGTTCTGGCCGATCCCGATTACCCTGTCGGCGTCCGGTGACCTGGCGGACTCGATCACCGCCAATGAAACCGTCGCGCTCGTCGACGGGGACACAGGCGATATTCTCGGGACGATGGAAGTCGCGGAAAAGTATCGGATCGACAAATCCTTCGAAGCCCAGGAGGTTTACCGTACGACGGACGGGGCCCATCCAGGCGTCGAAAAGGTGTACGCCCAGGGCGACGTCAACCTCGCCGGCCCGGTGACCGCATTGTCGGAGGGACACTTTCCTGAGACATTCAAGGGACTTTACTTCCGCCCCGACGAGTCCCGCGCCATGTTCACCGAGCGCGGCTGGTCGAAAGTGGCAGCCTTTCAGACCCGCAACCCCATGCACCGCAGTCATGAGTATCTGGCAAAGATTGCGGTGGAGGTGACAGACGGCGTCTTCATCCACCAGGTCCTGGGCGCCCTGAAGGCCGGTGACATTCCCGCTGATGTTCGCACCCGGGCAATCCAGGCCATGATCGACAATTACTTCGTACCGGGCACCGTTATCCAGGCCGGCTACCCGATCGAGATGCGCTACGGCGGTCCCCGCGAGGCCCTGATCCACGCTCTGATCCGACAGAACTTCGGTTGTTCGCATTTGATCGTCGGCCGCGACCATGCCGGCGTCGGCGATTACTACGGCCCGTTCGATGCCCACCACATTTTCGACCAACTCTGGGACGGGGCCCTGGAGTGCCAGGCCCTGAAAATCGACATCACCTTCTTCTGCAAACTCTGCGACGGCATGGCCACCGGCAGGACCTGTCCTCACGACCGCGAAAATCACATCTCCATATCCGGCACAAAGCAACGTGAGATGCTGGTGGCAGGCGAAGATATCCCGATCGAATTCAGCCGCCCGGAAGTCGTCGCCGTCCTGAAGGAGTATTATGCGGGGACGTGATCACTTTGAGTGAGACACAAACCTCCCGTTCCCCGGCCGAAGCGCCGGGGTCTAATCACGGGTGCTTCAGCTTGTGGCATAAGCGAGTAGGTCCCGGCGCAAGGCCGGGAAACGATATTCTTAGCTTAGCCGTTCATCGGGAAGATCCCGCCACTCCGGGTTGTCTCCTTCGATCAATTCGATCTTCCAACATCGCCGCCAACTCTTGAGCGTGCGTTCACGATGTTAGGCTGCCTCGAGATCCTCGAACGGTTCAACGTGCACAAGCCTATGAACACGATGCTTTACAGTGAACCCACCAACCGCATAAATCTTGTGTTGCCAGATCCTTTTGCAGAGTGCCGTCGTCACCCCCACGTAAAGTGTTCCATGCTACCGACTGGCAAGAATGTAGAAGTACGCTTGCGCCATGGTTCAGCATTGCCCCTCTCTCAGATCAATACGAACTGGGCAATCACCTTCCGTTCCCCGGCCACCGCGCCGGGATCCACTCTCGGTTGTTTCCCCTTGTGGCATAAGCGAGTAGGTCCCGGCTCAAGGCCGGGAAACGGATGGTCATTGCCTGCAAGATAACCGAATGCCGTTAGCGCATGTTCTCGTTGAGCGCTGTCAGTTCCTCGACCGTCACATACTCGTCGACGCCGCCCATGTTGCACGGCGTCAAGCCACACAACCACATAGAGCTTTCCATGCTTCCGGCTTGCAAGGATGTGGACGTTTGATTTCGGGGAGGTTCGACGATGACTCATTCGTAAATCAGTAGGAAATGGACACAAGCCTCCCGTTCCCCGGCCACCGCGCCGGGGTCCACTCTCGGTTGCTTCCACTTGTGGCATAAGCGAGTAGGTCCCGGCGCAAGGCCGGGAAACGAAACATCTTAGCTTAACAGTTCATCGTAAAGATCTCGCCACTCCGGGTTGCCTCTTTCGATCAAATCAATCTTCCAGCATCGCCGCCATCTCTTGAGCGTGCGTTCACGATGTTGCGCAGAGATGAGGTCATTAAACGTTTCTAAGTACACCAGTCGATGAACGCCGTGCTTTGCGGTGAACCCGTTAGCCGCATGATTCTTATGTTGCCAGATCCTTCTATGGAGATCCGTCGTAACTCCCACGTAAAGCGTTCCATGCATCCGGCTGGCAAGGATATAGACGTGCGATTGCGACATGTTACTGCACCGACCCTTTCACAGATCTGTACGTACGGGCCACAACCCCTCCGTTCCCCGGCCTCGCGCCGGGGCCTACTCTCGATTGCTTTCACGTGTGGTGTAGGCGAGCAGATCCCGGCGCAAGGCCGGCAAACGGTTGCTCATCTGCCTGTGAGATAATCAAACGCCGTCAGCGAATAGATTTCGCCGAGTGCCTGCAATTCCTCGACCAGCACATTCTCGTCGATCCCGCCCATGTTGTGCGGAGTCAGGCCGCACACAACCGAGGCTATTCCTCTGTTCCTGAAGTGCACCGCATCGCTTGATCCGACACGCATCGTCGAAACCGGCGGTTCGCCAAGCACCTCGGCACAACCGGCGGCCGTGCGTGTCACGATCTCGTGGTCTGGGTCGGTGATTGTAGCTTCGGTTTCGCTGTCGATGCGGTAGCGAACACCCGGCATAGATCCGATCAGACGGGAAATCTCGGCCTTGGCACCCTCAAGCGACAGCCCCGCCGGCAGCCGGATGTCTACAGTTGCCTCGGCCCGCCCGGCGACCAGGTTTTGCGCCGTACCGCCGTTGATCGTTCCAATGTTGACTGTGACGGATTTCAGAATCCCCGCTTCTCCGCTTCCCGAAAACTTCTCGGAAATGGGCGCCGCATGGTCGATTGCAGAGATAACCCCTGCCGGTCCGTCAACCGTCATCTGCGCCATCGTCTTCAATGCTGTCAACGAAGTGAGAAGCCGATCGATCGCACTGTCGGCAAGATGGACGTGGGCGCCATGGCCGGCGGTGCCTTCAGCCACCACCGTCATCCAGATCAGTCCCTTCTCACCAAACCGCAGAACCTGGGGAGAACCGGCATCGGCACACATCATCGCGTCACCATTGGCATGCGCGCAGGTCTCCAGCACATACTGCGTTCCGTGCGGGCCCGCCGTTTCTTCGTCTCCGGTCAAAACCAGCACCAGTTCTCCGTTCCATCGGTCGCGCACTTCCGCAAGCCGGAGGGCGGCAACAATCTGGGCGGCGAGCCCACCTTTCATATCGGCGGCACCCCGCCCATAGACCCGGTCGCCTCGCACCATCCCGAAGGGATCGGTTTTCCATGCGGACGGATCACCAACCGCGAAAGTGTCGAGATGACCGTTGAAAACAAGCCGGCGGCCCGGTGTCCGTCCCCGGACAACGGCGACGAGATTCACGATGGGATGCAGGTCCGTGATCAGCTCAACTTCGATGCCCGGTTCAACTTGAAGAATAGATCGAATTTCCTGTGCCAGCCGGGCGGTGTCACCGGGCGGGTTTGCGCTGTTTACAGCCAACAGCTTCAGGAGAACATCGACTGCCTGGTCATGCTTCTTGTGGGTGCTTGCCTTGAGGGCTTCCCGAGCTTCACCAACGTCGGACTTTGCGCTCATGACTCAGGTGAAACTCTAGAGTTCATCGTACTTCCGGGCGCTGCCTTTGGACTTGTCCACAGGGTATTTGAGCGCGTTCTTGGTTATTTTCTCGGACGCGGCATCCAGCAGATCAATACCGGCCCTTTCTGAAATCAACAGCAGATAAAGCAACACATCGGAACACTCCTCCTCAAGCCGCACCCTGAACTCTGGATCATGTCGCGCCTCCTCCGTCTGTTCATCGGATTTCCATTGAGTCAACTCGAGAAGTTCCGCCGCTTCCAGATTGAGGGAGAGGATCAGGTTCTTCAGGGAATGGAACTGTTTCCAGTCCCTTTCATCCCGGAATTCCAGAAGCCGTTCGGTCAATCGGTTCATCCGGGCGTCCTGTTCGCTCACGCCCGGCCTCCTGGCCCAAACCAATGGTGAAAACGTTTGCAGAATGCACTTGCCATGTTAGCTTCCCCTCGCATATGACCTCGGTCGACCATCTGGACCTATGAATACTAGGCTACTGGACCTAGACCACCATCTTGGTATTATCCATTATCTGCGATAAGTCTGCCAAAAATAATCGATCGATAAGCATTTAGAGAGGGACCTAATGTTCGTTGACAATTCGTTTGCGGAACTATCGGCGTTAATATCGCCGGGCGTCATGCAGGCCTACGTCGCCATCATGATTCTGCTGGTCGCCGGAGGCACCCTGTTTGATGTGCTGCACAAGAGAAGTGCCCGGTACTTTTTCAACAGCATGCAGAAGGCGCAAGCCAAAGGGCAACGTCAGATTGGCGGCGGAGAAATGGCGTCTCTCGCAGTCAAAACTGCCGCAAAGGAGGTTTTGACCTCATCCGAATTCTGCAATCCCCACCGCCGGATCGCTCATCTTCTGGGCATGTACGGGTTCGTGCTCTATCTCATTGCAACAATCGTCATGGTGTTCAGCTATCCGACACCGGCGACACCGACCCCCTTTATCTGGCCGTTCCTGTGGACTGTTGGAGCGCTGATGGTTTGCGTCGGTGGTTACTGGTTCTGGTTCTTCATCCGCGCCGACGTCTCTGCTGAAGGCAATTCACCATTCCGCCTGATTCGTGCGGACCTGTTTATCGTATCGCTCCTGGCGAGTGTGACACTGGGCCTGCTGTGGTCAATCGTGCAGACACCCGAAAACACCACAGGGGCAACTGTTCTTCTGGGTCTCTATCTCATCGCCACCACGGTGCTTTTTGGATCGATTCCTTGGTCCAAGTTCTCCCACATGTTCTTCAAGCCTGCAGCGGCCCTGCAGAAACGGGTGGAAACAGCAAACGGCTCTCGGCGCAACTTGCCGGCTCCCGCCGACAAGCCTGCGATTTATGGCAGCGGCCACCAGCAAACCGGAAACTTCTAATTCATCGATCATTGGTCTTCGATACAGGGGATAACGAACAACCATGCCAACATTTGTATACATGACGAGCTGCGATGGCTGCGGACATTGCGTCGATATCTGCCCGTCCGACATCATGCACATCGACACCACCTATCGCCGCGCTTACAACATTGAGCCAAATTTCTGCTGGGAGTGTTACTCCTGTGTGAAGGCCTGCCCGCAAAATGCGATCGATGTGCGCGGCTATGCGGAATTTGCCCCCATGGGCCACAGCGTCCGCGTGCTGCGCGAGCCGGAAAAGGGAACCGTCTCCTGGAAGGTCAAATTCAGGGACGGTCGCGAAAAGGATTTTGTCTCGCCGATCAGGACCACGGATTGGGGAACCATCCCCTCGCCGGCCGACCTGCCGGTTCCAGACGCCGATGCGCTGAACAACCAGGAACTCGCGCACGAACCGGATGCACTCAACATAGAAGGTGGGCTGCCAGCGCTCACCCGGGATCAACTCAAGCAAGGTGTTGTCTAGTGGGCCTCTTTAACAACAGAAAAACGATTCATGTAGATTCGGATGTTCTTGTCATTGGCGGGGGCATGGCCGGCTGCGGGGCGGCTTACGAATCCAGGTATTGGGGACGCGACCTGAAGGTTGTCTGCGTCGAGAAAGCCAACATCGAGCGCAGCGGCGCGGTCGCTCAAGGGCTCTATGCCATCAACTGCTACATGGGCATGCAGTGGGACGAGAACCAGCCGGAAGATCACGTGCGCTACGCCCGCAACGATCTCATGGGTCTGGTGCGCGAGGATCTGGGCTACGACATCGCCCGCCACGTCGACTCTACTGTCCACAAGTTCGAGGAATGGGGCCTTCCGATCATGAAGGACCCGGAAACCGGCCGCTACCTGCGTGAAGGCAAGTGGCAGATCATGATTCACGGCGAAAGCTACAAGCCGATCGTCGCCGAAGCCGCCCGCAAGGCGGCCACGGAAGTCTACAACCGGATCATGGTGACCCATCTGCTGATGGACAAGAAGAAGAAAAACCGGGTCGCCGGCGCCGTTGGCTTCAACGTGCGCACCGGGGACTTCTATGTCTTCCGCGGCAAGGCCGTGATCGTCGCGGCAGGCGGTGCGTCGCACATCTTCAAGCCGCGCTCAACCGGCGAAGGCATGGGACGGACATGGTACGCGCCCTGGAGCAGTGCCTCGGCCTACGCCTTGCCGATCCAGGTCGGCGCCAAGATGACGCAGATGGAAAACCGGATCGTTCTGACCCGATTCAAGGACGGGTATGGCCCGGTCGGCGCCTACTTCCTGCACCTGAAGACCTATACCGAAAACGTCAACGGCGAAGAGTACGAATCCACCTGGTACGAAAACACCAAGGAACTGGTGGGCGACTATATCGACCGCCACCCGGTGCCGACCTGCCTACGCAACCACGCGATCCTCGAAGAGGTCAAGGCAGGTCGGGGTCCGATCCGCATGGTGACCAAGGAAGCCTTCCAGAACCCGCACCTGGAAACGGTCGGCTGGGAGAACTTCCTCGGCATGACGATCGGCCAGGCGGTGGTCTGGGCGTCGCAGAACATCGATCCCAAATTCACCAATCCGGAACTCACCACATCCGAACCCTACGTCATGGGCTCCCATGCCACGTGTTCAGGCGCCTGGGCAAGCGGGCCGGAAGACTACGCCCCGGATGAGTATCAGTGGGGCTACAACCGGATGATGACCGTCGATGGCCTGTTTGGCGCCGGCGACACGATTGGTGGCACCGCTCACAAGTTTTCGTCCGGTTCGTTTACGGAAGGCCGGATCGCCGCCAAGGCCGCCGTCAAATATATTACCGATATGAAGAACGACGCCCCGGAAATTGATGAGGACGAGTACAGAAATCTCGAGAAAGTCGTGTTCCAGCCCATGGAAACTTACGACATCAACAAGAACGAGATCGTCGCCGGAACGGTGTCGCCAAGTTACATCCTGCCGCTTCATGGTCTTCAGCGTCTCGAAAAGATCATGGACGAATACGTCGGTGGTATCAGCGCCCACTACAAGACCAACACATGGATGCTGAACCGCGGGCTTGAACTCCTGAGCATGCTCAAGGAAGACCTGCACCATCTCGGAGCCGACAGTCTTCATCAACTTCAACGATCATGGGAGCTGAACCATCGCGTCCTGGCCTCGGAAAGTGTCACTCATCACACCATGTTCCGCGAAGAAACCCGCTGGCCCGGCTATTACTACCGGGCCGATCATCCGAAACTGGATGACAAGGACTGGCATTGTTTTACCCTCTCGCAGTTCCATGCGGAGACGGGCGAGTGGGAAATGGAGAAGGCGCCGGTCTATCACATCGTCGACTGACCGAAACACCGACAATCAGAGTTACCTCCTGCCGCCTCAATGCATTGAGGCGGCAGGATTGTTTTTCGGCATAGCCACAAACTGATATACCCGGCACACCATGATCATCGCCCAGATTTCAGACAGCCACGTCACCGAAGGCCATCCAGAACGCGCCGAAGCCCTGGCGGCCTGCGTCCACCACATTAATGCGCTCACCGAACCTGTGGACCTTGTCGTCCACACCGGCGATCTTGTTCACGACGCCACACCGTTAGAGTATGAAACTGTCGCCCGCATTCTGGAGCGCCTTGAAAAGCCATGGTACGTCATCCCCGGCAACAGGGATCGCCGGGCGCCGATGACGAACGCGTTTCCAACCGACAGACTGGGCACCAATGAGGATGGTTTCCTGCAGTATACGATCCCCGGTTTTCCTCAGCAGTTGATCGTGCTCGACACCCTGGACGAGACGTCGAAACTGGGCACGCTTTGCGAACAGCGCTTCGCCCACCTCGAAGCAATGCTGGCTGAGGATAAGACCAAACCGACCGCCCTGTTTATGCATCACCCGCCGTATGATGTTGTCGAATCTGATTACCCGTTTCAGTTCGACTCCCGTGAGACTGTGGCACATCTCGAGAAGATTCTAGGAAATTACACCAATGTTATCAGGATCTTCTGTGGTCATTCTCATCGGGCATCTGAGGGTAGAATCGCCGCCGTCCATGCCAGCACCATACCCAGTATTGCCCTGGATCTGAGATGGGGGTTCTACGGCGAAGACGCTGAAACGACACCGCTCTATCAGATCCATCGCTATGAACCGAAGGCAGGGTTCGTCACCAGCCTTCAGGCGGCCGACCGGTCTGGGCAAACCCTTCAGGCGGTGTCTGCCTCCTGACCCCACTTGTAAATCACGGCATCCACTGCGCAGATGCCGTTGGCCAGGACAAACAGCGGATTAATTTCGATTTCCGCGATCTGGTCCTGACGGTTCACCGCAAGTTCGGCGAGACGCCGTAGGTCCTCGATCAGGGCCTTTCGGTCACCGCCGGGCCGACCTCGATAGCCGTCGATAATCCGGCCGACCTTGAGCCGGTCCAGGGCTGCGTTGATTTCGTGCGTATTCGCCGGCAAGAGGATTGTCGCGGAATCTCCCAGAAGTTCCACAAGCACGCCACCACTTGCCAGCGTCATCGTCAGGCCGAACTGTAGATCGCAGCGAACACCGACGAGAAGTTCCGCGACCGGCGGCCCGACCATTTGCTCGAGCAGAAACGAATCCGTCGCGCCGTCCGGATTGCGTTGACCAACCTCCCCCGCCATCTGGACAACGGCTTCACGGACGGCCTCGGCGCTGTTCAAGTTCAGCTTCACTGCCCCCACATCCGTCTTGTGGACAAGCCGGTTCGAAACCATTTTGACAGTCAGCGGAAACGCCAGTTGCTCCGCGACTTCTCCAGCATTGTCTCGGCCGGCCAGCAAACCTTCAGGCACCGATATCCCTGCAGACTTCAGGATCGCCTTGCTCTGCCATTCATCCACGAGCGTCGCCTGTTCGTGCACGGGAGCTGGTACAAGCCGGTAGGCCTCAACACCACCGTTGTCGAGTACGCTCCGGCGTCTTTGGCCAAACCGGACTGCGCCCGCCATCGCCTCAATCGCTTCTCCGATTCCCTGCATCGGCGCCACACCCTTGGCCACCAGCATATCGCGGGTTTCCTTGTCCAGATTTTCGGGCAATGTGCTGCATACAGCGGCCGGAACACCTGCTTTTTGCGTCTCTGCAACAAATGAAAGCGTGTCATTGAGATAATATTGTTTGCTTTCATCGAGCCCCGGCAGAGGGAAATCCTGGACGATGATTGAAGCATCGGCCTGTTCCGCCAACAGGGCACCCATGACCGGAGGCACCCGTTCAGCGTCGCCCCAAATTGGCGTTGTGTAATCCAGCGGGTTGGAAACCGTGGCTGTCGCCGGCAGAAGCGACTGCAGTTTCAGGGAGGCCTCGTTTGACGGCTGCGGAAATTCCAGCCCGGTTTTCTCGGCATGATCGGCAAGCATCGTCGCACCACCGCCCGAGCAGGTGAACCCGGCAACGTTTGGCCCGACAGGTACGCCGGCCACACAGATGAACTTGAGGGTTTCGAGCATCTGGGCCGGCGAGGACACCCTGATGATGCCCAGGCGGTCAAACAGCGCCTGGTAGAGCTCGTCCGTGCCCGACAGAGAACCCGTATGGCTTTCGGTCAGGCGCGATCCGATTTGAGAACTCCCGGTCTTGAGCACAACCACCGGCCGGTTTGCTTCAAGCGCCTTCAGGGCCGCGTCGCAGAACTTAGGAATATCCCGCAAACCCTCCACATGCAGGCCGATCGCCCGCACCTCCTCACGATCCGACAGCATCTCCAGATAGTCTTCAAGTCCCAGGACCGCCTGGTTTCCCGCCGAAATCATGTAAGCAAACGGAAACGACCGCTGGCTCATGGTCAGGTCTGAGGACAGCATCCCGCTTTGGGTGATGATCGCCGCTCCGTAACCCGGGCATTCGCCGCCGCGCGCAAACGGCCACAAGGCTGATTTGTTGACGAAATTGATCACGCCGTAGCAATTGGGCCCGACAAGCGCCATGTCGCCAGCAGCGTTGATCAGGGCCTCTTCGGCCTGGCGGCCAGCCTGGTCTATTTCACCAAAGCCAGCGGTGTAGCAGACCACACCGCCGGCACCGATGTCCCTCAGGGCACGGGTCGTCTCGACCGCTGCATCCCTTGGAACGGCAATAAACGCCGCGTCCGGTGCACCCGGCAGGTCGCCGACTGTCGCTACACAGGGAATGCCGCAGATGGCTTCACGTTTTGGATTGACCGGCCAGATCACACCGTCGAACCCAATGCGCTTGCACTCGCCGATGACCACTTCGGCGTCACGGCCACCAATGACGGCGATCGAGCGTGGTGTCAGAAGCCGCTCGAAGTTTTTGCGTCGCGTAGGCGTCATGCACCCAGGGGCCGCAGGATCGACCGGGAAATAATGTGGCGCTGGATTTCCGACGTGCCGTCCCAGATGCGTTCAAGCCGGGCATCACGCCACAGCCGCTGGATCGGCAATTCCTCCATCAGGCCCATGCCGCCGTAGATCTGCACGGTATTGTCCGCAATCCGGTTGAGCATTTCCGAACAGTATAGTTTGACCATGGCCGCGTCCGCGTCCGTCATGGTTCCCCGGTCGGCCTTCTCAACCGCATTGGCAACCATCAGATCGGCGGCTTTCAGTTCCACTGCCATATCGGCAAGCTTGAAACCGGTCGCCTGAAACTGCCCGATAGGTTTGCCAAATTGCCGCCGGTTGGCAGCCCATTCAGCTGCCAGATCGAACAGCCTTTCGGCTTTGCCGCAACAGGTGGCCCCTACCCAGATGCGCCCCATGCCGAGCCATTTGCCCGACAGCTCGAGGCCCCGGCCCTCTTCACCCAATATCTGACCGGGGCCGAGCCGCACATCGGAAAAGTGAAGCTGGAAGGTCTGATAGCCGCGATAGCTGACACATCGGTTGCCTTCCTGGATACTGAACCCATCCAAGCCGACGTCGACCAGAAAGGCCGTAATCCGTTTGCGCGGTCCGCGCGGCGTTTCGTCTTCTCCGGTTGCCGCGAACACGATGGCAAAGTCGGGCATCACCGGGCCTGAGATGAAGTGCTTTGACCCGTTGAGAATCCAGTCATCGCCATCGCGCCGGGCGTTCGACTTCATCGACATGATGTCGGATCCGGCTTCTGGTTCGGTCAACGCAAACAGCTCACGCTTGTCTCCGGTGACACACGGATCAAGATATCTCGCAATCTGGTCGCCTTCGCAGGCAAGCAGAAGTTCCGTCGGGCGCGCAATCCAGGAATGGAGCGCATGGCTGGTCTTGCCGTACTCGCGCTCGATCAGCGCCATGCAGCGGTAGTCCAGGCCGCCACCGCCCACCGACTCCGGCAGGTTGGCGGCAAACAGGCCAACCTCCTTCGAGCGGGCTTCGATCTGGCGACCCAGGTCGATCGGCACTTCACCAAGCCGGTCGACCTCCTCCTCATGGGGATAAAGCTCCTGCTCCATGAAGGCCTGAACCGTGTCATGCAGCATTTGCTGCTCGTGTGTCAGTTCCATATCCACGATTGGCTCCGATCCGTTGGTGGCTCAAAGATGATCAGATGCGGGACTTCCTCAGACAGCCCCTCTGAGACCCAGTTTTTTGCGGGCTTCGGCGGGTGTTACGGCCCGGGCACCCATGCGTTCGATGATCTCGATGACCCGTTCGACCAGTTGCCCATTGGACGCGAGAACACCGCGGTCGAGATAGATGTTGTCCTCCAGCCCGACACGAACATTGCCTCCCATGGCGACTGCGACGGCGGCCATCGGCATCTGCATGCGTGAAATGCCGAAACTTGCCCAGTTTGCCCCGGCAGGCACCTCGTCCTTCAGCACTTTCATCATGTCGACACTCTGGTCCACGCCCCAGGGGATGCCCAGGCAGAGTTGAAACATTGGCGGCTCTTCGATCAACCCTTCGGCGATCATCTGCTTGGCAAACCGCAGATGTCCGAGTTCGAAAACCTCCAGCTCAGGCTTCACCCCCCATTCCTTGGTCAGTTCCGCCATTTTCCTCAAGTAAGGCGGTGTGGAGATATAGATCTCGTTGCCGTTGCCAAAATTGAGCGTGCCGCAATCGAGGCTGCAGATTTCCGGAAGCAGGCCCTTCACATGCGCCAGCCGTTCCATCGGGCCGATCATATCGGTACCGGGCCCGGGCATCGCCGGGTTATCGTCGCTCGGGACCCAGTCGCCGCCCATGCCGGCCGTCAGATTGATCACCACATCGGTATCGCTCGATCTGACCCGGTCGACCACTTCGCGAAACAGTTCCGGATCCCTTGATCCTTTGCCGGTCTCAGGATCGCGCACATGAATATGCGCCACGGCTGCACCCGCCTTGGCCGCCTCAATTGCCGCATCCGCTATCTGTTCCGGAGTTACCGGCACACCAGGGTGTTTGCCAACTGTGTCGCCCGCTCCAGTCACCGCACAGGTGACGATCACATCATAATTCACCGCGTTTCTCCCTAACGTTTGGTGGACATTGTGCGCATCAATTTGAAGGCTTATTACAATTAAATCGCCAAAATTTTGTGTTTTTCGACAACGCGATTTGTCGCTATGGTGACAGAATGATCATGAGGAAGACGGAATGCCACCAGACTCAACAAGATCACCCAATCGAGCCAGGCACCGTGCCACAAGTGTGGCATTTGTCGTCATCCCACGATTCAACATGGCCGCGCTGACGACCACACTGGAGCCCATGCGGATCGCCAACTACCTGTCGCCCGAGCCAGTGTTTTCGTGGTCCTTTGTGTCTGCCGAAGGCGGTGAGAGGATTGCCAGCAACGGCATGTCTCTCGACACACTGGCAATGGAAGACCTGGTCTCGACAGTCGATGTGATCTTCGTCTGTTCGAGCTGGAGTTGCGAGCAATATCGCCACGACAAGCTGTTTGGCTGGTTGCGCAAACATGAACGCGACGGCAAGACGCTTGTATCAATGGATACCGGCGCCTACCTTCTGGCGCGGGCCGGTCTGCTATCCGGCCGCCATGCGACGCTGCACTGGTCCTGCCTGGCAGGATTCTCGGAACAGTTTCCCGATGTTCGGATCTCAGAGCAGTTGTTCACCCATGATGGTCGAATCATGACCACGGCAGGCGGCACCGCCGGCATCGATCTGGTGCTTCACATGATCGCCCGCGACCACGGCGAACACCTGGCGTCGGAAATAGCCGATCAGTTCCTGCATCATCCGATAAGGCCTGCCACCACCCCACAACGCCATGCCCACGGCGCCAAGAGCGCTGAACCAAATCGCATCGTCCGAAAAGCCATTCAATTGATAGAAACAAACATCGAAGAACCGGTCCGCGTGCCCGAGATCGCCTCACGGCTGGGCGTATCCCAACGCCAGCTCGAGCGCCTCTTCCGCCATGACATGGGATGTTCGGTGGTTCAGTTCAGCCAACTCCTGCGGCTGCAGCATGCCCGTGTTCTGTTGACCAGCACGCAGATGTCGATCCGGGAAGTATCGGCCGCCTGCGGGTTCAACAGCCTGTCTTATTTTTCGCAAGCCTTCGTGAAATGTTTTGCCAGGAAACCAAGCGAATACCGGCAAGCCTGGCCCGAGCAGGAACCGGGGCCATCATGGCCAGGTACCATCTATTCGTTCATGGAGAAGACCCGCACGATCGCAGCTGCGAAACCACATGAAGAAATGTGAAAAAGAATCCAGAACCAATGGGTTGGAGTCGGCTGTTGCGGGGCCCGGTTAACGCGATATATGCCTTTACTCGTAACAGCAGCGAGTAGGCGCCGGTTCAGGCCCGGCGAACGGATCAGTAGGTTTGCTGATTAATGTAAGTCGTTTCCCGGACAAGCAAAGCGCGATCCGGGATCCACTCGCCTCAATTATTTTGCCTCGGCAATTGCCTTCAAAATAGCCACCAGACCCCGGTCACGTTCCGCCGCCATGTCCTTGAAGTGACGGCCCGCCGCGATGTCATTGCAGCCATCGACCATCCGGTCGCGCAGCTCCTTCGTCAGTTCCGGCGCTTCGAGCCTCGTCCAGGGCAGCTTGAGGGCCGGCCCGAACTGGTCGAGATTGGTCGCCATGCCCCCCTCGCCGCAGGCCACGTGAAACGCCATGCATTGACCCATCAGTGCCATTCGCGGGCCGGGCCCGTTGATCAGCGCCAGGTCGATCTGTTCTGGCGTCGCCTCGCCGTTTGCCACCATGTGCAGGGCTTCGCGCCACAACGCTTCCTGCAACCGTGTGGCAATGAAGCCCGGAATTTCCCGGTTGAGTACCAGCGGTGCTTTTCCCGCAATCCGGTAGAACGCCTCCGCCCAATCGACCGCATCTACAGCGGTCCTATCGCCGCTGGTGATCTCCACCAGAGGCAGGAGATAGGGCGGGTTGAACGGATGGCCGACAACCGTGCGCTCAGGCGTCGGGCAATCGCGCTGGATCTCGGTCATGGTCAGCCCGGATGTGCTCGAGGCGATCACGACGTCGTCGGGAAGGATTTCTCCTAGCATGCGGTACAGGGCCTGCTTTACTCCGAGAATTTCCGGAGCGCTTTCCTGTACGAACTGTGCGCCCGACACCGCTTCTTCGAGACTGTTGGTGATGGTCAGACGATCGAGGGATGCGCCGTCGCTCAGGCCCAGGGCGACCAGGCTGGTCCATGCCGTGTCGACAATGTCGCGAAACACAGGCTCTTCGGCAGGATCGTGAAGATAGCTCGTCACGTCATAACCGCGTGCCAGAAAATGCGCCGTCCAGCCGCCTCCGATAGGTCCGCCGCCGAGGCTGGCGACGTGCCGCACGTCTTTTGGGTCAATTCGGGCCATTGTTATTCCTATCGTCCTTTGAACACCGGGTTTCTCTTTTCGACAAACGCGCGGACACCTTCTTCGGCATCTTCGGACTTGAGCATTTTGCGATATGTCGGCAAATCTTCGGTTCGCATCTTGTGGAAAGCCTGTTCAAGCGGCACGTTTTCAATCGACCGCAGAACCTCTTTTACTGTCTGCAACGCCAAGGGTGCGGCCTCGGCAAGCTTTGCCGCCCATTCGCGCGCGGCATCCATAAGACCGTCGTACGGCACCACCTTGTTGACCAGTCCAAATCCCGCGGCTTCCTGCGCCGTCATGCGCCGGCCAAGCAGAAACATTTCCATGGCAATGTTGTAAGGCAGACGTCGCGGCAAGCGTTGCAGGGCACCGGCATCGGGCACCATCCCAAGCGGCAGTTCCGGCAACGCGAATTCCACGTGATCCGCGGCAATGATCAGGTCACCTGCCATGGCAAGTTCGAACCCACCGCCCACCGTTAGCCCGTTAAGCGCGACGATCACCGGCTTGTTGAGCGACCAGTTTTCCGTCAGCCCGGCAAAACCACCGTCGCCATAGTCGCCCTCGGTCCACCATTCGTCGAGGTGAACATCGCCGCGGTCGAGAGCTTTCAGGTCCCATCCGGCCGAGAAGATCCGATCGCCCTCACCCGTCAGGATCGCCACCCGCAGGTCGGGATCCTCCCGCAATTCGGCGAATGCCGTGCCGAGAGCCCGGCTCATCTCCATGTCGATGGCATTGACCTTGGGCTTGTTGAGCCTGACTTCAAGCACCGCGCCTGAGCGCGTAACCTCGACGTGTGCCATGGCATTGTCCTTCATCATGAGTGGTTCGGCCTGTTGCTGCGCTGCCGATCATATCGCGATGATCCAGAAGAACCGACTAGATGGCTTGAAATAATTCGACAACAATTACGATTTTTCGCCACTGGTCATTTTGACCACCGCGTTTCCCCGGCCACCGAACCGGGGCCGTTCGAAACGCAGACCATTGTGTCTGGCGCGATCCCGGTTCTGCGACGCATCACTGACGTGCTGCATCGCGCCCGGGAAACGACAATGCACCTACCCCGCCCGATTGCCCCCTAACCCATCAGTTCCTCTTCAAAGGGATAGGTATTGAGCAACTCGTAGCCGTCGTCTGTGACCAGCACCTGCTGTTCCAGTTTCACACCGTCGCGTTCTCCCACTGCGCCTACGTAACTTTCAATGCACAGCACCATGCCCGCTTCGATCGTCCCGTCATAGGGATTGGGACCCCGGAAACCATAATTGACCCTTGGATACTCGTCGCACATGCCGACGCCGTGGATGACACAAGGGTATGCATTCTCGTGATATTCTTCAGGCAGGACCAACGCGCTTTCCTGAAACTCCAAGAGCGTGATGCCAGGGCGGACGAGTTTCAGGTTGTGTTCAACTTCGCCATAGGCCAGCCGGTAAAGCTCTTTTTGCCGTTTGCTTGGCGTTCCCGGTCCGCAAAAAAAGGTTCGCGAAATGTCGGCAAAGTAACCGAAGGGTCCCACCATATCCGTATCGAACCCAACCAGGTCCCCTGCCTCTACCTGACGTGGGGAAGCTTCCTGTACCCATGGGTTGATCCGCGGCCCCGACGCCAGCATCCGGCCATCATGCCAGTCACCGTCATTGGCCAGGTTTGTGTAATTCAGCAGGCCCCACAACTGAAGTTCCGTAACGCCGGGCTTGAGGGCTTCCTTGAGTTTGGCGATCCCCAATTCAGCCACGGCAATCGCCCAGCGCATACAGGCGATTTCATCGGGAGACTTGATTGTCCGCGCCATCTCCGACACCAGCACGCCGTCGACCACCTCCAACCCGCGCTGCAGCAGTGCCTGCGTAAGGCTCGGATTGACATATTCAACCGCCACGCGCCGGTTGTCGGATCCGATTTCGTTCAGAAAATTGACCACGTCGTCCGCCAACAACCGCGCCCACTCGGAGAGCTCGGGCCCGCCGTCGAAATGGGCCAATGGACGTCCGGGCCGGGTTTCGTCGGCGCCCGGCGGCGGGCGGTAGGCGTTGTACATGACGACAGGTCCGTCGAGCGGCACAAACAGATATGACGACGGTATGTGGGACTGAAACAGTCCGTAGGTCCGATAGTCGACGGCATAGCGCAGGCTGATCGGATTGACGAGAAGGCAAAGCGCCGCCCCGGTCTCTTCAAGGCCCGACCTGATGCGGCCAAGGCGATACCGGCGCAATCGGTCGTGATCGACCTCCGGCATCTCCTTGAACTTGCTCAGATTGCTCCAATCGTCATCAAGGATCATTTGATCGGGTGTCACATCATTCATCGGGAAGACTTCCTCCAGCTACAATATCCCTGCACGGATACGCTAAGGGGACATTCGCTCAGACAGAAATGATTTTTTCAACGATACGGCGTCCGAATTGGTGGGTCGGGCCTTCCCAGTGCGGCGACAGACGGCCACCGTCGTAAGCCGGTGACAGGCGCCCCTGCTGCAGCAACTCGAGCATGCCCAGATCCTCGCGGTTAAGGTCGTCCCACATTTTCATCACCGCCTGGCGCTGTTCCCGATACACCTCCGACGTGGCGGCATCGCCGATCAGGAATATGTGCAATTCCTCACGCGTCAGATCGGGTGCAACCGGATAGGACACTAGGAGCGAAAACTGGTCCGGAAAAACTTCCGCTGCAAAATGCGGAAAACACAGGAACCACAACCCCCGCTTTTCATCCGCCGGGCTAAGATCAGGATAGTGTGGCAGGCCATCGCCCCGGCCCTCCTCCATTTCCGGAAAATTGTAGTCGTTGTAAAACACATGATCGTCCCACTCGCCCGACCAGCGCACATTCATCGGCGCAAACTTCAGGAGACGGGGATGGACCGCGAACACGTGGTAGCCCTCCATGTAGTTCTCATAGACCAGCTTCCAGTTCGCCTTCACCTCGAAGTCGATCTTGCCGGCCCACCGGATCGCCGAAAAATCATAAACCTGCGTGCGCCGCAGCAAGGGTGCCAGCCAATCCTCAAGCGGTTCCGCATCGCCCGAGACGTTGACGAATATGCAGCCATTCCAGGTCTCGACCCGCACGGCTAGAAGATCGAGCTTCTCGCCGCCGCCGTCGTCGAAGCGGTCCAGTTTGTCCGGGCCTGAAAAGTGCGGACGAGTTCGCAGCTTGCCGTCGAGTCCGTAGTTCCAGGCATGGTAGGGACAGGTAAACGACGATTTGCGGCAGGCTTCAGACACAAGCTTGGTACCGCGGTGCCGGCAGACATTGTGCAGACCACGGACCCGGCCATCCTGACCGCGAACGACGACCACCGGTGCGCCGCCAATGTCGATTGGCTTCATGTCGCCCGGTTCCGGAATCTCGGCTTCCGCACCGGCAAACACCCACGAGCGCCGGAACACCCGCCCCTGTTCCAGGGCAAGCCAGTCCTTCGACCAGTAGGCCGCGTTAGGCAGGCCCGATGCCTCCTCGATCGGCGCAAAGGCTTGAGCGTAGCCTTCATCGCCGAGAAGCGATCTGACCGTCCTCAACGCCTCAGGATCTGTTGCGGAAGTATCCATTGCCCTACTGCCGTCACTGCTCACAACCGATCGCCACGATTGCATATTTATGAAAATTATGTCATCAAAATTTTCATGACAATCAAGAAACTCCGCAAAACAGAGACTCCTGACCAATCGCTACAGTTTGGTGAGGAATTGCGTTCCCTGCGCAAAGCTCATGGACTGACGCTCAGGGGCCTGGCGGAGAAATCCGGCAAATCCGTCAGCTTTCTCTCAAAGATCGAGCGCGGACAGGCGCGTCCCTCGATCACCGCTCTTCAGGACATCGCCGAGGCGCTCAATGTCCAGATCGGCTGGTTCTTCCAGAACGACGGACCTGTGCCCGCAGACGAGAGGCCTTACATCGTGCGCGCAGACCGCCGTCGGCGACTGACCTATTCGAGCATGACGTCGACCGACTACATGGGTTTCGAGGACCATCTCCTGTCGGCCAATCTCGACGGCCAGCTTGCCATGGGCATTTCAAGATATGAGCCCGGCGGCACCGCCGGCGACGATTTGTACACCCATCAGGGCGAGGAGGCTGGTCTGATTCTTGAAGGCGAGATCGAGTTGACCCTCGACAAGGATGTCTTCCTGCTGAAATCCGGCGACAGTTTTTCGTTCCCGGCAAGCATCCCCCACACCTACCGCAATCCCGGCAAGACGGTTGCAGCCATCGTCTGGGCCAACACGCCGGTGACACTCAGGCGATGACGAAGATGGTCTTGGGGAACACCTGAATGCGAAGTCACGCCCGTGTTGTGGTCATCGGCGGCGGCAATATGGGTGCTGCCGTCCTCTATCATCTGGCTCACGAAGGCTGGACTGACTGCGTTCTGGTTGAAAAGGCGGAACTGACGTCTGGCGCCACATGGCATGCCGCCGGCCTTGTCAGCCGCATGACCGGTTCCCAGGCACTGGGCCGCGTCCACGATCATGCCGTCGACCTTTACAAGCGCCTCGAAGACGAAACCGGCCAAAGCGTTAGCTGGCATAATTGCGGTTCGCTCCGTTTGGCCTCAAGTGACGATCACCGCGACTGGCTCCTGCATACCCGCGATGGTGTCATGGCACGCGGTCAGGAATGCCGCTGGATCGGGCCCGATGAAACCAAGGCGCTAAACCCCCTGCTGGATGTGACTGGTATCGTCGGCGCAATCCATACGCCCGATGACGGCCATGTCGACCCCTCCGGCACCTGCCAGGCCATGGCGAAAGGCGCCCGTCAACTGGGAGCGGAAATCATCCGCCGCAACCGCGTCACGGACCTGCGCCAGCGCCCGTCAGGTGAATGGGAAGTGATTACCGAACACGGGAGCATTATTGCAGAACACGTGGTCAACGCCGGCGGTTATCATGCCCGCCAGATTGGCGCCTTCTGCGGCCTCGACCTGCCCATCGTCCCCATGCAGCATCATTACGCCATCACCGACGCGGTACCGGAATTCGAGGCGATGACCCACGAGATACCGGTTACCCGCGACGACTTCTTTACCGGTTATATGCGCCGCGAACAGGCCGGTGCCCTGATCGGTTTGTACGATACCCAAGACGCGTTGGCACAATGGCGCGACGGCTGCCCCTGGGAGTCGGAAAACGAGCTCTTCGACCCCGATTACGAGCGCATAACGCCGTGGCTCGAAAAGTGTTTCCAGCGATTTCCGGATCTCGAGAACCTGGGACTCAAACGCATCGTCAACGGCGCCATCACTTACACGCCCGACGGTGCGCCCCTCGTCGGACCGGCACCGGGCCTGAGCAACCACTGGCTCGCCTGCGGCGCCACCGTCGGTATCGCCTGGGGACCGGGCATGGGCAAGTATCTGGCCCAGTGGATCATCCACGGCACCGCCGGCATCTCCATGCGCGGCTTTGACCCCCGCCGCTTTGGCACGTGGGCCGACGCCGGCTTTGCCCACGACCGGGCGCGCGAAGACTACATGACCCGCCTGTTGCTGCACTATCCGCAGGACCGGTACGAAACCCGCCGCAACGTCCGCACGTCGGGAGTGCACGCCCAGACCCAGGCGCTGGGAGCAATCTACGAGGAAGCCGGCGGCTGGGAACGGCCACGACTCTTCGGCCCCACGGAATGGCAGGGCCGTGAACCGAAGACCTGGCAAAGATCCCCGTCCCACGCCATTGCAACCGAAGAAGCCAAGGCGGTTTCCCAAAGTGTCGGCATCGGCGACTTCTCGGCCTTTGCAAAATTCGAAATATCCGGCCGTGATGCCGAGACGTTTCTCAACCGCCTGTGCGCCAACCGCATGCCAAGGCATGTGGGTGGCACGTGCCTGACATTGCTTCTCAATCGGCAGGGAACTATCGAGGGCGAAGCCACGGTGGCAAAGCTGGGACCGGAACGGTTCTGGTTCGTGACCGGCGGCCCTTCCGAACGCCGGGTCTGGGACTGGTTGACGCTTCATCAGCGCGGCACCGAGCTCGTCTCGATCGTCAACCGATCCGACGACTACGGCATCCTCACGCTTGCAGGCCCAAACGCCCGAGACGTGCTTGGCAAATGCACGGCGTCTGATCTTTCCAACGAAGCTTTCCCCTGGCTCCAGGCCCGCGAGATCACAATTGCGGGCGTCAATGTGACGGCCCTCCGCCTTTCCTTTACCGGAGAACTCGCCTGGGAGTTGCACGCTCCAAATGAACATCTAGGCGCACTTTGGGATGTCCTTTGGCAAACGGGCGAACCATTCGGGCTAAAGCCCTTCGGATCCATGGCGCTGGATATGTTGCGCATGGAAAAGGCCTATCCGGGCGGTCATGAACTGGCCAACGATGCTAGTCCCGTGCACACTGGTCAGATGCGCTTCGTCAAACTCGACAAGGAGTTCGTGGGCCGCGACGCAGTCGCACGACGTTTGCAACACGGTGAGACCTCCGCGATTGCCTACCTTGAAATCGCCGCCGGCGATCGTGATCCCCTGGGCGGTGAGGCCGTCTTTCGGGGCAACCGTCTTGTGGCTTCAATCTCTTCATGCGCGATTGGTCCGACAACCGGCAAGAGTCTGGGGTTTGCCTTTGTCAGTCCCGAAGCGGCAAGCCCCGGCACGCGTCTGGAGGTTCAGATACGAGGTGAGCTACGATCCGCTCGCGTGCTGCCGGAAGCCGTACGAGACCCCGGCAACATATTGCTCAAGTCCTGATTTTTCTGGAGAGCGTCGATGAAAATCACAAAGATATCCGTCTATCGGAAAAACCTGCCCTACGTCGGCGGCGAATACCGGTGGGGTGCCGGCAACGTCATTTCGATTGCTCAAACCACGGTCGTCACCATCGATACCGATGCGGGTATTTCGGGTTGCGGCGAGTTCTGCCCCTGCGGCGAAAACTACATGATTGCCCACAGTGAAGGGGTCGAGGCAGCCGCGCGACTTCTGGCACCGGCGCTGCTCGGTGAGGATCCCCGCCAGTTGAGCCGCATCGAGCGGCTGATGGATGCAACCGTCGATGGTCATGGCTATGCCAAGGCGCCGTTCGATGCGGCTTGCTGGGACATCCTTGGCAAGGCAACGGATCTTCCCGTCCACACGCTGATGGGCGGCAAACTGACCGACGGCTGCCCGATGTACCGGGTGGTTCCCCAGAAACCTCGGGATGAAGCAGCAGCGGAGATGGAAGCCCATCGCGCAACCGGCTACCGCCAGTTCCAGATCAAGGTTGGCAATGACTGGAAATCGGACATCGACAGCATCGAAGCGGCTGCATCCTTGCTGCAGCCGGGAGAATCGGCCTTCGCAGACGCCAATAGGGGCTGGACCGTCAACGACGCGGTCAAGGTCGTTCGCGCGGTTCGCGACACCGGCATCATGATCGAACAGCCTTGCCGGACCTACGAAGAATGTCTTCACGTACGCGCCCGCACCGACCTGCCCATGAAACTCGACGAGGTCGTCACCGAACTGGCCGTCGCCGAACGCATCGTGGCCGACCGGGCTGCCGAAGTCGTATGCCTGAAGATTTCCAATCTCGGAGGGCTGTCCAAGGCACGGCGGGTTCGCGACTATGTCGTCACCCACGGACTGTCGGTCGTGTCCGAAGACACCTGGGGCGGCGAGATAACGACAGCCGCGCTCTCCCACCTGGCCGCCTCGACTCCGCCTGAATTTCTCTACAACACGTCGGATCTGCACAACTACAACACGGCTCACACGGGAACGCCCGGACCACGCACGCACGAAGGTAAACTGTACGCACCCGACACCCCGGGACTGGGCGTCGAACCGGACTTTGACAGCCTTGGCGACCCGGTTGCGGTCTATGACATATTGTCGGGCAAGACCTGATCGCGTATCCAGACCGCCATGGATGACGTCGTTACACGATTTGCAGAGCCCGGCGACGAAGCGCCCTTGGCTGCCATGGTCGATGCGGCTGGACGGCAAGGCCCTTGCGGATCTCGCAAGGAACTAGGCCAAACCCCTGTCTCCCAAATCCCAGTACAACCCGGTCATGACCTGCAACCCGGACCGGACGACAGGCACGAGCAGATGCTCATCCGGCGCGTGCTGCGAACATCCGGCATAGGAGTGCGGCAGCCAGATTGCCGGCAGGCCCAGCAGGTCGGTGAACAGATCGTTGCAGATTGAACCACCCATGCTGGGAATGATTGCCGGCGGCTGGTTTGTCGTCCGCCTTACCGACGCCAGGACCTCGCGCACCCAGGGATCGTCCGGTTCAGTCCGCGATGCCCCGAAACCTGCCGCATTTTCCGCCGGCGGCTGCCTGATCTCGACCGATTGAAAACCACGACCGTCCAGATGCTGTCGCAGCGCAGGCAGGATGTTCTGCTCGTCGGTCCCGGCGAAATACCGAAGCTGGCAGTGAGCCCGCGCTGTCGGAGATATGGCATTGACCGGGCTGTCAGGGTTACCCGACGTCATGGCGAGAACGGCAAAGCTGTTCCAGCCATAGACTCTTTCCGCAGGCGTCAAGCCAGGCTCTCCCCAGCCAGGGTCAATTTCCGGCGCATCCGGCCCGGCGTCAATTTCGAGTCCGTCGAGGGCCGCCTTCACGGCCTCGCTGGTCGCAGGCGGAAGCCAGGCGTCGATCAAGATCTGTCCGGACGGCCCGACGATCGAGGCAATCGCATGGGCCAGGATGGTCGCGGGGTCGGCGATCAGCCCGCCCCAGTTCCCCGAATGATGGGCACCGTCGCGCAACGCGACGACAAGATCGAAGTTTTCTGCACCGCGCGCGCCCAGCGATACGGTCACCCGGTCAGGGCTGGCGCGCGGCCCGTCAGAAGCAATGAATACATCCGCGGCAAAATCCTGCCGGTTGGCCTCGATGACTTCGCGCAACCCCAAGGATCCATTTTCCTCGCCCATCTCGATCAGGAATTTTGCGTTGAAGCCGAGACTGCCGCGCTCGGCAAGCACGCACGCCAACGCGGCCATGTTGACGGTATGTTGCCCCTTGTTGTCGGCCGATCCCCGCCCATAGAGCTTGTTGTCGTCACGAGACAGCACCCAGGCTCCAGCCCCTTTGGTCCACTGGTCTTCAAGTCCCAGGATGACATCGCCGTGACCGTACCCCAGGATCGTGGTTCCAGCGGCATCTTCAATCCGGCTCGCCAGCAGAACCGGGCATGACGGCGTCACCGGATTGGGGTAAACCTTGCAGGTGAATCCCATGTCCCGAAACGCCGGAATCATTTCATCGTCGAGATAGCGTGCGAGGTCTTCCGGCGCTTCCGGTTTTTGGCTTTCCGTCCTGAAGGCGACACGGCGGCCAAGATCGGCCTCGAACCCGCCGTCGTCGAGATAGCGCACGGCGCGCGCAATTGCTCCGTTGCGCCTACCCTCGTCTGCCATGCCTGGCCTCTTCCATCAGAAAATCCATCAGCCTGCATAGAACAGGACCAGAGACCGCGCTGCAATCAATGGATGCTGGTTCGGTATTGTTTGTGATATGCCCTAGATAGCAGAATCATCCCAGTGTTCTCCACCGACCTCCGAAAGTCCCTTGCGCGTGTCGTCCACCCGAACATCGACGGTGTCCTCTGAGCGGCGCAACGACGTCGTCGCCGGCGCCTTCTGGATGCTGATCGCCTGTGCCCTTATTGCCTGCATCGGTGCGATCGGACGCTACGCCGCCACATCGGGGCTCCCGCCGCTACAGATCGTATTCCTGAGAGTGATCTTCGCGTTCATGACGATGTTGCCGTTCTTTGCAATCCGGGGTCGTGAGCTCATCCGGACCGCACAGATCAAGACTTATCTCGTTCGCGTGTCGATCGGTCTGTGTGCCATGTACCTCATGTTCATAGCCTTGTCGTTCTCACCTCTTGGCGAAGTCACGGCCATAAGCTTCCTGGCTCCTTTGTTCGCAACACTGTTTGCCGTGGTCTTGTTGGGAGAAGTCGTAAGACTGCGCCGCTGGGCCGCAACGATTGTCGGGTTCATCGGCGCCATGGTCATCATCCGGCCAGGCCTCATCGACATAACGACCGGTGTCTGGCTTTCAATTGGCGCGGCCGTCGGGATAGGCATGACCACCATGTTCATCAAACGGCTCACGGGCGGCGACGACCCAACCAAAGTCGTTTTCATCTCCACCAGCCTGATGGTCCCGGTTACGCTCGTCCCTGCCCTGTTTGTCTGGGAATGGCCTGAGCCTGACCTCTGGTTCTATCTGGCTCTTTTCGGGCCGGTCGCCACGATGGGTCATGTGGCCCTGGCCCGTGCGTTTGCCGCAGCCGATGCCTCGGTTGTCATGAGTTTCGATTTCGCGCGCATGCCGTTCGCCGTGCTGCTGGGCTTCACGCTCTTTGGCGAAGTGGTCGATGTGTGGACCTGGGTCGGAGCCGCAATCATTTTCTCCGCCGGCCTTTACATAGCGCGTCGCGAAATGGCACTGAAGAAGCCGCCATCTGTCGCCGAAAATTTGCCTGGGTAAACCTAACTGGCTCGTCATTCTTGTTCGAGCGAATGCGAGGACGAGAGCCCATTCGCATCTGCTTCAGCCAACCGGACGGCGAGTGGACCCTCGACCGCGCTTACGCGCGATCAAGGTGACAGATGATAGGATTTTCGCACGCATCAATGCGTGACACTTCTCGAAGGCGAGCCGGCAAACATCGGTCGGCACACCATGATCTTCCAAAAAACAGACTTGTCTCCCTCCCGGATTTTGAAGACTATCCTCGGAATGCCCACTCACGGAATCCTCCCATGAAAATTCAGTCGATCGAAACGTTCGCCAACGAGTTTGTCGGTTTCGTCCGCGTCACCGCCGATAACGGCGCGCAAGGGTGGGGCCAGGTCTCCACCTATCACTCCGATATCTCCGCCATGGTCGTGCATCGCCAGGTCGCCCCCTGGGCCCTTGGTGAAGACGCCTATGACATCGATCATCTGATGGACATCATCCCTGAACGCGAGCACAAATTTCCAGGGTCATACCTGCGTCGCGCCATGGGCGGACTCGACACGGCTTTGTGGGATCTGAGGGGCAAGGTCGAGGGCAAGAGCGTATGTGAACTTCTGGGTGGCACGCCAGGAACGATCCGCGCTTACGCCTCGTCCATGAAACGCGATATTTCAGCACGTGACGAAGCTGATCGTCTCGTCAGATTGCGTGACCGGTTCGGATTTGACGCCTTCAAGTGGAGAGTCGCTGCGGAATGCGGTCATGACATAGACGAGTGGCCGGGACGTACCGAGGAAATCGTGCCGACCGTATCCAGGGCGCTCGGCGACGGGGTGGCGAAACTGGTCGACGGCAACAGCGGATTTTCTCCCAAGCGTGCCATCGAAGTGGGCCGATTGCTGGAAGACAACGGCATCGGACATTTCGAGGAACCGTGCCCCTATTGGGAGTTGGAACAGACCAAACAGGTTACCGACGCTCTGACCATAGACGTCACCGGCGGCGAACAGGACTGTGATCTAACCGTCTGGCGGCGCATGATCGACATGCGGGCGGTCGACGTCATCCAGCCCGACGTGTGCTATGTCGGCGGCATCAACCGGCTTCTGCGTGTCGCAAAAATGGCGGAGGAAGCAGGCCTGCCCTGCACACCGCATTGCGCCAACCATTCGCTGGTCACCCTGTTCACCATGCATGTCCTGCGCGCCATCCCCAATGCCGGCAAGTACCTTGAATTTTCGATCGAAGGGCCGGATTACTACCCTTGGCAGCAAGGCCTCTACGTCAAGTCGCCGTTCGATATCGTCGATGGCAAGGCCACGGTAACCGGCGAACCGGGCTGGGGAGTCGAGATCAACCCGGAATGGTTGGCAAAGTCCGATTATTCCGTCAGCACACTGGAATGATCTTCGGCAACCGGACCGTAGAACTTCACATCCCCAGATCGCCAGCGTTCGGCCCCCATGTATCCGTAAGAGAAGATCCCAGCGGAAACGGATCCGTCGGATCGAGACCGAACTGAGACATGCCGTAGATCCAACCCCTGCCCGTTATGCGCGGCAGGATCGCGGACTGGCCGGCGACCGTCGTCTCTCCTGCAACTTCGGCGCGGAATTCGCCGCCGATGATCGACCGTGTGGTAAACACATCGCCTGGCCTGGCTTCGCCTCGCGCATGCATAGCAGCCAGTTGTGCGGAACTACCCGTGCCACACGGCGACCGGTCGCATCGCCCGGGACTCATCGTCGTGCAGGTCCTGATGGCACCATCGTCCTCGCGTTGGCGAAACATGACATAGGCGATTTGATTGATGCCTTGATGCTCGGGATGTTCAACCGGAACCGAGCTTTCAAATTCGGCCTTCAGATACATCCCTGCTTCAGCAAGCTTGCGTGCATTCTCGGGCGCGATAACCATGCCGATGTCTGCCGCATCGACCAGAACATAAAAGCAGCCGCCATAGACGACATCGCCTCGTACGGTTCCAAACCTTTCCGTTTCAATGGAAACGTCAAGCTCCTGGACGAACGATGGCACCATATCAAGGGTTACGCGCTCGCATTTTCCGTCACGACAGTCCGCATGCGCCGTAACCAGTCCGGCCGGGGTCTCCAACCGGACCACAGATTTTGGCTCGAGCATTTCGACCATTCCGGTTTCGAGCAGAACCGTCGCCATGCAAATCGAATTCGAGCCCGACATGGGATGCGCCTTGTCGCCTTGAAAGATCATGAACGCCGCATCGGCATCGTCGCGGATGGGAGGCAGGAGCAAATTGACCGACATCGCCACATGCCCCCTGGGTTCGAATATCAGGAACCGCCGCAGCGTGTCGTCGACCTCGTTGATGTAGGTCATCTTATCGAGCATGGTTTCACCTGGAATACCCAGAACTCCAGAGGTGACAACCCGGCCGATCTCCCCTTCACAATGGGCATCAACGACTTGCAATGTCTTTTTCCAACGCATTTGCTCAGGTCCTTGTTGGCTCGGTGAACAGCAAAAGGCTGGCGTGCAAGCCAAACCGAAGCGGAACAATCCAACCCTTCATAGAGCCGCTTGGCATCGGCGGCAAGTGACCTCATTCGGGATAACTTTGAACAAATCTGCCGGTTCCTGCTAACGCTGTGACGTGGATCACATAGGGATTCGTTAACCATCCATATCTCCTGATTACAACCTTCCGAGGAAGGGGCAACACAATCTGGAGATGAACGATGAACTCAGAAAATTATTGGCGCGACAAGGCAATTTCCCCGATAGATCTGGCTGCTTGCATCGTCGTATCCGCATTCCTGGCAACCAGCGTGCTTTTCATGTGAGCATCGGCGCTGACCCATTTTTTTCACAATGGAATACGTTTCCGCGAGAACATGTCCCGCAAGGACCAACGAGGAAGAGCGGCGTCGCAGAATACACGGCCTGATTGATACGGAACCGCTAACTTCTCAGCACGCTCTTGGCCTTGTCCATGAGCTGAGCAAGTGTCTTGTAATGCGGCCGCGCTTGACCGGTCGCACGCAGCAAGGATTTCTTGGCGGCATTGAGCGCAGCAGCGGCCTTGCGGTACACCTTGGTTGCTTTCACCTTCGCAGCCGCATCACGAAAAATCCGCGCAGCCGGACGATAATCCGGTTTTCCGGAAATCTTGCGGGCGACGGCATTCAAAGCATCTGAAACACATCCGTTTCGCTTGGCTTTTTCAACCGCCCGGCATGCCTCCAAACGGGCGTTGCCGTCGGCCACCGCGCGATTCGTGAAACCAGAGTCGAAGGCCTCAACATAAAACGCCGTCGCGAACATCACCATCGCCGCCGCAGTCACGGTCAAAAAACACTTGGATAGGAAAATTCCCGAATCTGTCATTCGTTGGTTCATGGAAGCACGCTCTCCTTCGTAGTCTGATCAATTTCAGAAGACACTAAGAACAATGGATGCCGACAGCTTAGGCTACAGAATCCCTCTATTGATTAATCTTTTCGATGGCAGTCCGAGTTCCGGGTCCGAACTTACCGTCAATCGAGCCTTTGTAGATTCCAATTCCGTGCATTTCTTTTTGAAACATCTTGCGAAACTCAGGGCTCCAGGCGGCGCTGTTGTTGACCATTTCAAGCTTCGCCCCTTCGATCTTTGCGAGAATTGACCGCATCACCCAGCGGGCCGCGGTTTTGGGATCTTTCTTGACGCCCTGCCCATCGTCATAAAGGGCAGCCAGATTGAACATGGCGTTGCCATTGCCGGCCTCAGCCGCCTTTTGATACCAGCGTACCGCCTCGTCGAAATCCGCCACTACCCCTTCGCCCAGCGCATGCATGACGGCCAGGTTGTTCATGGCGTCGCCATTGCCGCCATTTGCCGCTTTGCGATACCAGGCCAGCGCCTCTTTCGGATCTTTGACAACGCCCGCCTTGCCGGTTTCATAGTTGCGGCCAATCAGGAACTGGGCTTCCGCATCATTGCCCTCGGCCGCGCGCAGATACCAGGCATGGGCCCTGGCAGGGTCTTTCGGAACCCCGATCCCTTCCGTCAGCATGTTGCCGAAAGCGGTCATCGCCGGTATGGCCTTGAGTTCGGCCGCGCGTTCATACATCTGTGCGGCCTTCGCCAGGCTTTTCGCAGCAAACAATTCATTGGCCGCGGCAAGAACCGCAGCCGGATCGTCGCTTTCGAGAATTCGCCCAGGCGCTGAAGGCGCCTTCCCCGCAACGGCCTGGCCTTTTAGAAACAGCCGGTCGAGCAGCGATGAATTTGTCCAGGGAAGTTGCTTCTGTTTTGTCGTCTCGAAGACCTGTCGCCGCACATCGGTCATCAGAACGGAAAGCTCGATACCGGGCCGGTCGAGATGCGCCAGCAATGCCGTCGTAAAGGGACTGTTCCGCCCCGTGCCGTCATAGGCGACGTTGCCCGGTTCCGTGGCGAAGGCCAGGAATGTGTTCTTGGCCGTCAGATCCTCGCGGGCGAGGCCATCTTTCTGGCCGACGATGAGGGCACTGCTTTCCTTTGACTGCTTTAACGGATTGTTGCGGCAAGCATCAAGAAAACCGAGCACCACCCGGGCCTTCGCATTGAGCTGTTGCAGTACGCTCTGAAGCGCCACCGCCTGGGTTCCCAGATCGTCCTGCGATGTAATACGGGCATCGACGGCAGCGAGGTAGTTTTTGCCACGCACCTGGATTCCATGACCGGCATAAAAGAAAAACACAGTCTCGGAGCCATCGAGACCGGCGACAAACCCATCCACCGTTTTGCGCATTTGGCGTTTGGTGAGATCGATTCCCGTGGTAACCGCAAATCCTTGAGTCTTGAGAAGCGCGCTCAGGTCTGCCGCGTCATGTTTGGGATTCTCCAGCGGCGGAGCGTGTGTATAAGCGCTGTTGCCAACGATCAGCGCCACACGTTTTTCGGCGGACGCATAACCGGGCATGACAAACAGGCAGAATGACACCACAACGAGAGTATGAAGCTGCAGTTTCAGCGAAATTCGCCGGGCACGCCCAAAAAACATCCGGTTATGCCTTGCCCGTGCCTTCACCTGTACTCCACTCCCCGACGAACTGTTGCAACGTCACCGGGAAATTCTATCCCAGAGCCGTGGTCCGGTCCACAATTCTGATCGAAGACCCGCAGCAATGATCACTGGACAAACTACCTAACTCAGGTCGAATCGATCAAGTGCCTTGAGAACCGGGAAAGCGTATTGCCCCAGAAACGATTTCAGGCCCTGCCGCGGAATTGGTTGATTCTCGCCGATATGAAGCGGCATGTCGTCCAGCGCCATGTCTTCACTCAGAAACCGCGCCAGTTCCGGACCGATGGCTTGCGCCAATGCAACACCGCGCGTGGAAAATCCCAGAACCGCGAACACGTCCCGGTCAAGCACCTGGAACGACGGCAGGTAGGTTTCTGTCAGCGCACAATAGCCTTCCCAGTAATAATCGAACTCGATGCCCTTTAGTTGGGGGAAATAGAGGCTGACGCGTGCCTCGGCGTGGCTCATACCACTTCTGCGCACATCGCCGACCGGGAACACCGCTCCTCCCGAAACCAGGCGGCTGCCTTCATCGTAACGGCAAAAACCACCTGACTTGCGCAAATCCGTAAAACAAAGCCGGCCGGGCAGAACCTTTTCCTGCTGATCTGGGGTCAGGGGCCGGCTCACCGTGTGAAACAGCCGAAGCGGGATAACCGTGCGCTGCAGGCCAGGCCACAACCCGTCGGTATAACCGTTGGTTGCGACCAGCACCTTGCTGGCGGCAAACCGCCTGCCCTGCGCGATCACCACCGGATGTTCGCTCTCGCGCTCGATCGACTCGGCACGAGTGTCTTCAAAGATATCAACGCCCTGATTGCGGGCCACCCGTGCAAGCCCCCGGCTGAGAGAATATGGATTGATATATCCTCCCGTCGGATTCTTCCATCCGCCCAGATACCCCGCAGCGCCGGTCTGATCGTGCACGTCGGACCGGTCGAGCCAGGTTACATCGGCGCCAAATGCCTTCCATTCTTCATAAACCGCCCTCACTTTTTCCAGTGAGGCTTCTGAATGAGCCGGCTGAATCCAGCCATTCTGTTCTGCGTCGCAGGCAATCTGGTTCTGACGTACCTGGTCGAACACGTGAGACGGCCCATTGGTCACAATCTCGCACAGGCGATCACCGCGCTTCTTACCGATATGGGAGACAACGTCGCTCGGTTTGACGTTCTTCGGAAACTGCGGCACCACAAAGCCGCCATTGCGCCCCGACGCGCCGTTTCCGACACGACCCGCCTCCACAACCGCCACCCGCAACCCACGCTTCGCTGAATGCAGGGCAGTAGAAAGCCCGCAATACCCACCGCCGATAACAACCAGATCGTACCGCGCCATTCCGTCGTCGGGCGCAGTGTCGATGGAACTTTCCTTGACGGTATCGGACCAGAAGACACCGGACATGGTTGGGTCGAGGCGGCGATCAAGGGCCATGGTGGTGTCGTTCCGCTTTGCCAAATCCTGAAACTGCCGGACGCATGCCCAAGCATTCTGTTAGGGTGTGCATTAAACTATTCCGATCCTGGTTGAAGGAACGGAAGCAATTTGGAGAGTGCCATGAAACTGTCCGGCGTCAAGCATTGTGAAGCAACCCTCGACGAGTGTGTCGCGGCGGCAGAGCGCTTTGCGACCCGAGGCGACAACTGGCACAACCATGTGCTCAAACCGGACTGTGTCCTGAACGCCAGGCCGGGCCTCTATGCTTTGGTCATCGAGAACAATACGACCGGAGAAATCCTTGTCTGCTACTCCACCGTCAACCACATCGACGCCGAGCAGCACATTGTGAAGTTGCGTCATGGCGATGCCATCCTGTGCGGATCCGGCGCAACCGCGGCCGTTTCCGATGAAACCGATCAAGAGCCGCTGCTTGACCGTATCCGTGCCCTCGCACTCGAACAAACCGACTGGCACCATCACATGTATTTTCCCGACTGTGTCTTCAATCCCAATCCCGGGCAGTGGTCAATTTCGCTTGAGGCCCAAGGGCAACTGGAAGATGTCGACCTTGTAAGCGCCGACGAACCGTTCGACGTTCTGCGCGAAATCGAAGACCTGTTTTTCTCCGGTGAACGCCTGAAACGGGATGGCTGACGGAGTCGCTCAATCTCCGCAGCCGATGATTGCCGTCGCGGAAATCTCCACCACCACGTCCGGCACCGGAAAGGCCACCACGAGGGCCGCGTTCGTCGGCCGGATATCGCCAAAGATCCTGCCCAGTTCGGGTCCGATTGTCTGGAACACCTCAGGCGACGTCACATAAGTCGTGATCTGAACGATGTCGGCAATCCCGGCACCGGCTTCTCTGAGCGACGGTTCCATATTTGCAATTACCTGATGCAGCTGTTCGATCGGGTCGTCAGATACGGTGCCGGAACCGTAGTCAATCCCCACGGTGCCCGATACATAGACCGTCTGCCCGACCTTGACCGCACGCGAGTACCCGAACTTTTCTTCGAACACCGAGCCCGACGAGATGTTGATCCGCTTGTCTGTCATGGCTTTCTCCAACCTTGTAGTGTTAACGTCTAATCTTTGCGGCGCCCCTGAGCATCGAGTGTAATCTCGTTCATCGGCCACCAGCAGATGTGCAGATCGAGCCACGCCGCAATACGGCCGCAGTAGAGCACAAGCTCCTCGAGCACGGTATCTTGCCTCAGGTTAGGATCGCACAGGCACGTCACGCCGTCCTCCAGTGCCGAACCAACCCCTGTCATATGACAGAAACCAGCAACCCTGGTGATTGCCGCTTCGATGGCGAACCGGGCGATGACCGCCATCTGGTCTTGCGTGTATTCCCCATCGTCGATCCACAAGCGCCAGAGCAATTCATGAAGTTTGCGCATTTCCCCCTCCGCCATGGCCAGAGGTCCAAATGGAATCATAAGGCCGCGCCGGTCAAGCAGAGCCTGCACGTCCTCCGGTTGACTCTGCCATGCCCGTCGCCGAGCCGACTGCAATCTTGACCAGGCGGTCTTGCCCTCTTCGATAACCTGCGGCAACGGCTGCTTCGGGCTGTCTTTGAGGTAAACACTTGCCTCGAATTGCTGCTGCCCCTGTTTGCGCCGGTTCTCCTCGGCATAATCACGAAGCCATGCCGTGTCGCCCTTTAGACGGCCCAGGTAGCTGATTGCTGCCGACTCGGCCTGCAGTTCGTCATAGGTAATTTCGAGGTACTGCCGTTCTGGCCAAAAGAAGAACGAACCCGGCGGCATGGACAGCACATCTGACGACTTCTCCAGACGCGCGACAAACGGCACCGGCCACATGATGTGGCAACCGGCAATCTTCGCGCAATGTATGTCGGCCACGGCCGGCAGTGCTTCCAGCACGCAGCGCAAGGTTTGAGGCGCGTAGGCGTCAGTCACTTCGATCTCGTGCCCGACGCCTTCGACCTCGAATATGATGGTGCCTGCATCCATGTCACGGCGCCTCATGTCACGTAGTTGTTGGCAAGCCAGCCGCCGTCCACCGGCAGGTGATGTCCGGTCACCATGGCCGCGTCGTCGCTGGCGAGAAACGAACACGCTGCTGCGACTTCCTCCGGTTCGGCAAGGCGGCCAAGCGGGGTTTTGCGCTGGACGCCCTCAAGGTTGTAGATGCCCCGGTCAATCAGATCCTGGACCATCGGCGTACGAGTACCGGTCGGAGCCACGGCGTTGACACGAATTCCCAACGGCCCCCACTCCACGGCCAGGCTCTGCGTCAAACCGACGATCGCCGCCTTTGAAGCACAGTAGGCGGTTCTCTGGGGCGCACCGCCAAGACCATAAACCGATCCGACGTTGACGATTGATCCCCCGCCATTTTCGGACATCACGTGTGCACAGGCCTGGCTGGCGATCCAGGTGCCGGTCACGTTGACATCGATTATCCAGCGGAAATCCTTGACCGGGTGCTCAAGCGCCGGTTCGACCTTGACCACACCGGCGGAATTGACCAGACAGTCAATCCCCCCCAGATCGGACATCATGAAATCGACAACATCCTGAATGTCGTTTTCTTCCGTAACCGATCCCGATTTGCCGTGGACCTGACGGGGCCCAGAGAAGCGTTCAAGGCTTTCGGCCACAGCTGTATCATTGATATCGAAGACAACAACCGACGCGCCCTCCCGGGCGAAACGGCTGGCAATCGCAAAGCCGATGCCACTGGCACCACCGGTCACAAGAACCCGCTTCCCGTCATGACGCATGATTGTTTCTCCGTTGCATCTCAGGCCAATTCACGCGACCTGTCCGCGGCCGCCGCCACCGCCTCGCTGACGACTGCCTGGAGCCGGCCTGATCCCATGAAAACGTCCAATGCAGCCGCGGTCGTGCCGCCGGGACTCGTAACCTGTTGCCGCAATACCGACGGCTCAGTGTCGCTTCGGGCGGCCAGAACGCCTGCGCCGTAAACCGTCTGCATCGCGAGCTCCGCTGCAAGCTCGGCCGGAAGCCCGGCTTCCTCTCCGGCCTTGGTCAGACATTCGATGAAATGGAATATATAGGCAGGACCCGACCCGGAAACCGCTGTCACGGCATCCATCTGGGACTCGTCATCGACAAAGTTCACCCGGCCGCTGGACGAGAGCAGGTCCGTACACAGGGATTTAGCCTGGTCGGTAACGTGCGCGTTCAAACAACACACCATCATGCCCTTGCCAATGGCGGCCGGTGTGTTCGGCATGCAGCGGATAATTGGCGTGGGCCCCGGATATGCGCTTGCGAATGTCTCGATCCTGACACCGGCGGCAACTGACAGATAGGTCGTCTTGCCACCGGACCACTTTCCATAGGACGGCAGGACATCCCGCATGACCTGGGGTTTGACCGCCAGAATCACCATATCCGGCGTGAACCCGTCAGCCAGTTCGGCCTGGTCGCCATAGACAGCGGCCCCGGCCAGTTCTGCGCGTTCGCGCAGGGCGTCAACAGGTTCGACTACATGGGCGTCTACACCGGAAGGTTCTGCCAGCCAGCCTTTCAGCATCGCAAAACCCATATTCCCGCATCCAACCAGCAAGATTTTGCTCGCCATTTGTTTCGCCTTTCACCTTCAATCCGGTTGTCCATGTGACCATGATTGCGTCAACCGATCAAACCGATTAGCGCAGGGTGGCCTTTGCGGCTGCCATGATCTTCTCCGCATTAGGCAATACGGCTTTTTCGAGAGGTTCGCTATAGGGGATTGCGACATCCATGGTGCCGACGCGTTCGACCGGCGCATCGAGATAGTCGAAAGCCCGCTCCATGATCGAAGCGCTCAACTCGGCGCCGTAGCCGCAGAACCGCCAGCCCTCGTTGACGACCACCGCCCGATTGGTCTTGCGAACCGATGCAGTAATCGCGTCCACATCGAGAGGCCGCAAGGTCCGAAGATCGATCACCTCAGCTGAGATGCCCTCTTCCGCCAGGGACTCGGCGGCCTGCTCGGCATCATGGACCATCTTGGATGTGGCAAAGATCGACACATCGGTGCCGCTGCGAACCACTCGTGCTACACCGATATCAGCCACAATGTCGCCCTCGGGAACCTCGCCACGTGTGTTGTAGAGCAGCTTGTGCTCGAGAAAAACAACCGGATGCGGGTCCCTTATTGCGGCCTTGAGCAGTGCCTTGGCATCCGCCGGCGTCGACGGCGCCAGGACTTTTAGGCCGGGAACATGGGCGACAAGCACATCGAGGCTTTTCGAGTGTTGGGCACCCGCGCCGGCACCGCCGCCGCCCTGCGTCCGCAGCACAAATGGCATCTGGACCTGGCCTGCCCAGATGTAATCGTAGATCGATGCCTGGTTGATCAGGGCATCGAGCGTCAGTGGCATGAAATCGGCATACATGATTTCCAGGACCGGCCGGGTCCCGGTCATCGCCGCGGTGACCGCCATGGCTGTCAGTGTTTGTTCCGATATCGGCGTGTCGCGGACCCTGTACTTGCCGAAGCGGTCCGCGAGACCCTTTGTTACTTTGAACACACCACCATAGTCGCCGATGTCCTCACCAAACAGCCACACTGTCGGGTCCCGTTCCATTTCCTCAGCCAGCGCGGCATTGAGCGCGTCGGCATACCGCATCCGGGTCATTGAATTTCACCCCGGTAGGGCGCACTTGCCGGATGACTTTCAAATGACGGAAACGGATCGGACAGGGCCAGTTCAAATGCCGTTTCGGCTTCTGCGATCGCGTCCGCCCTAATCCTTTCGAGCCGATCATTGTCCACATGCCCGGAGAGGGTCCTGAAGGCCCGGTCGATGGGATCCTTCTTCCGCCATTTTTCTAAATCGGCTTCGGACTGATATCCCCCCATGTCGCTGGTTGAGAAACCGGTCGCCCGGTAAGTTTTCGCCTCAACCAGCGATGGGCCGTCGCCCCGGCGGGCCATCTCAACCGCCTCCGCCACGCACCGGTAGGTGGCCGTGATGTCGTTGCCGTCGACCTTGCGCCCCGGCATGCCGTAACCGGCAGCCCGCTTATGCAGATCCTTCACCGATGACTGGGCATCGGCATGAACGGTCAAACCGTACTCATTGTGTTCAAGCAGGAAAACGACCGGTAATTTCCACAAAGCGGCAATGTTCATGGATTCATGGCATATCCCGGTCTGTGCGGCACCGTCCCCGAAAATGCACATGGCGATCTGCCCGGTTCCGAGCATCTGAAAGGACTGCGCCATACCCACCGCTGCGGGAATGCAGGCGCCGACAATCGCGTTGCCGCCGAGCAAACCGTGCTCGGCATCGGCGATGATCATGTGTCCCGCCCGGCCCCTGCAATATCCGGTTTCACGTCCAAAAATTTCCGCAACGATCTTTCGAGGATCAAGTCCTTTGCCCACATAGTGAGCATGTCCGCGATGGGTGCTTGTCACGTGATCGCCCTTTTCCAGCATGGCGGTGGCCGCAACACCGACCGCCTCCTGACCGTCGCATCTATGAATTGGACCTCGTGTCTTGCCGTCCCTGTGAAGTTCGCCGAGCTTTTCCTCGATGCGCCGTACGACCACCATCTTCCGGTACATTTCGACTTTTTGGTCGATGGAGGGAGTATTTTTCATTCTCTTCTCCAGGCCACCCGCAATTGTTGTTATTTGTTATAACAAAAAGTTCGATCAAGCAAAAGACAACAGGACCGCTGAAGACATTCTCAACCTTCAGCCAGCTCAAACATTCCTGCAAGTGAACTCGATTTATGTACAGGAAACAAGCCTCCAGATGTTCACTTCCCGTCTGTCGGACTGGTATTCCCGATCGCACACAATGTTTGGGGGGATGCCACGGGAAACAGCACACACTGTTCCTCATCCCACGTTAGCCGCACCCGTGATCCCGTTCGATGACATCCATCAGGACCTGCGCAGAAAACGCAATGTCCTGGCACACCGCGTCTGAGAGCTCATCGGGATCGCGGGCCTCTAGAGCTGCGATGATTCTCTTGTGATTGTTGATGCCGGTCGACCGCCGCCCAAAGTCCGGATAGATCGTGTTCAGATACGATCCGGTCATCAGCCAGCATCCCTCGATCATGCGCAGCAACTGTGGCATGTCGGCGGCCTGGTAAATCAGAAAATGGAATTTCCAATTGAGTCCGAAAAGCGAAGGATAATCCTTTTTCGCATCCGCCGCCAACAGCGTGTCATTGATAGCCCGCGCTTCTTGAATGCCGTCATCGCCGATTTTTAATGCCGCCTCACGAGCCGCCAGGCCTTCCAGCGATTTCCTGATCTTGGTCAGTTCGTCGATCCGCTGGCTCGTCAGCGTCGGCACATAGACCGACCCGTTGACCCGCATTTCGAGCGCCCCTTCGGCGGCCAGGTTATAGAGCGCTTCCCGGGCCGGAGTCAGGCTGACGTTCAATGCCGACGCAACCGCTCGAATCGTGAGTTTCTCACCCGGTTGAAATCGCCCGGCCATAATCGCCGCACGCAATTCATCGCGCACTTTCTTGCCAAGAGTTTCGGTCCGCTCGACCGGCTGAATGTCCAACAAAGCTTTTGACACGGAACAGACGTCCTTTTGCCCGGTTACATCAGTGGGCCATCTTTGTTCCACAAAGACCTCGGATGCCGCAAGTCAAAACACTGTCGCATGTAGCGTTTAACCGCAAAACAATTGGCGTAAGGGCTTACATTGAATCGCAAATGCTTGGAGGCATCACGAGTTCACACGTGTACTGCTCTCGTAATTCTGTGTACGGATTTTCGCAAACACGGGTTCATTAGCCGGAACCGGTCCTGGAGCATCACAAATTGAGGCAGTTCCGTGACCCGCAAGATTCATTGGTCTTGTCCAGGAAAACCAACCGGCAGCGCAAGGTAATCCGGCTCACGACGTTGCAATCTCTGCAATCAGCCCTTCGGTTGACACTTGACGGCAGTAACCGCTGATGGCGCTTATCGATGTGTCGTGGCGGGTTTGGCTGTACGTCGCACAGGCATCGGGCACAAGGGTTACGAGATATCCAAGATCGCAGGCATCACGCACCGCCGACTCCACACACTGATCCGTCACCAGTCCGCTCAGGACCAACTGGCGGATGCCCAGGTTCCGAAGGATGTAGTCGATATGGGTAGACACGAACACGCTTGACGACGATTTTGGCAACACGATTTCGTCGCCTTCCGGGGCGATCTCGTCAATCACTTTGCCGTCATACGAACCCTTCGCCACGTTGAAACCGGTAATCTTGTAATCCAGGCTTCGGTCGCGTCCGTCGAGCGTCAGGCTTTCGATTGTCGTATACATGACTTCGATGCCGGCGGCCCGGAAGGCTTTCTGAAGCTTTTGCATGTTTGGAATGGTAACCGTCTCCAGGCGGTCGAAATAATAACCGTATTTGCCCGTAAGATCGGCCGGAGGTACATCCTTGAATTCGCCTCCGTCATGACGCACGGAAAAATTCTGGACGTCGATGTACAGCAGCGCCGACTGGGCCGGCACAAGCGGAATCTCGCGGGTCGTCGGGAATGGTTCAGCCATCGATCTGCTCCCTGTCGTCAAAAAGGTGATGCACAGCATCACGCGTTGCAAGCGTCAGCCAGTCGGCCCATCGCTCTTGTCCCGCCACATCGGCGATTTCGTTGTTGCGGACTTCGAGCAGCACATGCGGCAGTCCACGTCCTTCGCCATGCACCGGAATTGTATAATCGGAATCATCGTCGATCGAATAGGGCTCGTTGAACGCCACCCGGAGTCCCGACGTATGCCGTACCAGCCCATCCATCATGCGTCGGCTGACCCGGTCATCCCGGTTATGTAAAAGCCCGGCGTGCCAGGGGCGGTCCACACCGGCCAGACAAGGCGTGAAACTATGGACTGACAACAGCAGCGAATTTGCACATGCCAGCATCCGTTCGTTCAGCACGCGTGAAATCTGGTCGTGAAACGGCTGGTGGATTTCATCGTAACGCAAGGCCCGCGTGGCAGCGTCGAGGTCCCGGTTTGCCGGCACCATCGTGCCGTCACTCACTTCAGGCATGCAGTCGGGTGCATGAAGAGGCCGGTTGCAGTCAACCACCAGCCGGCTGTAGCGCTGAAGAATGAGCGGCGCGTCGAGAGCCGCACTCAGGAGACGGGACAGGCCCTCCGCGCCGATGTCGTAGGCGATATGCCTGTCCATGTCGGGCCCGGAGACGCCGAGATCCCCAAGTCGTTCCGGTATTGCCCTGCCCGCATGCTCGCACGTCAGCACCACCGTGCTGCGGCCCATCGGGTTCACGACCTCTACCGGCGCCACATCGTCCCTGCTCAGCAACCGTCCTGGGTCGGTATGATCGCGATCCTTTGCCACCGGCTAGACCTTCACCTTGCCGAAGCTTGCAGCCGGAATAAGGCCGTTCGGCCGCAATAGCAAAACCAGAACCACGATGCCCAGGCCGATCGGTTCCTTGAACTCCAGCAAATGCTCGGGCAGAAAAGCGGTAAGGTAGATTTCTATGAAACCTAGCAGAAATCCGCCAGCGACCGCGCCGGTCAGGCTGCCCAGTCCGCCCAGTATGGCAGCGATGAAGGCCTTCAGCACGGGCACGAAACCCATCAGCGGATCGACTGACGCCCTCTGGGACACCCACAGCACGGCAGCAACGCCTGCGAGCATTCCCGAAAGCGCGAAGGCGCCGGCGATAACCGCATTGGCGCGCACACCCATCAGACGGGCGATGGGAAAGTCCTCGGCGGCCGCCCGCATCGCTATCCCGACCGATGCCCGCTTAAAAAACCCGTTGAGAAAAATCAGCATCAGAACCGTCGCGGCAATCGCGATCAGCTTGTTGATGCCAATCAGGAAGTCGCCGAAAGCAATGCTTTCAGCCAGGGCATCGGGAAGAATGACAGGCTTGGAGCGCTTGGCGATGAAGTTCTGAAAAAGCGTCTGCAGGATGATCGCCACCGCGAAGCTGGTCACAAGCATGGTGGCGGGGCTTGAGTTGCGCACCGGCCGAAAGGCAATGCGTTCCATCAGCATGGCCGCCACCATGGCCACAACGATGGCCAACGGCACAGAAATCAGAAACGGAACACCCGCCAGCCCGCAATACAACAGCGTGTAGCCCGATGTTGTCATGAGTTCGCCGTGGGCAAAATTGATCATGCCCATCACTGAGAAGACGATGGCAAGCCCCAACGCCAGCAGCGCATAGGTCCCGCCCAGCGAAACAGCGTTGATCGTCTGTTGTACAAACAGTTCCATGGCCGTGCCTAATGCGTTCCCATATACGCCTGCTCGACGATATGAGAGGATTTGAGTTCCGACGCCGTGCCTGAATCGATGATCCTGCCTCCGGACATCACATACCCCCGGTCGATGACATCGAGCGACATGGCGACATTCTGTTCGACCAGCAGGATCGTGATGCCCTGACGACGAAGTGTGGCGACCAGTTCGAATATCGTCTCTACGATTTGCGGCGCCAGTCCAAGAGACGGCTCGTCAAGCAACAGCATCCTGGGCTCACACATCAGCGCCCTGCCGATGGCAAGCATCTGCTGCTGACCGCCTGAAAGCGTGCCAGCAAGTTGTTGCTGCCGGTCCTTGAGAATGGGAAACAGATCGAAGACGCGGTCATAGGTACTCGATATATTGGCTTTGTCCCGCCGTCCATAGGCTCCCAGGCGAAGGTTTTCGAGAACCGACAGACCGGCAAAAATCCGTCGCCCTTCCGGAGCAAGCGTAATGCCCTGACGAACCAGCATTTCGGTCGCCACGTGAGAAATGTCCTGGCCGTTGAATTCAACATGGCCGTCATCCACCGGCACCAGGCCGATGACCGCATTGAGCGATGACGATTTTCCCGCGCCGTTTGCGCCGAGGAGGGCAACGAGTTCGCCCTCCTCGACATTCAGGCTTATGCCCCTTACCGCTTCGACCGCGCCATAGCGGACCTTGAGGGTGTCGATCGACAGCAAGGACATCTTGAATTCCCGCCTACCGGCCTACTGCATGCGTGGCGCAGGGATGAGCGCTGCATCCGGCGACGGTTGTCCGACCAGTTCGCGTTTTCCACCCTTGACGCGGATGAGCGACACTTCCCGCACGGGCATGCCTTGCGTTCCTTTGTAGGTGATCTTGCTGGTCGCACCCTGGACGTTTTCCAGACCGGCGATGGCATCGCGCAGCTTAACCGGATCGGTGTCGCCGGCGGCGATAACGGCCGCGGCAATCACCTTCACGAGATCGTAGCCGATTGCATTGAACACAGTCTCGGAGTCCTTGCCGGTCTTTTCCTTGTACAAAGCATTGAACTTCTCAAGCTCGCTGCCCGGTGTCGCATGGCCCGCGGTCGAAAACACGACCCCTTCCGTCGCACTGCCCAGAGAGAATGTGGTTGCGGAATCGATGCCGTCGGAGCCGATCACCTGCGACGTCACGCCCGCTGCACGAAGCTGCTTGATGAACGCGGGAAAGTCCGGCTCATAGGCCGACGTCATGATCACGTCGGGTTGCGGGCTGATCGCCTTGATCTTGGTAACCTCGGCAGAGAAGTCCTGCTGCTCGAGCTTGTAGGTCGACTTGCCGGCAATCTTGCCGCCCAGTTTCTCCATGACATCGCCGAAGTAGAGCGGCAGTGTCGTGTATTGCGAGTCCGGCGAATAGAGCAGATAGACCGACCGGTGACCCTGGTCATACGCCCACTTGGCAGAAACGGTCGCCTGCACATTGTCGCCGGGGAAATTGGCAAACATGAAATCGCCGCCCATGATCGGCAGGGTGGGGGACGACGCACAGGTGGAGAACGCCGGAATCTTGGCGGCGCCTGCAATGGCCGCCGCCGCAAACGCCGGATCGGCATCGCACGGCAGCACCATCACTCTTACCTTCGCGTCTGCCAGTTCCTGTGCGGCAATCGAGGTCTGCGCGGGATCCGACCGCACGTCCTTGTCGATTGTCTTGATCATGATCTTGCCGCCAATGCCCCCGGCCGCGTTGATCTCGTCTATCGCTATCTTGAACCCTTCGATCACCGGACCGTCGAATGGCGCCAGTGCGCCGGTCTGTGCCGTGGCAACGCCAATGGTAATCTCGTCGGCAGCGTTTGCCGGGCAATATGCCGCCATTGCCAGGACGCTGGCAAAGGCGAGAGTGGTCAGGTTTTTGCGCATTATAGGATCCTCCCGTTATTATACGCGTTTCATGTTTCCACCACGGCCGTGTGTTTGCGGCCGAGATAGGCTTCGATGACGGCTTGGTTTTTCTGGACCTCGTCCGGGTTCCCCTGCGCGATCAGGTTACCCTCATTGAGGACGATAACCCTGTCGCACAGACGGATAATCAACGGCAGGTCGTGATCCACGATTAGGATACCCAGCCCCGCAGCCTGCCTGAGGTCGCGCAGGGTTTCCATCAAGGCATCGGTTTCTTCCCGGTTCATGCCGGCGGCCGGTTCGTCGAGAAACAGGAAGGCGGGGCGCAGCGCCAGGGCCCGGGCGATTTCCACACGGCGCTGATCGCCATAGGATAGGGTTCCGGCCTTCGCCGAAGCCTTGTCCGCAACCCCCATCCATCCCATCGCGGCCCCTGCCCGCCGGTAGGCTTCGCTGACCGAGTGGCGCGGCCAGTCACTCAGCGCCGCCACCAGAACATTCTGATGGACCGTCAGGGCCGAAAACAGACGGATGTTCTGAAACGTTCGGGCGACCCCCTTGCGGGCGATCTGATGTGAGGCAAGCCGCGAAATATCGCGGTCGTCCTTGTAGATCTGGCCGGACGTCGCCGGCAGGACACCTGAAAGCATGTTCAGAAGTGTGGTCTTTCCAGACCCGTTTGGTCCGATCAGGCCAACGATTTCGCCTTGCGAAAGAGACAGGGAAACGTCGTTGACTGCCGTCAGTCCATCGAAACGCTTGGTCAGGCCACGGGCTTCGAGCGGTTTGTCGGTTCGCTGGACCGAAAAATCGCCGGGAGTGCCGTCGGCGCCGGTTGGCACCGCCTTGCCCCATCCGGTTCCACCTTTCAGAATGCGTTCATCCCATTCATCCAGCCCCGACAATCCATCTGACCGCTTGAACATGACAAGCAGAATGATCAGGCCAATGCCGATCTGGGTAGTACCGAAGACCTCCGGAAGCTGAATACCGAACACCTCGACGCCGCCTTCCAGACGGCGCAGGACTTCCGTGATGGTTGTGATCGCCACCGCCCCGATGACCGCCCCCGTCATCGTCGTCATGCCGCCGACAATCAGCATGGCAAGAAGCGCGAATGTGTCGACAAAATAGAACTTCTTGGGCGAGAACGCTCCCAGAAAATGGCCAAGCACGACGCCGGCCATGGCCACGACACCGGCGCTCACGACCCAGGCCAGCAGGCGTTCACTCCTGATGCCGATGCCGTTGGCGCCCGCGGCTATCGCATCTTCGCGCGATGCCCTGAGTTTCAACCCGGGCACGGAGTCCCGGAACACCCTGACGATCACGAGCGCCAGCGCGCAGACTATGGCCGCAACCCAGATATCGGTTTCTCTAGGGACACCGAAAAACGACTGGCTTCCCCGGGTAATGTCGCGCGCACCGATGATGATGCCATGGACGATGATCAGGAGCGCCAGGGTCGAAATCGTCGCCGCGGATCCGTCCAGGCGCGAGATCACAAGGCCGACAAAAAGAGCGGCGATCATGGCCAGGAGGGTGGCCACAACCGCCGCAGGGAGGAAATCGAGCTGGGTGGAGATCAGGATCTCCGGCAGGTTGGGAAGCGTCAGCTTTTTCATCTGTACCGGTATGGTCAGGATACCGGACGCATAGGCTGCGATCCCCATGAACGACAGATGACCAAAACTCAGAATACCTGAATTGCCGCTGTACAGGCCCATCCCGGCAACCGCCGTCAGACTGATGAAGAAGACGATCAGAGTCCTCTCGACGCCGCCGCCCGCCCCCGACGCAAGCCCGGCCGTCAGCATGACGAGGGCCACCGGGACAACGATGCAGATCGCAAGATATCGCCAGGGCAATACCGTCATGGAGTAAGAACTTCCCTATTCCGGCAGGTCGCCGTAAAACAGTGACCGGTGGGTTATTGAGAGAAAATATTTTGTCAAAGTCAACGAAAAACTTCAATATTGACTATATTTTTTCAGTATCTGATAATGGCAAATCGCCACTGCAGCAGTCCGGCTGCAACTGTCGAATGGGAAATATGAACTGGTGATCGTCAAGGAAACCATCGAAAATCTGGTGCCTCGCCTGACGGCGAGTGAACAGAAGGTCGCCATCGCCCTGCTGGCGGATTATCCGTTTGCAGGACTGCAGACCATACAGGAACTGGCCGGACGGTCCGGCGTCAGCGCCCCGTCGATCACGCGTTTTGTCGCCAAGATCGGCTGCAACGGATATCAGGAATTCCAGCGTCGGCTGATCAGCGAACTGAAAGAAAGCTACCGCTCGCCCGTCCAGTTGAAGCTGACCGAGGCACCGACCGCGCCTGGGCGGTTTTTGGAGGATTATGCCGACCGGATCGCCACCCATGTCCGCGAAATGAGTAACGGTATTCCCCAGCAGCAGTTCGACGCGGCCTGTGATCTGATTTCGGACCCGGCCCGCAACATATTTCTGATCGGCGGTCGTGTGAGCGACAGTATCGCCACCCTTCTGTCGATTCACCTGCGGCAGTTTCGCGGCCGGGTGCACCACATTCCGTCAAATCCGGAATTGTGGCCCGACTATGTGCTGAGAATGCGCCGGCAGGACGTGGTTGTCATGTTTGACTTCCGGCGTTATCAGCCAAGCCTCACGGACCTTGCCCGGGTGGTTGCGAAGAAGCGGCAGTCCACGATCATCGCCGTGACCGACAAATGGCTGTCGCCGATGGCCCGTTACAGCTCCCAGGTGCTCGCGGTACCGGTCGAAAACGGCACGGCGTGGGACAGTCAGGTCGGCGCCGTGACACTTGTCGAGGCGATAATTGTCAAGGCCTCGGCGCGGGATTGGGATGCGACACGAAACCGTCTTGAAGCCTGGGAAGACGTCCGCCTCACACCACCGGTCGGCAGCACACCGGCCAACAACATCAAGGATCGCAATCGATGAAAAGAGAAGAACTGATGCTCGCGTGTTGCAGCGACATCGCCGGCAAAATCAGGGGTAAGGCCTTTCCCCTGTCGGATTTTGAAAAGCGGGTCAGACGCGGCATCGGGTGGACGCCGACGAATGTCCAGATCACTTGTTTCGACGCGATCGCCGAAAGCCCCTACGGTGCCCTGGGCGACCTTGTACTGATCCCCGACCAGGCGACACGCGCCGATATCGATTTCGAAGACGGACTGCCGCCGGAGCGGTTCATCATCGGCGATATCAGGGAAACCGACGGCAGTCCCTGGGAATGCTGCACGCGATCGATCCTGAGCGCGGCCCTGGAACGGCTGGCCGATGTCACCGGCCTGACTCTGGTCAGTGCCTTCGAGCACGAATTTCATTTTCGCGACAAAGCCTGCCCGCTTGGCAGTGCCTACACAACTGCTGGCTTCAGGACCGAGCGGGCCTTCATGGAAACATTGTCCGCCGTCATGCGTGATGCCGGCATCGTCCCGGATACCTTCATGAAGGAATACGGTGTCGACCAGTACGAAGTCACAATGGGCCCGAGCGAGGGCCTCACCGGGGCGGACAATTCGATTATCCTGAGTGAAATTATCCGAACCGTCGCCCAGCGTTACGATAGCGCAGTCAGCTTCACTCCCTTGCGCGAGCCGGCAGGCGTCGGCAATGGCGTCCACATCCACATGAGTTTTCGCGACACGAATGGCAATCCGGCGACTTACGATCCGGCGGGCAAGCACGGCCTGAGCACGGTATCCGGCAGCTTCGTCGCCGGCGTCCTGAAATATCTCGATGCCATTGTCGCGGTCACGGCGCCAAGCGTCGTCTCCTATACCCGCCTGACACCCCACCGCTGGAGCGCGGCCTACAACAACCTGGGCTTTCGCGACCGCGAGGCAGCTGTCCGGATCTGCCCGGTGTCGGACGTCAGCGACGTGGCGAAAGCCTCCCAGTACAACTTCGAATTCCGCGCCGGCGACGCCGCTGCAAGCCCCTATCTTCAACTGGCCGCCATCGTCCATGCCGGGGTGCAGGGGATCGAGGAAGGACTGGCTTCACCCGACGCCACGCAGGAAGACCTCTCACTGCTTTCAGACCAGGACCTCTCGGCAAAGGGATACGTGCGGTTGCCCCAGACGCTGGAGGCGGCTCTCGAACGGTTTGCCGCCAACGGCACTGTGACATCCTGGTTCCCCGGAAACTTCGCAGATATCTACGTGAAACACAAACAAGGCGAGATGGCGTTTCTGGAGAACATGTCGGAAGCCGAGGTTTGCAGCGCCTACGAAGCGGCGTATTGACCGGAAACGTTGTAAATCAAAGCGGAATCTGCGGGCAGGCCAGCGACCGGATGATGCCCCAATTTGCGTGCCTGACTGAAATTGTTAGAGCTGACAGGCAAACACGCCAAATTGGCTATCTGTGTCGATTAATTAGCGCATACTGACGAATAGACATCCGGACTCCTCGTTTGCCATGGTCATATTTGTCCATGCATGTCGGCGATAAACGCCTGCTGTTGCAATCGGGAGGATGGAATGGGTAATCACCGAATCGACAAATCAGGACAGAAAGCAGTCTGGAAAACACAAGGAAACCACTTGGCCACCACACGCAGACGTCTTTTGATGGGCGCAACTGCAGCGCTGGCCACATCCCAACTCGGCCTTGCCGGTTCGTTTTCCAGTGTTGCCGCGGCGACTCCGAAACGCGGCGGCCGTCTCCGCATGGGAATCGCGGGCAGTTCGACGACGGATACGCTCGATCCCAGGGCGATCACGAGTTCAATGGTCGGTGCGCTTATCGGCCAAACCCGCAACAGCCTGATTGAAGTCAATGGCAAAGGGGGACTACAGGGAGAACTCGCAGAGAGTTGGGAAGCGGCCAGCTCGGGTGCCGACAAATGGCGTTTCAAACTGCGCCAGGGCGTGGAGTTCCACAGCGGCAAGACGCTGAATGTAGAGGACATCATTTACTCGATCGGCTTGCACATTGGCAAAGAGTCGAAATCACCGCTCAAAACCGTTCTGGGCGCGATCTCCGACCTGTCGGCAGACGGCAATGACGCCATCATGATCACTTTGGCGGCCGGCAACGCCGACTTTCCAGTGATGCTCAGCGACCCGAGGCTGCAGATCGTTCAGTCCGGTGACACCGAATTCGACAAGGCCAACGGCACTGGTGGCTACATTCTCAAGGAATGGAACCCGGGCGTCCGAGCCATTGGCGTCAGAAACCCCAATTACTGGAAAACCGGTCACGGGAACTTCGACGAAGTTGAGACTATTGCGATCGAGGATGTCAATGCCCGCACGACGGCGCTGCGCACGGGCGACATCGATGTCATGAACCGGGTGGAACGTTCAACCGCTTCACGGCTTGGTTCGGTATCCGGTATCTCCGTGGTGGTCCAGAACGGCTACAAGCACTACACCCTGCCCATGCGCGCCGATACCGCGCCGTTCGACAACAACGATGTGCGGCTTGCCGTCAAACATGCAGTCGACAGGCAGGAGATTCTTGAAAAAATTCTTTTTGGCTATGGCGTGCTCGGCAACGACCACCCGATTTCAACGGCCAACCGCTACCACGCGAGTGCCGACGAACTGCCACAACGCAATCTGGATCCCGACAAGGCCAAATTCCACCTGAAGAAAGCCGGGCTGGAACGGCTCGGCGTTCAACTGCACACGTCGGAAGTCGCGTTCGACGGTGCCGTTGATACGGCGCAGCTCTACCAGGCCCGTGCCAAGGAGTGCGGCATCGACATTGAGATCAAGCGCCACCCGAGCGATGGCTACTGGAGCAACGTGTGGCGCATGGACAGCTGGGTCATGTCCTACTGGAGCGGTCGCCCGACCGAAGACTGGCAGTTCACGGAAGGCTATCTCAGCACGGCAAGCTACAACGATGCGTTCTGGAAGAACGAAAAGTTTGACAAACTGCTGATTGCCGCCCGCGTGGAGCTGGATGAGGCAAAGCGCCGTGAGATGTATGTGGAAATGCAACGCATGGTGAGCAACGAAGGTGGGCAGGTCATACCGGTGTTCGCCGCCGATCTTCTCGCCGCATCCGACAAACTGGCGCACGGACCGGTTGCCGTGAACTGGGACATGGACGGCTACAAACTCGCTGACAGGTGGTGGTTTGCATAAAGGTAGAAGCCGCCGCAAATGGTTAATCTGATAGCCGCCCCCATGGGTGCGACCCGGGTCGTCGAGCGACTGCCTCACCCGATCAAAGTCGAGCCGGCCCTCAGGATTCCGCTGCCGGACGGGCGTGCGCTTTCAGCGCGCCTGTGGTTGCCGGATGATGCAAACCTGGGAGCCGTGCCGGCTGTGGTCGAATATGCCCCGTTCCGGCATCGCGACTTCACCTATCCGCGCGATTGCGTCATCCATCCCTGGTTTGCAGGGCACGGCTATGCCTCGCTCCGGCTGGAACCGGCGGGCTCCCAGGAGTCGGATGGCGTTCCCATGGATGAATATGTGACAGCCGAGCAGGATGACTGTGTCGCGGCCCTCGCCTGGATTGCGGACCAGCCGTGGTGTTCGGGCAGGACCGGCATGTTCGGCATGTCGTGGGGCGCCTTCAGCGCCCTGCAGGTCGCCGCCCGCAAGCCTGCGTCGTTGAAGGCGATCATCCCGGTCCATGGCACCGATGACCGCTACAACGACGATATTCACTACAAGGGCGGCTGCATGCTGTCGGCCGGCCTCGCCTGGGGATCGCTGTATCAGACCTACATGATGCGGCCGCCGGATCCCGACGTTGCCGGCAGCGACTGGCGCTCAATCTGGCTGGAACGCATGGCAGAGGCGCCGGATATTCTCACGTCCTGGATCGGCCATCATAGCCGCGATGACTATTGGCGGCACGGGTCGGTGTGCGAGAACTATGCCGACATTGAAGCCGCTACCTATGTCATATGCGGCTGGGCGGATGGCTACACCAATGCCGCCGTCCGCATGATCAACGGCCTGACCTGTCCGCATCGTGTTCTGATCGGTCCCTGGGGTCACACCTATCCGCACATCGCGCTGCCGGGACCTCAAATGGGATTCCTCCAGGAAGCTACACGTTGGTGGGACCGATGGCTGAAGGATATCGAAAATGGCGTCGATCAGGAACCTCCCGTTCGCATCTACATGCAGGGCTCGGTGCCGCCCCGACCATCTTACGACAACCGTGACGGGCGCTGGATAACCGATACACAGTGGCCGCTTAAGCACACCTGCGACGAAACCCTGATTCTCAACCGGACGTCACTGGATCGTTCGGCCAAAGCCACCGAAGTTGTGGACATTTGCACGCCATTGGCGAACGCAATTCACGGCGGCGAGTGGCTGCCTCACGGTGTCGGACCCGAAATGCCGCCGGATCAGCGTTTGGAAGATGCCGGATCCCTTTGTTTCGACACGCCTGTGCTCGAGGCGCCCGTGGAGATATGCGGAACACCGGTCGCCCGATTGCTGGTTCGACCGGACACGGAGACAGGGACCGTGTGTGTCCGGCTGAGCGATATCCGGCCGGACGGGCAATCAACGCTGATCACCTACGGCCTGCTCGATCTGACCCGCCACGACAACATGGCGTATCCCCAGCGGCTCAAGCCAGGGAAATGGCAGCTGATCGACGTGCCTTTGAATGTCATTGCGCAAAACGTGCCCGCCGGACACCGCCTGCGCCTGTCGGTTTCCACCCAGAGTTGGCCGCTCACATGGCCCGCCAATGAGACGATGACACTGTCGCTGAAGACCGGAGAGAGTTCGATCACATTGCCGGTCCGGGAAACCGGCGCGCCCGATGGCTTTATCCCCGCTTTTGAGGAACCGGCAATTCCCCAGAACCCGGCCATAAAATGGTCACGGAACGTGAACCGGGAAAGAACGGTTACCCACGACGTCGTCTCCGGGGAAGTCTCGCGAACCTACGTCAAGGACGACGGTGCATATGTTGTCGAAGAACATGGCATGATGATCGACTCGGTTTCCACCATCAGGTTTTCGGCGCTGGGCAATGATCCGCTGTCGGCCCGCGCCTCGTTTCTCTACACGATCGACTTCATCAGGGGCGACTGGACGGTCGGCCTGAAGACAGATCTTGAGGTCAGTGCAACCGAAGATCATTTCGTCATTCAGGGGCAGTATCGGGCGCTGGAAGCGGGGCGGGAAGTGTATACGAGAAACATCCACGACCGGGTTCCACGGTTCTGATCTATGGGGACAGTTCGATCAGATCGCGCGGCAGATGCGTCAGCGCCTCGTGGCCGGCGTCGGTAATGACAAACATGTCCTCGATGTTGAAACCGCCGATGTCGGCCGGGTAGTACGGTACTTCCAGACAGACAACCATACCGGCCTCGAGAACAGCCCGGTTGGGGCCGATGAAGGGAGGTTCTTCGGTCTGGTCGTCCATGCCGATGGAATGACCGAAATGGCCGCGGGAATAGTTCGGCAGACCGGCATAGCGAACAGCAGCGAGTGCCGCATCGTATATGTCTTTCATGACCGCCCCCGGTCGCAACAGCGGCAATGCGGCGTCAAAGCCCGCCTTCAACGCATCGTGTACCAGCCGCTGATTTGCGCTTGGCTTGCCGAGGCAAAAATGCCGGCAGCCGTCGCTCCAGTAGCCATCGATCTTCACGCCGCAGTCCAGTTTGATGATGTCACCGCTTCTTGCTGGCGCGTCACTGCCGACGCCCACATGGGGGAAAAAGAACGAGCCCTGGCAGGTGCCGGCTTCCGGTATCGACGCCAGTGCGGCGGCAACGCCGGCTTCAAAATTATTGCGCATCTGATCGCTTGACTGGCCCTCAACGACCAGCGATGCAGCGTGGCTCACTCCGGCATCAAACAGGGAAGCCGCGCATCGAAGGCGGTCAATCTCGCCTGGATGCTTGATGCGTCTGGCTTCGTAGAGTATGTCTTCGCAATCGACAAGGTCGTGGCCGGGGAAGGTCCTGAGCAACCATTCGAAGGTACTGTGCTTCATCAGCGCGAGATCAGAGCCGATAACCGCATTGTCCAGCCCGCGATCACGAAGAACGTCTTTTACCAGCCCGAAGATCTCGGCTGAATCATATTGCTCCGGCCGATCCACGATCAGGTTCCGGTCTGATCGGGCCTGTGCCACGACCGCCAGATCGCGTCCCTCCGTCCACATCGAGTAAGACCGGACATCGCCAATGTCCGAAGCGGCCATGGCGTGCGGCGCACAATACTCGCTGACGATGATTGCCGGCTCCAGATCGTCGAACGCGGGAACGACGACAAGATCAGTGCCCGTCATCTGCCAGGACAGGTCAATGAAAGAACTTTGGAAGCCCGATGTGTAATGCACGTTGGACGGCGTGCAGGCGATGTAGACGTCAACGCCCCTTTGTCGCAGCCTTTTGCGTAACTTCTGTCTGAGTTCAGCATGCATTCCGGTCACGGTCAGGACGTTCCCCATTGTCTGCGGTCCGCCATTTCAGAATGTCATCGGCCGTGCTGGCCGATGACTGTCGAATCGTCTCATTGAGATAATGATTCGACATAGTTGACATCTCTGCTGCACAATATCAGGCAATCGGGGATAGCAAAGCGCGCCCGGAGGTTGCGAATTATTGAAGTTGCAGCGAGCGGACCATTGACCCAGGACACGCATCCAGCAGGGCTTCCCCGGCGTCCACGCCGTTTCGGGTTTCTGTTGTTCGATCAGTATCCGCTTCTTCCCCTATCGGGCATGATCGACGTCTTACGCGACACGGCCTATGTCACGGGATCCGAGCATTTCCAGTGGTGCAGCGTTTCCAGTCATGGTCGGGAAATCCTTGCGATGAACCGGCTGAGAACGGTCGCAGACTTCACGATTGACGATGTGCCGCCGCTCGACGCCGTTGTCGTTTGTGCCGGGCTGGACGGCCATCTCATTGACGATCAGCGCGCCATTGCCTGGCTGCACAAGCTTCACGCCAACAACGTAATGATCGGTGCCATCGCCACCGGCACCTGGATCCTGGCCAAGGCGGGACTTCTGTCTGGCCACCGTTGCACGTTGCACTGGGAAGACATTCAGGCCTTTTCCGAAACCTATCCGTTGATCGAAGTATCCCGCGAACTGTACCTGTTCGACGGCGACATCTTCACCTGTTCAGGCGGAACCGGGGCGATAGACATGTTTTTGCATATCGTCGCCAATGATCTGGGACCCAAAGTGTCTACCGCCGTCGCGCGCCAGATTATGCATCAGAGCATCAGACCCGGATCGGACAATCAGCCAAGCGCCGACAGCCCTTTCAAGCATATCCGCCATCAGTCGATACGTCGCGCCCTGAAACTGATGGAAGATCACATTGAGCGTCCTATCAGGATGTCGGACCTGGCGCGGCGAGCCGGAACATCCCAAAAGCAGCTGGAACGGCTCTTCCACAGCTACTTTGCAACCACGCCGCAACTGTACTTCCGGGCCTTGCGTTTGGACCATGCCCGCACGCTGGTGCGGCTCACCGAACTGAGTGTGTGGCAGATTGCCATGATTGTCGGCTTCTCGACCACCAACTATTTCTCGAAATGCTTTCGTGACCGGTTCGGCTTGTCGCCATCGGAAGAGCGGCGAAAACTGCCAAAATTTGCCCTGGCATCGTCAACCGCCGCGCAAAATCTGGACTGATCCCCGGCCTGTAAGCGGCGCCGCCGAATCGAACCAGGAAAGGCGCCAAGCGCCCACATTACGAAGTAAACAAATAATCCGGTCGGGGCCGCGCCGCCACATCGCGGTGCGGCCCCGTACTGTTTGGACCTATATCAGGTAAACCACCAGCGCTCGATCAGCTTGTAGCCGTCGAGATTCCAGTTGCCGGCCACTTTGGCGGGATGGCCGAGTTTGCCTTTCTGGTGGGCCATGACGTGGCTTGCGAACAGCGGCACAACCGAGCCGCCTTCGTCGCGCACGATCGACTGCATTTCCCAGTACATGTCACGGCGTTTGGCATCGTCCAGTTCCGCACGGGCGGCCTTGAGCAGCAGGTTGAATTTTTTATGCTGCCAGAACGACTCGTTCCAGCTCGACTCACCGCCATAACCTTGCGAGAACATCCAGTCTTCGGTCGGACGCCCGCTCCAGTAGCTCGCGCACCACGGATGTTTCATCCAGACGTTCGACCAGTAGCCGTCATTGGGGACACGGTTGGCCGTGATGTTGATACCGGCCTTGGCTGCCTGTTCACGGTAAAGCACCACCGCGTCCACCGCACCGTTCCAGATAGCATCGGATGCACTGAGTTCCACATCCAGCTTATCCAGCCCGGCTTGCTTCAGATAGAACTTGGCCTTCTCCGGATCGTAGGGGCGTGCCTTCAACTCCGTGTTGTAGTACCGGTTTGCCGGGGAGATCGGATGGTCGTTGCCGACCGCGCCACGCCCACGGAGCACCTTCTGCAGGATTTCTTCTCGGTCAATCGAGTGTTTGAGCGCCATCCGCACGTTGTTGTCCGAAAACGGTCCCTTGCGGGTGTCCATCGGGAACGTGTAGTGAAGCGTGCCTGTGACTTCCAGAACTTCGATGTTCTCTTTGTTCTCCAGAAGGTGTGCGGTCTTCAGATCGACCTTGTCCATCATGTCGACCTGTCCGGATAGAAGCGCATTCTGCCTGGCTGCCGCATCCGCGACAATCAGCAATTCTGCGGAATCGAAATGCCCGACGCGGTCATCGAAGTGGTTGGGGTTTTTCTTGAGCACGGCGCGCACACCGGTCTCGATCTCATCGAGCATGTAGGCCCCGGTACCTTTACCCGCCAGCGGTTGGGCCTTGCCGTCCTTGCTCGGCAGAATCGAAAAGGCGCCTGTACTCAGAATAAATGGATAGTCGGCATTGCCTTCCTTAAGGGAGAGGATCACCCGGTGCTTGCCGTCTGCTTTGACGTCCTCGACCTGGGCTGCAAATGCTTTCAGCGAAGATTTGGAATCCTTGCCGCGATGATGGTTGATGGTAGCGACGACATCTTCCGCTTCAAACGACTTGCCGTCGTGGAAAGTGACGCCCTTGCGCAGGTTGAAGACCCACTCGGTTGCATTCGCATTCGGCTCAAACGACTCTGCCAACTGTGGCTGCAGACCGCCATTCGCGTCCACTTCGGTAAGCTGGCCCAGATAGGTTGACGAGAGCATGGTGATGAAAGCACTCGAATCCGGTGCCGGATCGAGCACGTCACTGGAAGAGCCTTCAGCCGTGGCTAGACGCAGATGGCCGCCCTTCTTTGGGGTCATCGCATGGGCAGGCTGTATCCCGATCAGCGGGCCGGCGGCCGCAAACATGCCGACCGCAGCGGCACCCGCCATAAGCTCGCGTCGGTCGACCGTGCCGACGCTGATACGGCTTGTTTTATCCATTTGTTTCTTCATCTGAATTCTCTCCCGTTTGTGTCATTTCTAGAAGACATCGCATTGTCAGATTTGCAAATTTCCTTCACCGCCGCAAAGCTTACGCCAGTTCTTCGTTTCCAATCAATGTTTAACGATAAACTTGGCAATAAACAAACTGTTGGAATTTGCGAATAGCATTCTGACTTCTCCCGAGGCGATTGAAACCTTCGAGGCCCTGTGGATGCATACGGTCAAAGACCGTCATTGTGCCCTCATGGCTCGTCAGCCTCGGCTGTCCGCGGTGCCATGCGCATGGCACCCGCCTTGGACAGGATAGTATCCAGCAGCACATTCGCCCCGGCCGCCAGATCCTCCGGAGAGGCAAACTCCGCCTCGTTATGGCTGATGCCTTCGCGACACGGCACAAAAATCATCGCCGTGGGGACGACGGCTGCAACATTCATGGCATCGTGCCCCGCCCCGCTGATCATGTCGCAGTGAGGAAATCCGCGTTGCACGGCAGACTTGCGGACCGCTGCCACAAGGTCTTCATCGAAGGTAACCGCAGGGTTGTTCAGCGAAGGCGAGAAATGTGTTTCAAGAGACCGGTCCAGAGAGATCTCCGAGAACCGTTTACGCAAGCGCTGTTCAACCGTCTCGAGCACGCCATCGATGGGATGGCGAAGATCAATGTTGAACACGACCTTTCCCGGTATTGTCGAGCCTGAATTGGGAACCACGTCGACCCGGCCCACCGTGGCGCGGATGTCGGGCGCGGCGGCCACGGCGATGTCGTAACACTCGGAAATCATCCGCGCAGCCCCGGCCATGGCGTCTCGCCGCAGATCCATCGGCACCGTTCCGGCATGACCGTCGCGGCCATTGACGTCTACCGTGAGCCATCGAATGCCCTGGACGCCGGTCACGACCCCGATAGCAAGACCTTCGGCCTCCAGCCTGGGGCCTTGTTCGATATGCGCTTCAACAAAATAGCTTATGTCGCGTTTTCCCGCTTCGAGCGGGCCAAGGTATCCGGTACGTGACAACTCTTCGCCCACCGTCACCGCATCATGTGTCCGGATGGCATGAACGTCTTCGGCAGTCACCTGGCCGGCAAACGCCGCCGACCCCGTCAGAGGCGGTGAGAACCGCACACCCTCCTCGTTGGTCCAGTTGACGATATCGATCGGTGCCGCCGTTTCGATGTTCGCGTCGTTAAGACTGCGCACGATCTCGAGACCGGCCAAGACGCCGAAGACACCGTCGAAGCGCCCGCCATGAGGTTGCGTATCAAGATGACTGCCGGTGGCGACGGCCCCAAGCTTGCGGCTGCGCCCGGCACGGCGCGCGAATATGTTACCCACCTGATCGACGTCGACGGCACACCCGGCTTCCTGACACCAGCGCACAAACAGTTCCCTGCCCCGACGATCTTCATCGGAAAGCGCGGTCCGGCAAACGCCACCGCCGGGCAGCTTGCCGACTTCGGCCATGTGCATCATGGTGTGCCAGAGGCGTTCTTGGTTGACGTCGATCATTATTTCTCCAGCATCACTTATGAATGCTGACGTGCCGTCGCGCAACATGCCCCAACGACAAATCCGGAAGCGGTCTCTATTATGGTTAATGACGCAGGCGGGCTCCAACTCTGCCCGGAGCCGGCATTGCGTCATGCTCAGGATGGGCCGCCCTGACTTTCGTGTTTCGGCCGCGGACAGCTTGGTCGTCCTGGAATTGCATCGTCTATCGTACCAACGGGCATGTCGCCCTCTACAATTCCGGGAGAATTTCCCTTTTCATTATTTGATAGCGTCACCCGCTATGTCGTCAAGGATCGGACAGTCAGGCCGATTGTTGCCCCGGCAATTCTCCGCCAGCGCTTTCAACGTCGCTTCCATCGATCGCAACTCGTCGATCTTGCGCCGGACTTCCATGATCTTGCCATTGGCCAGCGCTTTCACATCCGCACTCGCTCGGTGTTTGTCCTCGTAGAGCGACAGCAGCTGCCGGCACTCCTCGATGGAAAACCCAAGACTCCGGGACCGTTGGAGGAACCGCAGCCTGTGAACATCCTTGTCGCAATAATCACGGTAACCGTTTTCCGCACGAGAGGGCTTGAGCAGCGCGATGTCTTCGTAGTAGCGGATCGTCTTTACCGGTAACCCGGAATGTTGCGATGCCTGTCCGATATTCATGACCCGCGCCTTTCGCGTTTGTCTGCCGGTGTCTCGCCGATCCAGGACCGGGCAGTGAAGTCACCCAACCGCCCCTAAACCCTCCAGTTATAGGATACTTAGGAGTTTGTGTCGGACATATCAACGGGAACATCGATCTTCAATACAAATTCTCAACCGCGAGCGGTGGTGCGCTCGATACTGGCGCGAAGAGACGGCAAGCCTAATGCGGCAACTGGTGGATCAAGAGTTCACTGGATGTTCACCGCGTTCTCGTCGAGAATGGCAATCGGCCAGTCAAAAACGGGATCTCACAAGTCACATGTTTCACGAGGAGTACCGGGAACGGCCTTACTGGTGGGACGCCTATGAACCGTCTTCGCCGGACCTTCTCGATCTGCCGTCGTCGTGCAGTGTCGCCATCATTGGTGCCGGATATGCCGGCCTGGCCACCGCGCTGGAGCTCTCCAAACAGGGTATCGACTCGGTAGTTCTTGACGAAAACGACGCGGGATATGGAGCATCGACGCGTTCGGGCGGCCTCGTAGGCGGTAGCGCTGCGGTCAAGAAACCTCTGGTCGGCAGAGCCCCTGACGCCGCCTACACAGCAACCGCCATGCAGGAAGGCGTAGACAGCCTCCGCCACGTCGAAAGGTTGATCAGGGAAGAGAAGATCGATTGCGGTTGGTCGCTGACCGGCCGGTTCACCGGGGCCTGGTCGCCGAGACACCTCCAGGCCATGAAAACCAAGGCCGAAGCCTTGAACCGCCACTCGCAAGCCGGTGCCTTTGTCGTGACCCGCGAGCAGCAGCGCGAACAGATCGGCAGTGATTTCTACCATGGCGGATTGGTGACGCCGGACGCAGCCCACCTCCATCCGGCCCGCTACTTCCAGGGACTGATGCGCGCCTGCGAGCAACGCAACATCCCGATCTGCACGCACGCCGGTGTTCAGACGCTTGCCAGGGCCAATGACCGGTGGAGCCTGACCACAACCCGGGGCGTGGTACTGGCAGACCAGGTCGTGATCGCAACCAACGGCTACACCGGCGACGTGACCCCGCAATTCAAGCGCCGCCTCGTGCCGCTCAAGGCGTACATCATCGCAACCGAGGAACTCCCGGCCGATCTTGCCCGGTCGCTCAGCCCCCTCGACCGTTCGTTCTCGGACAGCAAACGTATCGTCACCTTCTCTCGTCTTTCGAGCGACAAGCGCAGAATGATTTTAGGCAGCCGCGTCAAGTGGCGCGACATCACGGCGACTGAAATGGCCCCGCTCCTGCGCGCCATCATGGTGGAACGGTTTCCGATGCTTGCGGATGCGAAGATTACGCATGCCTGGAACGGAAACGTTGCCCTCACTCTCGACGAACGGCCCCACCTTGGCGTGATGGACGGCCTGCACTACGCCTTGGGATGCAATGGCACCGGAATCGCGCCGATGACGTATATGGGAACCAAACTCGCCCGCAAGATTGCCGGGACATCGAATTCCGGCAGTGCCTTCGAAAAAGGTCCATTCCCCGATCACCCGCTCTACTCCGGCGGCACAAACTGGTTCCTGCCTTTGATTGGCAGCTATTTCAGAGTAAGAGACTGGTGGGATCGCAAAGCGGGGTAGCGAAATGGGGGTCGAGCCGATGAACAGCACCACAAGGGTGGCATCACCGCTTCTGTCATGTGCCCTCCCGATATTGGCCCTTGTTTGGACAGCGACGGTGGCCGCCGCGCAGCAACAGACGACGCCGGGCACCGCCCCGGAACTTGTCACCAGGCCGTTTGAAGACTGGCGTGTCGAGTGCCGGGTTCCCGCAGTCAACGGGCTGAAGTGCCAGATGATCCAGCAATTGCTGCATGCCGAATTGAAGAAACCGGTACTGGCCATCACGATTGCCCATTCCCCCGAAGAAAAGCGCGACGTTATCCAGATCGTTCTGCCGCTCGGCTTCCTGATCAAGCCGGGTGTCGATGTGGACATTTCCAGCTACCGGACTCGTGCGGGGATCGACCGCTGTACCGCCCGGGGTTGTTTCATCGAGGGGTTCGCCGAAAGCGCAATGATCGACACGATGAAGCGCACAACCAAGGACGGCGTGGTTACATTCGTCACGCGAAACGGGCGGAAAAATGCCATTAATTTCTCGCTGCGCGGCTTCTCCCGTGCATACGGCTACATGAGCAGCCAAAACCGTTCCCATTTTGGACAATCCTCGAAACCGGCACAGTCCAAAAACAAGACGGTCCGAAAAAAGCAGCCCGTCCCGAAGCCGTTGAACAAGCGGGTCAAGAAGAAACAGTCGAAGCCAGAGGTCGAGGACGTTACGGTGACACCTGCAGAACCGGCCCCGCCCGAGGCCCAGGAAGAAGATTCCAGAAACTGGTTCGACCGCAAACAGAACGACCCGTCGCTGTAACGGTTCAAAGGCGTCGAAAGTTACTTTACCGTCAGTCGATCACGATCAATTCCCGCGCCACATCGCAGAGGTGTTCGCCGCCGTTCTCCGTCACGATGAACGGTTCCGACACGGCGGCGCCGAAATCCTCAAGCCACATGCCCGACTGGAAGTGAAAACACATGCCGGCCTCGAGCACGGTGTGGTCTCCGGGACGCAGGCTGGCGGTGCGTTCGCCCCAGTCCGGCGGGTAGCTCAGTCCGATCGAGTAGCCCACGCGGCTTTCCTTCTTGTAGCCATTGCGGTTGAGAACTTTCTGCCAGACCGCCTCCACATCCTCGCAGGTCGCCCCGGGCCGCGCGATCGCCAGCGCCTCGCCGACACCTTCCACAATCACCTCTGCAAGTTGTACCACTTCCTGCGGCGGACGGCCCAGATGCATGGTGCGTGTCAGCGGTGCATGGTAATGCCGCCGCGCCGCCCCGATCTCCATAACCACCAGTGTGTTGTCCGGCAGGGGTTCATCGGTCCAGGTGAGATGCGGCGTGCTCGTGCCCTCGCCGACCTGGATCAGCGGGCACAGCCCGGTGTAATCGCCGCAACGCCCGTCGAGACCTGTAATCTGCGAATGATAGACATCGGCAATGATCTCGTACTGCGGCACGCCGGGCGCCAGTTTGGAAATCACGTTGTTCATGGTTTTTGTACAGATCCGGCCGGCTTCGCGCATGTAGGCCAATTCTGCTTCCGACTTCACCAGGCGCGCCCAGTTCACGAGTTCCCGGTTGTCTGAGATCGCTGCATTGGGCAGTCCGTCCGACAGATGCCGGTGGGCACGCGCGGTATAGTAATGGGCATCCAGATCGACGCCAATGCGGGCAGCCCCCCAGCCTCGCGATGTGATCAGGTCGCACAGTTCGTCAAACGGATGGTCGGTCGGGTGATGCACCAGCGGTTCGGAAAACGAGATGATGTTATTCGCCGGCAGATCCGTCGTGATGTGCGCCGACTTGGCATCCTGCGCCCGTCCAAACCAGATAGGCGTCGCCTCGTTCAGATGAACCACAACCGCCTGCGGGGTGTAGAACGACCAGCCGTCAAAGCCCGTCAGCCAGCCCATGTTGGCCGGGTCCTGACAGATCAGCAGATCAAATCCCGATTTCTCCATGCGCTGTTTGACCTTGGTGACGCGCCGGTCAAACTCTTGCGCCTCAAATGGTTTCTGGTAAGCCATCACGTCATCTCCCCTGACTGCCCCACCGCATTTTCACGATGCACCGCAGCGCCAAGATCACTCCCGGTTTGACACACGTCAAGGCACCAAATTCCAAAAACTTCCAGAATTGAAGACAATGAATGAAACAACCAATGGGATCATCAGGCATGCCGACCGGACAGTTGAATCGACCCTTACTATCAGTTTTCGCAGTCTTGATTTCAACAATGCCATTGCTTGCGGAGCCGACCTGGCACAGCAAGCTTGAGGCGCAGATCCAGAGCGAGGAGGAGTGCCTGGTCGAGTACTACACCAATGTCCTTGAAAAAGACGTCAATGGCACCCTCACCCTGAGCGGGAAGATACATTGCCGCGACGGCCGCCAGTTCGATTTCTCCCGGCTGCGCCCGCAGGACAAATTCGACATCAAGGCCTGCGAACCGCAAGTCTGCTGACAGCATTCGATGTTGGCGCCTTGGGTTTGTGCCTCAGACCACAACCAGATCGCGCGGCACGGTTCCCAGGGGCCGGCATCCGGTGTCGGTGACCACCGCGGTTTCGCTGACACCGACCGTGAACTCTCCATAAATCCGTAGGGCGGGCGGTATGTGAAAAACCATGCCGGGTCGGACGACCGTCTCCACGCCGGTGAACAGGCTGAGCACATTGCCCTCGCCCCAGTCCGGCGCAAACGATATGCCGACGCTGTAGCCCGTCCGCTTCCTGAAATTCTCCGTGTAGCCATAGCGGTCGACAACCGCCTGGCAGGCGTCGTGGACCTCGGCACAAGTGGTACCGGGCCTGAGTGCTTCAAGTGCGGCGGCAAGACCTTCCAGACAGCAGTCCATCATCCGGCGCGCCACATCGGTAGGCTTACCCATCCAGGCGCTGCGCATGAGCGCCGCGTGATAGCGGTCATGGGAGGCCGCCATTTCCAGAAACACCGGGTCGCCCGCCTCAATCGTCCGCCGGCGCCAGGTCCCATGGGGAATGCCGCAGCGGGGTCCGCTCGCCATCAAAGGTTCCATGCCGACATACTCGCTACCCGACGAAATAGCCGCCGCCATCATGGCTGCGACAACATCGTTTTCGCTGGCACCCACCGCCACCGCGTCGAGGCCTGCCCGAAGACCGGCATCGACATAGCGCGCGGACATTTCCAGTTTGGCGATTTCGCTCGCCGATTTGACGACGCGAAGGCTCTCGATAGCTCCTGCCCCGTCGGACAGCGACCCCAAATTCTCGAGCAGTGCCTTGTAAATCGCAATCGGGAGAAACCAGCCACGTTCGTCGATGGCTATGCGCCGGTTCGTCCAGCCCAGCTCTGCAATCAGTCCGATCGTAACATCGACCGGGTCGGCGTTGTCCGGGTAGGGCCGGACATTTTCCAAGAAACTGTTGGCCACCAGATTGTTCAATTCCAATTGCCGGACAATAAACACCGGTTCGTCATCGACTGGCAGTAAAAGCGCCTGGTAGGTATAGTACCCTGGCGTCTGTTGGCCGGTGAGATAATAAATGTTCTCCGGTCCGGTGACGATCATGACGTCGATTCCACGCGCGCCCAGAGCTTCCCGCGCCGCCGCGACCCGGGCATCGAGTTCCGGCTTCGCAAACGTGGCTTCCAACCCGGACCGGACCACAGCCCCATCAACTCCCATTTCGCAACCCTTCCTCTAATTCTCCCAGCCATGTGGGGACAGTACCGCGTCAAACGGGCCCCGGGGTCTTTCCTTCGCTCAGCATGGTGTTCGCAATGTCGCGATAGATCAGCACCGATCGCATCAGTTCGTCCACGGGCACGAACTCGTCAGGTTTGTGAGCGACCGCAAGGGCGCCTGGACCTAGCACGATGCCGTTTGCCCCGAGTGTTCGAAAGTGTACCAGGTCGCAGCCGCCTTCAAATCCCGACAAGGCGCTTTCCCGTCCGTTGTGATGGCCACACGCCGACTGGGCCGCCCGAACCACGGGGTGATCGGGTGCTGTCTCCGTCGGTCCGCCCGTTGTCGGTTTGAATTCGACGATCTCGGTCCTCACGCCCGCCTCCCGGCCAGCGCTCTCGACCAGGGCAACCAGGTCTTTTTTTACCTGGTCCTCGTCTTCGCCGGGCACCAACCGCCGGTCGAGCAAAAAATCGCAAGTCTCCGGCACAACATTGTCGGCGACGCCACCCAACGCCCGGGTCACCGTCAGGCTGGCAGTGCCAACCAGGTTGTGGGACCTGGCCCTGACCCGTTCATGTTCGGCGACGATAAGGCTGAGAAGCGGTGCGGCTTTCAGGATCGCATTGGTACCAAGGTCCGGCATTCCGGAATGCGCGGACTTGCCATGGACCCGCACCACCGGCCTCAAACTGCCTTTATGGGCCGTGACAGTGGTGCACGAGGTCGGCTCGCCGATCGCACAATAGTCGATGGCGGCAGCCTCCCTCACGTAAGCCTTGGCGCCCAGACTGGCAGCCTCCTCGTCCCCGACAAAGGCGCCGATCAGGGTACCCGACCAGGAGCCCCGCTCGGCGACAAGCAATCGCATGGCTTCAAGCATCGCCGCCAAAGGTCCCTTGGCATCGCACGCGCCGCGGCCGTAAAGAAGTCCGCCGTCGCGCCGAAGAACGAGGGGATCGCTTGTCCACCCCTCTCCCACGGGCACCACATCGATATGTGTGTTGAAGGCAAATACCGGTCCTGGTCCGTTGTCGAAAACGCCAACCACATTTGTCCGGCCGGGAAGAAAGTCCACGGCCTCCGCGCGACATCCCATCGCTTGCAACTGACTGAGAATGTAAGCCGCTGCCTCCACTTCTTTGCCCGGCGGGTTTTGCGTATCGAAAGCGACCAGGTCTTCCAGCACCCTCAGTAAGCCCGCCTCGTCTATGCCGTGAATCATTTATCCTCCAATCAGTCTACCGACGCGGATGCCGTGGCATTGGTCAGATGCAATCGCATGGCTCGCGACGCCTTCTGCACGTCACCGGCCTCCAGATGACTGACGATCTCCAGATGTTCCCGACACCATTGGTCTATCCTGGCACGATCGCCGTAGCTTCTGAGTTCAAACAGGCGGCGCAACCGGTTTTGGGTCTGTATTGCCTGGACAAAAAATGCGTTGTTGGTAAACGAGGCAATCAGTTCGTGAAAGTCCGCGTCCAGATCGCAGATCCAGCTGGCCGGTTTGTGGCCTTTTGTCATATGGGCCAGCAAGTTTTCGTGAGCCCTGCGGGTGTCCGCAAGTTTGCCGGTGTCGACGCTAAACTGTTCCAGGAGGATGCCGCCCGGCTCAAGAAGCAACCGCAACTGGTAGCCGTCACGCCAGGAACGCGAACTGTCGAATGTCGGCAAGAACTGCCAGCCGCGGCCGGCATTCTGTTGCAACAGACCGTCTTCCATCATTTTGGAAAAGGCCCGGTCCACCACATTGCGTGGACTGCCAAATCGGATCATGACTTCCGCCTGGGTGATCGTGTTGCCTATCGAACGGTCCAGGCGGGCGTTGATCAGAGCAATGTAAAGGGACTCATCCTGAGTCAAAGGCAAATCCGCATCGATATCGGTCAGCTGATTGGCGTTGCGATCGAGATAAAACCCGTGGTTCGGCTTCTTGATCACCGCACCCCACTGTTGCAGCAGTTCCAGTGCCGCGCGGGCCGGAGATCTGGAAACGCCGAGAATTTCGCTCAGACTCGCCTCGGTCAGATGATAACCCTTTTCCCATCCCGACCGCTGGGCGGTCTGCAGCACTTTCTGCGCAAGCTGAACCCGGCGGACCGCACGTTTGTCTTCCGCCGCCGTCATCGGACCGACCTCGAATGCGCTGCCATCACGGAGACTGGCCCTCCTCGCGCAACAAACGGCCTCGTCCCTGAACAATCCGCATGTCACCGGCCCTGCGCAAGGCGTCCCAGGCGAGTGCCTGATTGCTGGTCACGACAGGCTTGCCCAGTGCGCGTTCGAGGCTTTCCACCACACCGGCGGTCCGCAAGGCTGTACAGGAAATAAACAGACCATCGATCGCCGGATCACCGGCCAGCGCCAGCCCCGCCGCTTCGATCGCGTCGCCGCGAATGCGGGACCGCTCATCATCATCCACGACGGCAAAGAAACCCTTGGCTGCAACCTCGAAACCGTGCCCGGTAATATAGTCGCCGACCATCACATTGACCTCGCCGATGTAAGGCGTGAGCAACGCTATCTTCCTGCATCCGAGAAGTTCGAGGCCGGCCAGGGCTGCAGAAATCGGCTCGACGACCTGAACATCGCTGCGTGCGCGTAGCACGGCCGCCTCGATGGTATCCCGGCCCAGGGCCATGGTCGCCGACGTGCAACCGAACGCCACCACGTCAAGCGGGCTGTCGGGCATCAGTCCCTTGACCGACTCGGTAATGTCGCCGCCAACCGCATGAAGCGACGCCAGGTTGGAGAATTGCGGACTGTAAACCCGGTTGCAATGGATCTGGAGATCGTCGGAGGGCAGGAAGTCGTGAAGATCGGTTTCGATCGCACAATCATTGGCCAGGGCAATCAGCCCGATCCTGACAGGAGCCCGCTCCGGATAAACCACATCCATCTCACGCCATCCCTCGGGCGCCGGCTGGTTGAACTCCGTATGCAGAGGAACTCTGTCGCTCGACGTCATGACACGGTCTCCAGTTCCTTGGTTTCACGCAAACCCGCTGCCCGGATCGGTTCATAGCCGTCGATCGCCACATCGATGGGGGCCTCCGGCATCTGCCCCAGAATGCGGTCTGCCGACAGTTCCGCCATCATCATGATCGCCGCATTTGTGTTGCCACTGACGAGTTCAGGCATGACCGACGCATCGATGACGCGCAGGTTGTCGATGCCACGGACTTTGAGCTGGTCGTCCACGACCGCCATGTCGTCGTTCCCCATCTTGCAGGTACCGGAAGGATGGTAACAGGTCACGGCGGACTGCCGGACATAATCGAGGATTTCCGCATCGCTCTTGACCCCGGGACCGGGAAAAAGCTCAGGACCGAGAAACGGTTCCATGGCCGGTTGATGCAAACCCTCACGGGTAACTTTGATGCATTCAATCATCATCGCCAGGTCGCGGTCGGTCGACATGCAATTGGGTTGTATGACCGGCGCAACGGTCGGATCTCCCGAGGCCAATGCCACGGCGCCCCGGCTTTCGGGTCTCACCGGACAAACATGACATTGGAAACCGTGCTGGTCGGCAGGTTTTCGCCCGTTGTCGTAGACCAGGATAGGAATGAAATGATGCTGGATATCGGGAATGTCGGCCCCCGGCATGGCCTTTATGAAACACCCGGCTTCCGTATGCATGGTCGCTCCCGCTCCGGTCCTCGACAAAAAGTACTGCAGCCCGATGAGAATGTTTTTGGGGAACCGGTCGGCCCCATAAAGCGTGACCGGCTGGGTGCATCCATACTTCACTGACGTGTTGAGGTGGTCCTGAAGGTTTCCGCCGACTCCCGGCAGATCCGCCTCGACGCGTATGGAATGCTTGTGAAGTGCCGCCGCCGGCCCGACACCGGAAAGCATCAGAACCTGCGGCGAGTTGATGGCACCACCGCACAAAATAACTTCCCTGGCCGCACTGACCGTCATCTCGTTGCGGCCCTGGACGCACTGGATACCGGTTGCTTTGCCCTTTTCGATCATCACCCTGGAGACAAAGGTTTCGGTCATCACGGTAAGGTTCGGCCTCTTCCTGGCCGGCTCGAGATAGGTCTGAGACGAACTTTGCCGCCGTCCCTGCCATATATTCATGTCGAACCGGCCGAAGCCCTCGAACTGGCGACCGTTGAAATCCGCTGAAACCGGATAGCCGGCCTGCCGGCCCGCTTCGACATAAGCGTCGAACAAAGGGTTAGGATAATTGCCGCGCAGCACACCGACGAGACCGTCGCCGCCACGATAGGCGTCCGCCCCTTCCGACCATTTTTCGAGTCGCTTGAAATAGGGCAGCACCTGGCAGTAGGCCCATCCGTCCATCCCTTGCGCATACCAGTTGTCGAAGTCCCACGGGTGGCCGCGGACCCAGACCATGCCGTTTATCGATGACGACCCGCCCAGCACCCGCCCCCTCGGCCAGTATAGCCGACGGTTGTTCAGATGCTCCTGCGGCTCGGTTGTGTAGCCCCAGTTGAAGCGGTTACTTCTCAACGGGTATGCCAAAGCCGCGGGCATGGACAATTGCCAGCTCCGGTCCCGAGGTCCGGCTTCGACCAGGAGAACGCTTGCCGTTTCATCTTCGCTCAACCGGTTGGCAAGCACGCAACCGGCCGACCCGGCGCCGACAATTATGAAATCATATTCCGCTTGCATGTCTTGAATGCCGAGCTCTCAAGTTTCGGTTTCCCTGGCACGTCCCAAACACTCTACATAAGCCGCCTGAAACAGGCGAACCGCCGTGTCGAACGCAGGCGAGAAGCATCCATCATTGAACCTGGACTGCATCGATGTTTGAAGCTTCCCGGCAATATCGAGGTCTTCGTCGTTGAAAGCAACGAACCGGCGCATGAGTTGCTGACGTTCGTCTTCCAGTTCTGGAGATGTCGCTGCGTCGCGGCCGTTTACAAAGATGTACACTCTTTCGCGACACGAGTGCGTGCCGTTCGGCTCGACCAGGATGACCCTCAGATGGTCGCGTGTTATCGTGATCAGCAGATTTGGGAATAGGCACAGCGCTTCAAGCGTCGACCGGCGTTCCCCCGGCAATCCGGGAAAGTCCTCAAACGTGTCGACGGCGGAGTCATCGGGGTAAACATTTGCATTGCCTTCACCGAACAGCCGCGCTTCATGAATGTAGTAATGATCGCCAAAATCGCTGTAGGCATTGAGGCCCGGATGCACAAAAGGCAGATGGTAGACGTCGACAAAATTTTCGACGGCCAGTTTCCAGTTGCAGTCGGCTGCGATGCTATCACGGACCGCCAAATGGATGTGACGGAGGTCGTAGTCAGCCCATTGTCGCTCAAGAGGTGCGATGAACTTTTCAAAGGGTTCCGCGTCACCGGACACGTTGACAAAAATAAGGTGGTTCCAGATTGCCGAGCGAACCGGTTTCAATCCTTCTGGCAACCCGCCCGCCACATCGCTGGCGCCATGCCGACCAACGCCGCCCACATGCGGCGTGCGCAGCAACTGGCCATCCAGACCGTAAATCCAGCCATGATAGGGACACACCAGCCGTTTCACGTTCGAACACGGTTCACCGGCAAGCTGCATGCCGCGATGACGGCAGTTGTTATGATGAACATGAACCGTACCGTCATCTGAGCGGGTTAAAAGAAGCGCCGCTCCACCAAAAACCAGTGGCTTAACGTCGCCCGCTTCAGAAACGTCGTCGGTCACACCGATACAGCACCATGAAGCCGCGAAGATCGAGCGGGTTTCATACCCCGCCAGGCCTTCATCCGTGTAAGCCACGGCTGGCAAAGGTTTGCCGTTCTTCACGTGAGCTTCGCAAACGCGCAGGGATTCAAATTCGTTCGTGGTCATCGGGCCTGAGTCGATTTTGGCACAAGACGTGCCACCTTTTGTTGCAGCTTGGTTTGTTTTGTACAAGTTGTCAAAATAAATACAAACCCGTCAAGTGGTGTGTGTTGCGCCGACAGTTTGCGCTGGCGTATTCGAGGTGACGTCGACGCCACACATTTGCCAAAATGATTCGGAATGGTTTTGAGTGTTGAGTCCGCCTCGCGCCATGTTGCAACCGTTTGCACGGAACATGAGCTTGGATAAGTCACCGTACAGCAACACAGTTTGGTGAACTTGCAAGGTGGTGGTTGTCCAAATCGCCATAAATTACTAGATTGCTGGCACATTTCAGAAGGATACCATCAATGTCTCTTCGATCCGCTTCAGCGATAGCCCTGTGTTTGGCATCAGGCCTGTCCCTGATCTCGGCCTCTGCCCTTGCCGATCGGCCGACGTCGACGACGTTGTTTGGCATCAACTCGCCAACCGTTTCCGGCGTGTTCGGGAATTTTAGCCGCAGGGCTGCAGAAGAAATCGTCGTTGAAGAATCGGCTGGCAGCACCGTTCGGGCCAATGCACTGCCGCCGGAGCCCAAGGTTCCGTTGTGGTCACGCCGCGGCCTCAAGGCTCCCGCCAGCCTCGAGGGGTATGCCTCGGTTATCTTTACACAGCTGACCACGCGCAGTGATGAAACCATCAGAGTCAGGCAGTCGCATCGCAAACCAATTCTCAGAGCCTACGCAAAACGCGGTTTCGAACCGATCTGGGTCGGCGACTACGGGCTGAGCAAAAGAGCGCGCCGTTTGCTCGACACCCTGGCCACGGCCGATGAAGATGGGCTGGACAAAAGCGACTACCTGCCGCGTTCCCTGTTGAGCTTTTCCGATGACGCGGGCGAATTGAAGACCTCTCCGAGCCTGCTTTCCAAATTGGAACTCGAGTTGACCATTGCCGCTCTTGAGTATGCCCACGACATCAGTGCCGGCGCCGTCGACCCGTTCAGGATCAGCGAGATTCATACGCTTGAGGTCGTTGAGGTCACACCCGAGGCTGCTGTAACGGCACTTGCCAAGTCGGTAAGGCCGGATGTCTATCTGACTTCCTTGCAATCGACGATCCCCCAGTACCGTTTGCTGAAACGAAAGCTGGCAGAATTCCGGGCTATGGAACAGGATCAGACAAATATCGAGATTGAACCGGGTCCGACAATCCGGCCAGGGGGGTCCGATCCGCGGCTAAGCCTTGTCAGGGCCCGGTTGAAAAGCCTGGGACGCCTCGAAGATCCAGCGGTTGCCGACGATCTAGCCTCGGAAGTGCAGAACGAACCTGAAAGTGCGGCTACGGAGACGGCTGTCACGGAATTCATCGACAGCACCGGGAAACTGCAAACGGCGGGGAGCGGCATCACGGAAGTTCCAGATCCCGATTTCTATGACAACGCCCTCGTCGACGCGATCAGGGGACTGCAGAAGCAGGCCGGCCTGAAGGTGGACGGCATTATCGGCAATAACACACTGAGCGCCTTGAACGGACAATCCGTGACGGGCCAGATCAAGAAGGTTCTGCTCAACATGGAACGTTTGCGCTGGCTGCCCAAGGCATTGCCGGTCAAGCATGTGTTCGTCAATCAGGCGTTTTTCGAAACCTGGCTGATTGACGGCGAAGACATCGTTTTCCGCTCCGATGTCATCGTCGGCAAGCCGAGATTCCAGACCGCTGTATTTTCCGACGAAATGGAATCCGTCGTCATCAACCCGAACTGGAACGTACCGCGGTCGATTGCCGTCAATGAAATGCTGCCCAAGCTTCAGGTCGATCCCTATTTCCTCGAGCGTCAGGGCTATCACCTCCTGTCGGCACAGGGACGGGTGTCCGACTGGGGCTCGGTCGACTGGGACGGCTACACCCAGGAAACCCTGCCCTACGACATTCGCCAGCCTCCGGGCCCGAGCAATGCCCTGGGCCGCGTAAAATTTCTGTTCCCGAACAAGCACGCCATCTACATGCACGACACGCCGGCCCGCAGTCTGTTCAAGAACAAGGTCCGCGCCTTCAGCCATGGCTGTGTGCGGGTAGCCTCGCCTGTGGAGTTCGCCCGGGTCATTCTCGGCAATGAGGGCTGGGCGCCGCACGAAGTCGAACAGGCGATCAACAGCGGTCAGCGCCAGGAAGTCTTCCTGAAGGAGAAGGTGCCGGTGCATCTGGGGTACTACACCGCGTGGGCGAAGTCCGATGGTACGGTCGATTTCCGCAATGACATCTATGGCCGCGACCGTGTCCTGTCCCAGGCGTTTGATCAGAACAGCGGTAGCTATCAGATTGGCGACGAACTGACTCTCAACTGACGGTTGCCTCAGGCATTGCCCTGCGGTCAGGTTCCCACCAGATCCACGTCCTGGGCTATCAGGTTTTCAAGAATGTCCGACGGCGGGGTCTGGTCGGTTATCAGCATGTCGAAATCATTGAAGTCGCAAACCTTGACCAGACCGATCTTGCCGAACTTGGTGTGGTCGGTGATGATCGCCGCGTGCTCGCCCTGGGCCAGAACCGCGCGGGCGAACTCCGCCTCCGCCAGATCGTAATCCATGGGCCCGGTTTGGGCATCGACGGCACCGATTGAGACAATCGAACGCCTGACCCGAAAGTTGCGGATGAATTCAATCGCCGACGGCCCGAAGGCGGCCCCATTATCACCGCGAAGCTGCCCACCGGCCATGTAGACCGTATTGGCATTCACAGTCGCCAGGGTCTTTGCAATATCCGATGAGTTGGTGATCACGGTAAGGTTGTTCTTGGTAAGAAGTTCGCGGGCAAGAATGCTGGTTGTGGTACCGGCGTCGAGCATCAGGCTGTCGCCGTCGGATATGTAGGAGGCGGCGAGCCGGGCAATGGCCTTCTTGGCACCGGCGTTATCGCGCATGCGCCGTTCGAATGGCGCTTCGCCAATCTGATGCGGCAGCGCCACCGCGCCGTGCAGCTTGATCAACTCGCCATGAGCGGTTAACGGTCTGACGTCGCGCCGGATCGATTCCGTCGACACGTTCAACTGCGCCGCCAGGGACGCAATGGTGCACGTTCCCTGCTCGCGGACGAGCCTCAAAATGTCCGCATTTCGTTTGGAATGACGTATAGTGTCTGTGGATTCAGCACTCATCGCCTCGATTATACACTCAAAAACCCACAGATTGTTATTTAAAACCACAATAATTCTTCAAAACCTCACAAATTCACACAAACAGATTGACAGGGCAGCGATTCCCTAGTGACATGGCTTTTCTGAACGATGGTTGCTTTTGCCGTCGTTGCAAAATGAGTACCCGGCGGTCAACAATCGCCGGAACAGGGAGAGCACTACATGTCAATCAGGAAGATGAAGGTCGCCGGAACCTTGGCGACCATGGCAGTGACAGCGGCCCTTTCTCTCAACATCGCGCAGGCCGATGTTGAATCGAAAGACCCCATCAAGCTGACGCTTCACGACTGGACCGGTCAGCTGGTCACCACACAGATCATGGGCGAGGTCCTCAAGAAGGCCGGCTACAATATTGAATATGTGCAGGCTGACTACATTGCCCAGTTTGCCGGTCTGAAGACCGGCGATCTGCACGTCGCGATGGAGATCTGGGAAACCACCGGCCGCGACGCCATGGATGAAGCCACCAAAACCGGCAAGGTCGAAAACCTTGGCGAAACCGGCATGAACGCCATCGAGGAGTGGTGGTATCCCGAATATATGAAGGAAAAATGCCCGGGTCTGCCAAACTGGGAAGCCCTCAACAAGTGTGGCGAGGCGTTCTCAACTCCGGAAACCAGTCCCAAGGGACGTTACCTTGGCGGCCCGGTAACCTGGGGCGGGTTTGACGACGAACGTGCCGAAGCGCTCGGCCTCGACTTTGAAGTGGTTCATGCCGGCACCGACGCGGCTTTGTTCGCCGAACTGGAATCGGCCTACCAGCGCAAGGCGCCAATACTGCTTTGGGTTTATGCTCCCCATTGGGCCCCGGTGAAATATGCCGGCGAATGGGTCGAATTCCCCAAGTACACCTCTGAGTGTTACAACGACCCGGCATGGGGTTCGAACAAGGACGAAAAGTACGACTGCGGCAAGCCCCGCGGACCGATCTGGAAAGTGGCCTGGGCTGGTCTCAAGGACAAGTGGGCTGGAGCGCATAAGGCGATCGGCAAGTTCAACGTAGACAATGAAGAAATGGGTGCCATGGTTGCAGCCGTTGATCTGGACGGCAAGAAGGTCGAAGAGGTCGTGGCCGACTGGGTAGCTAAGAACGAGTCTCGTTGGAAGGCCTGGATCAACTGATCCTGACCACCTGATAGGAACCGGAAAGGGCGGCGAGCACAGTCGCTGCCCTCTCCACTCACAGACCACCGCAGGCCGGGTCCTGAACCCGTTGCGCGCGGCGGCTTGACCTGATCACTTCAACAACTCCTGAAACGGCCGGCATGACCAATCCGTCGGATAGACCAGCGAAGCTCTCCTGCCGCTCGGTGTGGAAACTCTTCGGTCCCGGTAGCGGGAATTTTCTGGAAACCCACCCAGCACCGGGCCCTGAAGATATTGCCGCCTCTGGTCTTATCGGCGCCGTCCAGGATGTTTCGCTCGACGTCATGGAAGGCGAGATATTCGTCATCATGGGGCTATCGGGCTCTGGCAAGTCGACGCTTGTGCGCTGCATGTCACGGCTTGTGGAACCGACCGCCGGCCAGATCCTGTTCGACGGCAACGACCTGCTCAAGGCCGGCGAGCGCGAAATGATCGAACTGCGCCGCCACAAAATGGGCATGGTGTTTCAGCACTTCGCCCTCCTGCCGCATCTCACTGTTCTGGGTAACGTTGCCTTTCCCCTCGAGGTACAGGGCATGGCCCGCGAGCCCAGAGAGGTCCGCGCACGCGAAGTCATTCAGCTTGTAGGCCTTGATGGCCGGGAGGACTACTACCCGCGTGAATTGTCCGGCGGTCAGCAGCAGCGTGTGGGCATCGCGCGTTCGCTCGCCGTCGAACCTGAGATCTGGTTTCTAGACGAGCCGTTCTCCGCCCTCGACCCCCTAATCCGCCGTGAAATGCAGGATGAGTTTTTGCGCATCCAGTCTGTTCTGAAGAAAACCATCGTCTTCATCACACACGATTTCGACGAAGCCATCCGGCTGGCTGACCGCATCGCCATCATGAAGGACGGCATCGTCGACCAGATCGGCACGCCGGAGAATCTCGTGATGGAACCGGCGACCCCTTACGTTGCCGAGTTCACGAAAGAAGTTGCCAAGCCGAAAGTCCTGTCGGCAGGCTCGATCATGACGCCGGCAGCAGTGGATGCATCGGCCGATGCATTTTGCGGTGAGGTCAACGCCCGCACGAAAATCGCTGCCCTCGCGGCCTCGCTCGAAACCGCGGACCGGCCCCTGGCGGTTATCGACGATGCCGGCAACCGTGTGGGTCAGATCACGCGCGACAGTGTCATCTCGGTTCTTCTGAGGGGTTAGCGCGATGACCCTGACCAGCCCTGCCCCACGCCATTCTGGTTCCTCACATTGGGTCGGCAGACTTCGCCGACCCATGACGATCATGTGGATCGTGGCGCTTTGCGCGGGGATCGCCTTCTGGCAATTCGCCAAACCCTATGTCCCCTGGGCGTTCAAGTACCCCAAAAAATGGCAGTTGCCCCTGAAACGCCAGATCACCGACTTCATGACCTGGCTGTTGGACGAAGCAACCCTTGGTCCGATTGCTTTTGTTGACCTGACACGTGGCATCTCATGGCTCATCGATATCCCTTACTCCATAGCCTCGAGCGTGCTGGCGACCGGTTTCCTCAAGGGTCAGGGATCGGATGCCATTCAAGTACTGCCGCCTCTGAGCTGGATTGCCGTTGTTGTCATCGTCGTCGCCATGGGCCGGTATGCCCGAGACTGGAAACTGGCGGCTCTAGTCGGTGGATGCTTCTGTTATCTCGCGGTTTTCGGACAGTGGCAAAGCGCCATGGTGACCTTGTCGTCCATCCTGATCGCCGTGCCACTTGGCATCACCGGGGGGCTACTGGCCGGCATTGCCGCGCACCGATGGACGCTGGTCCAGCGCATCGTGACCCCGATTCTCGACCTGATGCAGACCGTGCCGGTGTTTGCCTACCTGGTACCGATACTCGTTCTATTCGGCTTCGGCCCCGTGGCCGCCATGATCGCCACGATCGTCTATGCCATGCCGCCCATGGTCCGGATCACCATGCTGGCTCTGAAACAGGTTCCAAGCGACGTCGTCGATCTGGGCCAGATGGTCGGCTGTTCCCGGCGTCAAATGACCTGGAAGGTGCTTGTACCGTCAGCGGCGGCCAGCCTCATGGTCGGCGTCAATCAGGTGATCATGCTGTCGCTCAACATGGTCATCATCGCCTCCATGATCGGCGCCGGTGGATTGGGTTTCGATGTTCTGGCGTCCTTGCGCCGGCTCGACATCGGGGCTGGAATCGAAGCCGGCGTGGCGATCGTGGTTCTGGCAATTGCCCTCGACCGGCTGTCGCAGGCGTTCGCCGATCGAGAACCGCCGCCGCATGCCGGTACGAAATCTCTGCCGGTCCTGCAGCGCCATCCCTATCTCATCGCCTGTTCTGCCATTGTTATCCTGACAGGTCTGGCCGGACTCGCCTTGTCCTGGATCCAAACCTGGCCGGACGCCTGGGCATTGACCACCGGCACGTTCTGGAGCGAGGTCGTCCGATACATCAACATCAACTATTTCGACCAGCTCGAAGCGGTCAAGACGTTCCTGCTCCTCAACGTCATGATCCCGTTCAAGCGCTTCCTCATCAGCTTGCCCTGGCCCGTGGTCGCCGGCCTGCTGGGTTTGGCTGGATGGTCTCTGGGCGGCTGGCGGCTGGCGTCTCTGTGCACGGCCCTGACAATATTCATCGCCGTCGTCGGGCTCTGGACCAAGGCCATGGTCACGGTCTACCTGTGCGGCATATCGGTTCTCATCGCCTGCATGATCGGCATTCCGATCGGTATTCTCGCAGCCTCCCGCGACCGGGTGTGGCGCGGCGTGCAGCTGGTGATCGACACCCTGCAGACGCTCCCCTCGTTCGTCTACCTGATGCCGGTCGTCATGCTTTTCCGGGTCGGGGACTTTACCGCGATGATCGCGGTCATTGCCTATGCCCTGGCACCGGCGGTTCGCTACACAGCCCTTGGCCTGCGCAAGGTTGATCCGCAACTGATTGAAGCCGGCATTGCCGCCGGCTGTACCCAAGGTCAGTTGCTGCGCAAGATCAAGCTTAAGCTCGCCTTGCCTGAAATACTCCTTGGCATCAACCAGACCATCATGCTGGCACTTTCCATGCTTGTGATCACTGCTCTGGTTGGAACCCGGGAGCTCGGCCAGGAGGTCTATATTGCTCTGACCAAGGCCCACACCGGCAGAGGCATCGTTGCCGGCCTGTGCGTCGCCTTTATCGCCATCATCGCCGACCGGCTGATCACGGCAAGCGCATCGCGGATGAAAGCCCGGCTCGGACTGTCGCAACAGGAGTCAATGTAGATGACCACATCAGTGGAACGCGTGAAGGCCCTGCCCTACTGGAAGTCTGAAGTCGACCCCGAACCTCTTAAGGGCGGACTCAGCAATGAGAGCTTTACCGTCACCGATAGCGACCGGAAGTTTGTCGTCCGCTTCGGTGAGGATTTCCCCGTTCATCATGTCTTTCGCGACAGCGAGCGCATGGCATCGGCAGCCGCTCACAAGGCCGGATTCGCCCCCGAACTGGTACATGCAGATGAAGGCGTGATGGTTTTTCAGTTCATTGCCGGCCACACTTTCGGCGGTGACGATGTACAGGCAAATATCGAGCGCATTGCCGACCTGACACACCGGTTTCACACACTGATGCCGAACTATGTCTCCGGACCGGGCCGGCTGTTCTGGCCGTTCCATGTGGTGCGGGACTATGCCCGTACCCTCGAGTTGGGCAACAGCCGGATGCTTGATCAGTTGCCGGACTACATGGCTCTTGCTGCGGAACTGGAAGCCGCCCAGGTGCCGACCCCGATCATCTATGCCCACAACGACATGCTGCCGGCCAACTTCATCGATGACGGCGAGAAGATCTGGCTCATCGATTACGAGTATGCCGCCTACTCGACACCGATGTTCGATCTGGCCGGGATCGCGTCCAATGCCGAATTTGACAACGAGCAGGACGCCGCCCTTCTCACAGCCTATTTCGGCAAAGCGCCCGACAATGCCCTGCTCCGGTCACATGCCGCGATGAAGTGCGCCTCGCTTCTGCGCGAAGCCATGTGGAGCATGGTCTCGGAAATTCACCTCGATGCGCCCGGCGTCGACTATTTGGCCTACACCCAGGAAAATCTCGAAAAACTGGCCATCGTCGTCGACGACTACCGGTCC
>JAJFHD010000098.1 GCA_021775805.1 Alphaproteobacteria bacterium | reverse complement strand
AAGCATCGCGGATCCGAGGTTGCACATCAGGGAGCTTCGCCCGATGGGTGCTTCGGACCGAAGCATCTTCCGCGGCCGCATGCGTTGGGGCCGGGGCCAGTGGTTCATGGGCTCGTGGATGCCCTATGTGGTCGCCTCGGGCCTGTTCCGCATGCGCGAACGGCCCTACGTCATCGGAGGTCTGCTGATCGCCGTGGGCTACTTCTGGGCGGCTCTACGCGGGGATCGGCGCTACGAGGACATGGGCTTTCGGCAGGATCTGCATCGCTGGCAGAAGGAGCGGTTGCGAGGATTCTTCCGCGGTCGAGGCGTCCGCTAGGCACTCGGCGCGCCCTCATGCGGTCACATCCAGGTTCCACTCGAGATCGTGCGGGTGCTGCTTGCAGGTCAGCGCGCTTCCCGTTTGAGCGCGCCGCCGCTGTAGAGCAGCCACAACGCCATCGGAGCAAACGCCAGGGCGGCCGCGGCGCTGCCGGCCAACAGGCAGAAGGCCGGTCCGTGGTTTTGGGCCGCCTGGCTGGCGACGAAGGCTCCCGTCAATGCCGCAGCCAGCACGCCCACACTGGCGATCGCGTCGGCGGCGAACCCGCGAAGCTGATGACGGGCGCTCGCGGCCGTCGCCACGATCCAGCGAGCGGCATCACCGGCCACCAGGGCTGCGATGCCGCCCGGGAATCCCGCCGCGTAGAATCCAAGCGGCAGGCCGATCACGACGCTGAGGAGCTTCGCCAGGTTGAGGATCGGTAGCCAGCGTGTCTCTCCCAGGGCCATGAGAGCGGAACGCGCAGGTGCCTCGATGACTCGAAACCAGGTGCCGACGATCAGCAGTTGGATCATCCCGCCTGCTTCGATGTAGCGCGGGTCGTAGACGAGTTCGACCAAGGGCACGGCGCCGGCAGCCACGACCACCACCAACAGGCCGCCAACGGCAAGTAGCGGCTTCCGTTGTCGTCGATACACGGCAGGAAGGTTGCGTTTCATTTCGAGGCCGTGGCTGAGCGCGGGAAACAGGACGGCCATGCCCATGCGGCCGATCAGGGTCGCCGTGAGAAAAGCGATCATGGAGGCGATGCTGTATACGCCGAGCTCCGAAAGGCTCGCCAGGCGGCCGAGGATCAACCGGTCGGCCTGATCCGCGACGAAGGTGACCAACGTGCTGAGCAGGATCCACTTGCCGAAGTGGAGGATCTCGCGGGCAGCCGATCGATCCCATCCCATGCGATCTCGCCGAGGCGCGAGCACGTGACTCAGGATCATGCGGGTGGAGGCACCGGCGACGCCGCCCACCACCAACGCCCAGACGGACGGCTCGATCAGCAACCACACGAGGATCGTGCCCGCCGAGACCAACTGGCCGGCGAGCTGCACACTCTCGAAGGCGCGCACCGAGAGATTGCGTTGCATGCGCGGAAGACTGGTCGAGCTGAACCCTCGGACGAGGAAGGCCACGGAGGCGAGCACCAGCATGCCAGCCAGCTCGGGCGCGTCGTAGACCCGCGAGACGGGCACGGCGGCGGCAACTCCAAGAGCAAAGAGCAGGACGCCCCGTGCAATCTGGACGGTCCACGCGGTGTCGAGGAACACGGGATCCTCACCGCGACTGCTCTGCACGATGCTGGGAGCGATCCCGAAATCCGCGATCATCTCGAAGCCGGTCCGGAAGGCATTGACGATCGCCATCAACCCGAACGCTTCGGGGAAGAGCAGGCGTGCAAAGATCATGTTGCTGCCCAGCCGGATCACCTGGCGTAGGCCGTAGCCTCCTGCGGAAAACACCGCAGCCTGGGCGATCCGGCGCCGGCCGAGCGGCCCGCGCCCCGACGGCTCGCTGCTCATGAGGCCCGGTTCTGGGGACGGATCCCGAGCAGCCCGCGAATGGGGCAACGGGTCGAGCTAGTTCGATCGAGCACGGGCGAAGGCTACGGCTCGGAGGCGGGTCGGCAACCCGTCGGATGTGTGGACGGATCGCGTCGCGTGCGGACCTCGAAGGGCCCGAAGCGGCCGACTTCTTCGAAGGCACAGGATAGGTACGTGTCGAGGAGCTGGGATCCCACAGCGGGAACCTGCTTGCCGAGTTTGTCGCGCCAGCGATCGAGACGCTCATCGGGGAACACGTGGCGCAAGATGACGAGCTGCGTCTGATCCCGTTCCAGATCGCGAATCATCTCCCGCTGGATCGGCGCTGTGTCGGCCACGGCCGGGTGGAGTTCCTGGTAGCGAACGGCCGGTAGGCGCTCGAGCAGGAAATACAAGCGGGTCGGGCTGCTGAACAAGCTGTCGTGGCGTTGGGCGCCGGCGAAGATCGCTCTTCCCGGTGGGGTGGTGCGCTCGAGCCATTGGGCGAGGGCTTGCATGTGCTCCGCGCTGCTGGAGGGGATGCGCGTTCCTCGGGCGGCCGGGAGCGGATGATCGACCCATCCGGAATCGGCACGAGCATGGCGTGCGCCCGGAGCGGCCGCGTGAGCCGCGATCAGGGCCAGACCGATGGCGAACGCCGCGGTGCTCAGGAGCAGAGGCGCCTTGCGTTGCCACGCGGGAGCCAGCGCAAGGCTCGCGAAGACCGTCCACGAGATGGCGTGGGTGTTGATCTGCACCCGGGCCGCCAGCATGTGGAGGAGGAAGGTCGCGGCCAGGCCGAGCGTCCAAGGGCGGAGCTTCGGCCGCTGCCATGCCGCCCAACCCGCCGGGATCCACGCGAGCCACGGCAGCCAGAAACCCAGGCTCTTGCCGACGTCGACGGCGACGATGCGTCGCGGGACGCTCGCGTCGAGCAGCGAAGCAGGCCAGAGCGGGAACCGCTCCGGCCGCGCCGCGGCGAAATCGCCGAGAGGAAAGACGACGAGATCCGCCCAGAGATCCGGGCCGGCCAGGACGCCCAACACGATCATCGGCGGGAGGAAGACCACCAGCGCGCCGAAGGCGAGGGGCAGCACCGTTGCCGGCATCTCTCGCAAGGTCGCCCCGTCCGTTCGCGCTCGGGCAAGCGTCGTGGCGGCGAGACCGATCGCCGTGTAGGCGGCGACGTCATGCTTGAAGAGCGCTGCCGCTCCGAGGCAGAGCCCAGCCGCAAGGCTCGCGCGCAGGGATGCTCGCTCGCCTCCCGTCGCCATCAGCGCCCAGGCTGAGGCCAGGAGGAGCAGAGCCGGCGGATAGCTGCCGCAGGTACGGTGGAAGGGCGTCGACGCGATGGCCAGCACCACGGCGAAGCCCGCGAGCAAGGCGGGAGCGCGGCTCGCGCCGGCCCTGCGGACGGCCAAGAAGAGGACCGCGCAGGCACTGGCCAATAGGGTGCTGGCTGCGATCGGGCTGACCAGCCATCGCGCTCCGAACCCGACGGCCTCTGCCAGGCGGAGGAATCCGGCCAGCAGATAGAACTGGCCGGGCGCGTAGATGGTCCAGAAGTCCCGGTAGGGGATGTCGCCGGCCAGGACCCGCCGGGCACCGACCTCCGCGATTCCGCCGTACAACCCATTGCGCCAGTCCAGCGAGAAGAGCGCGAACGCCAGCAAGGCCAGCGCCGCCGCCAGGCCCACATCAGCGAAGCGCAGACGAGTCGGGGTCATCTCAGAACTCTCGGGCAGCCACGAACGGAGACGTTAGCTTCACCCGGGCCCCATGCAGGCCGATGCAGTCTGAAGCGCGGGGGGAGCGTGGCCAGAGAGATCAAGGATTTCAATCGCCTCGAGCTGAAGTATGTCGTGCACCACGACATGATCCAGCGCATCGTTTCGGCGTTGGGGGAGTACATCGTTCCGGATCCGAACAACGGACCGGACGGTGGCTATCCGATCTATTCGGTCTACGCGGATTCCCCGAACTTCGCCTGTTTCTGGGAGAAGATCGAGGGGCTGAAGTTCCGCCGGAAGGTGCGCTTCCGCCGCTATGGCGAGAGCGACCAGATCTGGATGGAGATCAAGCAGCGCATCGACCGGACCGTCCAGAAACGGCGGCTGCGATGGCCGCTGGAGCGGGTGCACGAGGTGTTCTTCAGCGGCAGATTGCCCGAAGAAGAGCTGCCGGATGCGGATGACCGGGTGCTCCAGGAAATCCTGTTCCTGTGGCGCCACTACGACCTTCGCCCGACGATGGGAACCTCGTACCAGCGCCAGGCGTACTTCGCAGCGAACGAATCGGACCTGCGCATCACCTTTGATACTCGGGTGCAATTCCACCCGTCAAATTTGACGCTCTCGGCGCGGGCCGTGCCCGAGAAGGTGCTCATCGCGCCGGATCAATCGATTCTCGAGGTGAAGTACAACCACACGGTTCCCCTGTGGCTGATTCGTCAGATCGCCGCCTTCGATCTGCCCATGATTCGCATGTCGAAGTACTGCACGGCGGTCGATAAGGAGTATTTTGGCGGCGAGTTCACCTGAGCTGCTGCCTCCGGGTCTTCACCCGGGCTCATTCCGTCGGCCT
>JAJFHD010000097.1 GCA_021775805.1 Alphaproteobacteria bacterium | reverse complement strand
GCGCACGGCGATATCACCATGACCGGCGCTTTCTCCGCGTATTTTCTCGCACGAGGACTGGATCGCTCCGGATTCCTGGACGCCAACCCCGTCATGTCTTTGATTCTGATCATGGGCCTTGCAATGTTCGTTTGCTCGGTCATTGCCCTGGCCGTGGAGCGAATTTGTTACCGCCCATTTCGCCACGTCGCGACGCTTGCACCACTGATCTGCGCGATCGGTGCTTCCTTCTTTCTGCAGCATTCCTTCCGCGGCATGTACGGATCGAACATCCGGTCCTATCCCGACATGGATTTCATGAAGGGGCAGATCGATGTCTTCGGATTTCAGGTGCCTCTGGTGCAGCCGTTTGTCATAGCGATTGCTGTTGCGGCAATGGTTTTCCTCTATCTGGTTGTACAGCGCACCAAAATGGGTACGGCAATGCGGGCGGTCTCGGAGGACCGTGATGCTGCCTCGATGATGGGTGTGGATGTCAACAAGGTGATCATTTTCACTTTCATTCTCGGCGGATGCATGGCCGGTATCGGCGGTGTGCTGTACTGCATCGTCTACAAGCAGATCTATTTCTATATGGGCTTTCTGCCGGGCATCAAGGCGTTCAGTGCGGCGGTTCTGGGCGGCATTGGCAATATTCCAGGCGCCATGTTCGGGGGCTTTTTCCTTGGTCTGGTTGAATCAGTTGGCCCTGCACTTTTCCTGGACGGCATCGGGATCAAGGCGCCTTACCAGATGCGTGACCTGATTTCATTCACGATGCTGGTCATGGTTTTGATATTCAGGCCACAGGGCATCCTTGGCGAACGACTGGCCGCGAAACGGGCGTAGGGATTTATCATGACACATTCCGTCTTTTATATGCTGAGTGAGGGATAGAGATGGCTTTTGAAGTTGTTTCCTCCGCCCGTCAGGAAAAGGAAGTACAGGTCAGTCCACTGAAAATGTCGGTCCGGACCGGATTGATCTTTGGCGGCATTGTCATCTATTTCGCGTTTGTCGGCATTCTCACGATGTTCAACACGCGTTGGATCATTGTGGATGTTCTGTCGCTCGGGCATGCGTTGCTGGTGGTCATTGCCGGGGGACTTGGCTTGTTCGTGGCGAACAAGACTTCGGGGCAGGAGTTCTGGTCCAGAGTGATGCAAGGTGCCGGTGCCGGGGCGGTTGCCGGTGGTGTCGCGTCAGTGCTGGTTTTGGTGCTGGCGCAATTCAAGTTGCGGTTCATATTTGTCCAGTTGAAGCCGCAATTGATGAAAATGCTCACTTATGGGCAGGACGCAGTACCAGGATCGATTCTGTTGATCGTCGGTGGCGCCATTCTCGGGGCATTGGGAGTCATCCTCTATCTCATGCGACCGACATGGCGGCGGCCCCTGGTCGCGGGCTTGAGCGCGGTTTGTTTTGCGGGGTTGTTTCAAGAGCTGATTCAGAACCTCGTGCGGGCTTTTCCCACAGTCTGGGATCTGTTCTACACGTGGGACGGGCAGCATCTTCGCGGCGCAATTCTGATATTCTCGATTGCTTTCCTGGGCATGGCCCTTTGGGGCTGGCGCCGGGAAAGCATCAAGGCGGGGTTTGGACGGCTGCCCCAGGGCCAGCAAAAGACGGTCCGCTATTCGGGCATCACGTTTGGTCTGTTGCTGCTTGTACTATTTCCACTGTTTGCCGGAAATTTCATCGGTCAGGTGTTCATGACAGTGGGGCTGTTCACGCTCATGGGCATGGGCCTGAATCTGGAGATCGGCCTGGCAGGCCTGCTTGATCTTGGATTCGTCGCGTTCTTTGCCGTGGGCGCCTACACCACGGGATTGCTCACGGCGGACAGCCCACATGCGCTCATGAATGTGTCGTACTGGGTTGCGGTTCCGATCGCTGTGTTCCTGTCCATCTGTGTTGGTGTGCTGTTCGGGGTGCCTGTCCTCAAGGTTCGAGGCGACTATCTCGCGGTGGCCACGCTGGGTTTGGGGGAGATCGTTCGGGTACTCGTCCTGTCCGATGCGGCGGGCGGCCTGCTTGCCGGCGCCCAGGGTATCCTGGATATTCCACGGCCCTGGATCGGGAATTACGAATTTGATAGCCCGGTTTCCCTGTTCTATCTGACGCTCGTGTTTTCATGTCTGGCGGCTTACATTGCCTACTCGCTTGAAAATTCACGGCTGGGTCGCGCGTGGACGGCAATTCGTGACGACGAGGATGTGGCGCAGGCGCTGGGCATCAATCTGATCAATGTGAAACTGCTGGCCTACGGACTTGGCGCAGCATTTGCTGGTCTTGCCGGATCGATCTTTGCTGTCATGCTGGGATCGATCTTTCCGCACAGCTTCCAGTTGATTATCTCGATCAATGTTCTGGCGCTGATTATTGTTGGCGGCATGGGCAGCCTGCCTGGCGTGGCCGTAGGGGCACTGGCGCTGATAGGTTTGCCGGAATTGCTTCGTGAATTCGGCGAGTACCGCTTCCTGTTCTATGGCCTTGTCATCGTGATCATGATGCGGCTGAAACCGGAAGGCCTGTGGCCGTCGGCTGCCCGCAAACGTGAAATGATGGTTGACGAAGAGAACCGGGCAGCGATCGAAGCCGAACTCGGTGGCGCAAGCGCGTCGTCAGCGGAAACCAAGTGAGGGGCGACGGGGCGATGACAGACGATGCGCTTCTGGTCACACACGACCTCACAAAACGTTTCGGCGGTTTGATTGCCGTCGATGCGCTGAACCTTGCCGTCAAGAGGAACTCCATACACAGCATCATCGGGCCGAATGGTGCGGGCAAGACGACCGTGTTCAACTGCATCATGGAGTTCTATCAGCCCGACGGGGGCCAAGTCTGGTTTGACGGCAATCGGATCGACGGACTGACGCCAGACAGGGTGGCGGTTGCCGGCATCAGCCGGACGTATCAGAATATTCGTTTGTTCCGGAACATCACGGCGGTGGAAAACATTCTGGTTGGAATGCACATTCACCTTAAGTCCACGTGGTGGGGGGCGGTTCTGAAAACCCGCCATGCGAAGGAAGACGAAGCACGGGCGGAAGCCGAAGCCATGGAGATTCTCCAGTTCGTCGGTTTGCGCGGGCGGGGCGATATCCTTGCCCGCAATCTGTCCTATGGTGAACAACGACGGCTCGAGATCGGTCGCGCACTGGCGACTCGCCCGCAGCTCCTGATGCTCGATGAGCCCATGGCCGGAATGAATCCACGCGAAAGTGTCGACATGATGAATTTCGTGCGCAAGGTGCGTGACGAACGCGATATCACCATCCTCCTGATCGAACATTCGATGCGGGTGGTGATGGGTATTTCCAATACGGTTTCGGTTCTCGATCACGGCGTCAAGATTTCCGAAGGATCACCGTCGGAAGTGCAGAACGACCCGAAAGTTATCGAGGCCTATCTGGGTGCTGAAGGCAGCGCGCTGGAGTCATTGAAGTAAGGATCAAGGGCGATGGCGCTTCTGGAAATTAACAATATTCACGTCTTTTACGGACAGATCCACGCTTTGCGCGGGGTGTCGGTCGAGGTCAGCGACAATCAGATCGTGACTCTGATCGGGGCCAATGGCGCCGGCAAGAGTACGACGCTCAATGCAATTTCAGGGATTCTGGGAGCCACGGAAGGCACCGTGGTGTTTGCCGACGAACAGATCAACGATGTGCCGCCCCATCATGTGGTCGCTAAAGGCGTTGTCCAGGTTCCTGAAGGTCGTCGTATATTTGGACGTCTTTCCGTCCTTGAAAATTTGCGGATGGGGGCGTTTCTGCGCAACGACAAGGCGGGGATCAAGCGAACCGAGGATAGCGTCCTTGAAATGTTTCCGGTTTTGCAGGAACGCCTGTCACAGGTCGCAGGAACCCTGTCGGGCGGCGAACAGCAGATGCTGGCTATCGGACGAGCGCTGATGTCGGAACCGCGCATGTTGTTGCTGGATGAACCCAGCATGGGTCTGGCGCCGATGCTGGTGCAGCAGATCTTCGAAACGGTCAAAAAGATCCGCGAGCAGGGTGTCGCCGTTCTGCTGGTTGAGCAAAACGCCTTCATGGCGCTACAGGTTGCTGACTATGGCTATGTCATGGAAACCGGCGAAGTTGTCCTGCAAGGCGATGCCGATGAACTGCTGGCCGACGACAAAGTCAAGGAAGCCTACCTGGGCTGACGTCAGAGTTTCAAACTAACGCCTGTTGCGATCTATCGGACTCATTTTTGAAGCTGATCCGCGATGCAACAAAGCAGCGTCGGTCTTGGCCGCCCTCCTAAACTGTCGTCCTCGTTCGCCGACACGAGGATCTGCTGCCCTGCACTTCAGGATATGTATGTATCAAGCACGTACAAGACGGTTCTTGAGGATATCGGGCATCCGCAAAATTAACCGATGGTACGATCAAGCGCGAATTGCCCTAGAATTTCAAAGATTTATCCAAGTTGTCTTCGAACTGCTTCTGGCCGGCAGCCGCCGTATTTTCCCGATCTCTGATACTTTCGGCAAGGGACGCGCCATCGAAGAAGGTGATGGTTGCCGTCTTCAGCAGGTTTTCCAGCCCGTCTGACTGAAGGCGAATGGAATAGTAGTACGGACACGCTGACAGAAAGGCTTCCAGGTTCTCGTCATCTGCGATTTTTGCCGAAAGGTGGGTCGAAAGTGGTGTCGATGTCTTGTCATTGACCACATTCCGGCAGGAGTTTTCGGTGACGGTATAGTTGGGGAACTGCAGCAGTTTCGGGTACGCTGTGGACATCTTTTCCAGCATGAACCTGTAGCTCACCGGCTTTGCGAATGAGATCTTTCTGGCGGCCAGGTAGACCATGTCCTGCGCGCCATCAGGCGATTCAGTGTGGCTGATGAAGACCTCGTCAACCGTCGCCGCGGTGTTCTTGACGCATATTATGGTTCCGGCTTCTTTATTGCATTCGGAGAACCCTTGTGCTTCGAGTTTTGCTACCGACGAGTCCAACGCATCACCCGGTGTGATGCCAAAAATTTTTGGACGGTTCTCCTTGTAACTGAAAACATTCGGCATAGCCGCCGGAGTGTTGTCGATACTTGTGCCGGTTGTGGAAACAGCGGCGAATTTCGGAACTTCCTGGATAGCCGGCTCAGGCGCCGCGGGGACAAACCCGGGGCTGGCGGTGTTGGCGCCGTTGTTTTTGAGGGCTGCAAAAGCCGATGTTGCGTCAGCTTGCGGGGTGGTCTCGTTTCCTGTGATTGCCGGAAAGGCGGGTGCGGCTGCGGTCTGGGTCGCCGGTCCCGGTGGTACCGTCGGGAAGGCCGTTGCAGGGGCCGGTGCCGGGGCAAAGCCGGACGACGATGCGGTTATGCCTGGAAACGTGGCCGTCGCAGCAGCAGGCGCGTTGCCAGGCTGTGCTGCTATTACCGGGAAGGTTGTTGTTCCCGGAATCTGCTGTTGGTTGTAACCGGACGGCGCAAGTGGAAATGTCGGCGTTACACCCGGAACCTGGTCGGGCGCGGCTGGCGCTATGGTGGCAAAACCCTGCTGGCTGCCCGCCAGTTGAGGAGATGGGAAGGTCTGGGTATTCCCTGCAACATAGCCACCGGGTACCAGCGGGGTTCCGGTTTGCTGAAGTAGAACCGCAATATCGTTTTGTGTCAGACGGCCGGATGGCGACGTACCGATACTTGCCTGGAAGTCGGCAACGGCGCGTCGGGTTCGTGGACCTGAAACACCGTCCGGCGGACCGGCATCATAGCCCAGGGTGTTGAGCCTGCGCTGGTAATCGGAAACCTGTTCACGGGAGGTTGGAACTTCTGCAATGCCCCCGCCTCGTGCGCTGCCGCTGTTCGACCGGCGGGAATTTGAACGATAGTATTTCTTGCTTCTGCGTTGCTTGGACCGTCTGGTTTTCCTGCGGTCGCGGGTCAGGTGATCCAGCAGGAGTACGCCTCCGACGCCAACCGCAACACCGCCGATAAACTCCTTGCTGCCGGCCTGGACCGGCGTTGAAGTGTAGCTGGTTGAGGCAAGAAACAACGCCGCCAACGCAACGGCTTTCGGCAATGTGAATTTTGTTTTCATTGTTTCCATCCGTTTTTCAGTATCGATTAGACTTGCATATGGCTCAAAAGACATCGATTTGATTTCTCTATTCAGGTGGATTGGTGTTCAACACCGCAGGAGCCATGCTCCCGCCATTGCCGGATTGGTCGACGGCAGCGTTGGTGTTGCCTTGTGGTGTGGCCTGGCGCGGTGCAACGGCTGAACGTAGCGCCAGAAGCCACCGTGCGGTATCCACATCGCCCTGTGCGCCAAAGTATGAGACGACACGGTCAAGCCTGCCGTGGTTCTGTGCCATGCCGGCGACAAGGGCCACACAAGCGGAGGGGAAAGGTTCGGCGGTGCTGTTTCGAACCTTGATGCGCTTGCCGATCTCGGATGCCCTGAAGGATTGACGATTTGCGAGAACGTACCGCAGATAGTCAAACGACGGACGATAACTGCGGGCGGCATGCACGACGTACTGGCAGAGGAGGTTCGACCGCAGACTCATTCGGGCCTTGGAGCCGTGGCTCACATCGTTGGCAATGGCCACGATCAGAATGTCCATGAAATTGAATGAGTTTATCGAAAGGTAATTGTGGGGCATCGTGAGCTGGCGGGCAAATTTGTGCTTACGGGAATAGCCATCCGAATGATGCGCGTAGTTTGCCAAACGCACCGGTTCGAAATTGTCGCTGCCAAACGCCATGCCCAGTTGGCTGAGCGCCGAGATGTCGGTCAGGGAATAGGTCATGCCCAACTGGTCGACAACGTCAAAGGTAGCGGGAAGAATGCCGTCAAACGTGCGGTTCAGTTCAAGACCGCGTTTGGTAAAGAACTGAAACACCGCGATCGGCATCCCCAGGGCCAAGTCATTAACAAGGACACAGAGTTTTGTCTGCTCGCGGGCGCTGTCGCATTTGTAACGGGCATTGAGATCAAATGGCCTCAGCCTCGACAGGTAATCGTAGAGGGTCGCCAGATGGGGAAGCGCACGGGCTTTCCGTTCCCTGTAAACCTTGTGGTAGATATCATAGAAAATCTGGCCGGTATTGACATTTCCACCCCTGATCAACCCGCTTTGCAGGTAGAAATTTGCGTTTTTGTAATCGCCGTTCGCCAGAAAATTCGTGAAAGCCGCTACGGTTGGGGCATCGTTGGATTTTGCTTCGCCGATCTGGCCGGTCCACACTACCATTAGCAGAGCGACGGCCGCTGCCTGTCGCAAGGCCTTCGGCCAGTTTCTGAGCAATATGCGCCGATACACTATTGAAGCCCCTTTTTTGCAATCATATCGGTTGAAATTTGAGTAGGCAACGTATTAACTGGCGACTAATTTGCAGTATAGGTCGAGCCAATGAATTACTTGAAACTTGTCGTCGGCGTCCTATTCATTGTACTGAACTCCAATTCGATTGTCTTGGCTCAAAAGTCGAGTTTTGAAGAATTCGAAGCCAAGGTTAAAGCGGCAGCGGGTGAAATCGAAAAGTATCAGCGGGTTCTGCAGAATCCGGATGTTCGCATTCAGTATCAAGCCGTGCAGTTCATGTTGAAGTCAAGAGACCCGGCACTGCAGAGGATCGCCAAGGAACACGCTCTGTTCTCAACCAATCCGGTTCTCAGGAATTCCTCCATCAAGGCGATCCTCGATGCCGGCGGCAATATCCGTCTCCAGATAACGTCGATTGGTGAAGCGTCTGCGGATGTCTTCCGGTGGCTGGCCCAGGAAGGCGGCAGTCATGATGGCCGCACAGGCAGTTTGATCTTCAAGATCGGTCCCGCCCGGGAAAATTGCTGGATACATTACAACGACTATTGCCGGTTTCAGCTTTCCGGAACCGATGTTCTTTTCAGGAACCATGGAAGCTCAAGCAATTCGGCGCAAGCTTCGTTGAAGCTGGGAAATGACGGGGTTCTGCGCGGGATCATATTTTCCGGAAGGAACGGTAAAGCCGGCAAAGCGCAACTTTCCATCGATCTGAAGGAATAAACCGGTTTCATTGCAGCCTCAGCCCATCCAGCCGCAAGGCCCTGCCGCTGAACCATACCGACTGAACGGTCAGGCGTATCCGCCGGGCAAAAATCCCGCCGGTGGGGAAATCGAGTTTGCCGGTCGGGGTCATGTCGCGGCTGCCCAGCGACCGCCAGTGCGCGTTTGGCGGCGATGCGGAATCAACTTCCACGAGGACGGTTTTGGGCGGCGTATGGGTTTGCGAGAATCTCATGTCGGTGACGAGTGAAATGAGGGACAACGGTTTGGGTTGGCTGTCCGAAAGCGTAATCTCCAGAATAACCGGCTGGTTTTTCCATTCCGTCGCGTAGGCCTGTCCGAGTATGCCACGCTCAAGATTTGTGGCCGCGGTTTCGGCTGACTGGCCCTGGCCCCGCCAGCTGGAAATCCTGAAACCCAGGGATCCGTCGCTTTTCTGAGGGATGGGCTTGTTGGTCGGATGAGCCTTGACGGAATCTCCGGCAAGTACAGGCGCCAAAAGACGCACGATCTCATCCATGCGGAAAAAGCGAGCCTGTCTTTCGTTGCGGGATTTCTGGGCTATTCCGGCGACCACACCGTCAATCGACAGGATCGATCCGCTGGTGCCCTGTTGGATATCTCCCCGGGCCCAGTCATCGGTTGTCTTGACGAAGATTTCGTCGCGGTCATATTCGATGATAATGGCGCTCGTGCGATCGACAACGCCTTCCGGGCCGACGCGTGTGATCTCGCCGCGCGAACTGGATTCGAGTTTTGATGTCAGGTTGCGCGGCAGTTGCTGCCAGGTGCCGGTACAACGCCGCGCCAGTGCGCCGTCAACATAGGCGATGGCCAGGTCTCTCCGGATGTCGCGCGCAAACACCTCGCCGCTGCCCTGGATGCGGGGCGGGGGGCTGTCCAGGGAAAACCGGTTGTGCCGTGCCACGTGGGACGGCAACAGTGCAAAACAATTGCCCCTGTAGTTGAACAGAAAAGCGTGACCGACGTCTTCGTCAACCAGTGCCAACTGAGACGCACCCGACACGCCGGTAAAGCCCATAAAAATGAGTGCGAAAACAACAATTGTCGCTTGCCGGAGCCTGTGTATGATATTCGGGTTATGCATGGATCAAGAAATACAATCTATCGGTCGTCTTGAACACCCACAAGAGTTGCATCATTCGATGAGATTTCGTTCCAAGATTGTTATTTTTGCTGTCGTTTCAATTCTATTTGGCTTCAACAGTATTATTGCTTCGGCGGAGCCCGAGGTCACTCTTCCGGCCCGCGTGGTTGGCGAAGAGAACAAACCGGAAGCCTATATTTCCGGCAATTGGCTTGTCGGTATCCATTTGCGGGCAAACCTGTCGAAAAACCGCCCGTCGCTGATTGCCAGTCTTCCTGGGGGCTGGAAGGGACACATTGTTTGCGCGCGGGCAACAACGATCTCGGGAAAGTATTTTGCATTTATGGAGTATACCGTGCCGCGGGGGTGGAAAGGCGGTGTCGTTCGCTTTGAGTACCCGACCAGGTTTTCCGAGGTTGTGAAACTGACAAACATCGAGAACAGCGGTGTTGCCATTCACAAGGGCGCCTGCCAAGCCGATAGTAATGAATTTGTCCCTGCCAGGTGGAACGCTAACGAAATACCGACGCAGGACGCATTGGGTCGGCAAACACTTGTCTTGAACATGAACGTGGGGCGGGCGGACGAAGTACTGGCGCGCGCCTTGATCGGGGACAAGGTGCTGGTCTTGAAATGTTCAGCTGTACCTGGAAAAGGGCGGACCAGTTTCAATCATAGATGTTGGTTGACCGTCCCGATGGGCTGGTCCGGCAAAATGCCTCTTGAGGTGATCCGAATACGTTCCGGTAATTTCTCAAAGCCACGTCACGCCTTTATCCATATGTTTCCCGACTGATGAAGAATAATGAACTGATCAGACTGATCGCCCGTTTGTTTGGGGTGAACTCTGTCGACGATTCCGATGAGAGCCGAGACGCGCGCGTGAAGCGTCTGCGCACGGCTCTCATCCTGTTTTTTGTTTTTGTCGTTGTCTACTATGTTGCACCGCGAAAGCAGTCTTTCCTGATCTCCGCGGATACGGAAATACTGACGGTGGTGACTGATGGCAATGCTACTGCTTCATGGCACGTCGATCGTCTGACCCTATGCATAAAAAGAGAAAAGCCCGAAATTCCTGCGTTCGGCAATCTTCAGGAAATGGCTGCCAAAGGGGACACGGAGCCATGCGATGGCAGAATTTTCCGGGAGGTTACTATCGACGACGCGGATATCGTCTGGCCCATGGCGGTCGAACTTGCCATAAGGATGGGCGGCCCCGATACCATTGAAGTGCATGCCAAACGTTTCACGCAATCTGAAGGGGCCGAACAGCCGGTGGGCGGCGCAAAAGAGAAGGCGACGCCCGACAGTGCAACCTTGCTGACGATTGACGGACACGAGATTACCGACAACAGCGTACTGAAATTCGATAAGGGTTCCCTGAGCGCAAAAAGCATACTGATGCTGAGCGGCAATGTCGCTGTCGGCGACAAGGTGCGGCCTGAGTCCCGTCATCTCCTGCGGCAGGGACGCTACGAAATCCGGGAACATCTTCCTTTCCGTGACCGGGCAACCCTTGTGCACAAAGGCGACCTGGTGGTTGGCGACTGGATCCAGGTTGTCAGTGAAGGAGAACATCTACCTGTGAAGGGCAGGGCGTTCATTACCGCCGCAAACAAGAACGTTAGAGGGTTCAGTGTCGTTCTCACCACACCGGCGGCCTGGAGTGAACTCCAGATCGCACGGGGAGGACAGGTAACGGAATTCAGTGCAAGCTGGACCGAACGGCTTACCAGCGACCTGTTGCCTGTGGCCCTGTCAACCCTGCTGGGCCTGTTTGGTGCCTGTCTCGCGATACTGCACAGCTTCAGGCGCAAGGACAGTGCCTGACCCAGGCGCTGCAGTTCGCGGCCTTGTTTGAAATTCCGGAATGGGAGTGAATTTCCTTGAACGACGGGCAGGCCTTGTGCCCATCCGATTTTCCAATTTGACTAACCGAGAAAAATTTGATCAAATAGTCAAATTAATTGTGATGCTCAGTGTAGGGGAGGAATCGGATGAGTACTCAGGCAGGTCCAAGGCAACCCGACATTACTGCGGGGCGACTCACGGCCGAACAATATCGGGACAACTTCTCGGATCTCCATCCCCCGCTCAGCAAACACGAAGCTCTGGTCGAGGCCGACCGGTGTTACTTTTGTTACGATGCGCCGTGCATGGATGCGTGTCCCACAAGCATCGACATCCCGCAATTCATTCGCCAGATATCGACAGGCGACCTGTCCGGGTCAGCGGAGACCATTCTAAAGCAGAACATTCTGGGCGGCATGTGCGCGCGGGTCTGTCCAACCGAAACCCTTTGCGAACAGGTCTGTGTGCGCAACGATGCCGAGCACAAGCCGGTGCGCATCGGAGAGTTGCAGCGTCACGCGGTCGATCTGTTGATCGAGCAGGGTAACCATCCCTTCGAACGGGCGGAGGCGACGGGGAAATCGATAGCCGTGGTCGGTGCCGGCCCGGCGGGACTTGCCTGCGCGCACAGACTGGCAATGCACGGCCACACCGTGATGATTTACGAAGCCAGGGAAAAGACCGGCGGCCTCAACGAGTACGGTATTGCTTCCTACAAGACGGTTGAAAATTTTGCCCAGCGCGAAGTTGATTTCGTCCTGTCGATCGGCGGGATCACGGTGGAAACCGGCAAGGCGCTGGGGCGCGATGTCACGCTCGATACCCTGCGCGACAAGCATGACGCGGTCTTCCTCGGCATGGGGCTTGCCGGCGTCAATGCCTTGCGCACGCCAGGCGAAGACCTCGAAGGCGTTCTGGATGCGGTCGAATTCATTGCGGATCTTCGTCAGGCTGATGACCTCGGAAAACTGGCAATCGGACGCAAGGTCATCGTCATCGGCGGCGGCATGACCGCCATCGATGCGGCAATTCAGTCCAAGCTGCTTGGGGCCGAGGATGTCACGATCGTTTACCGCCGCGGCAAGGACCGCATGAACGCGAGCGAGTATGAACAGGATCTGGCGCAGACGAACGGTGTGCGGATCAAGCACAATGCCATGCCGGTCACGCTCGACGCTGGCGACGGAAAGCAGGTGGATGGCGTCACATTCGAATACACCTCGACCGGCGCCGACGGCCGGTTGTCCGGAACAGGCGAGCATTTCACACTTGAGGCCGATATGGTGTTCAAGGCAATCGGGCAGTCTTTCTCAGACGCTCCGGTGTCGGGTGCGCTTGACATCGAGAACGGCCGCATCAAGATCGACGATAACCGGGCAACGTCTTTGTCCGGAGTATGGGCCGGCGGGGATTGCGTTGTTGGGGGCGAGGATCTGACGGTGGCAGCCGTCGAAGACGGAAAAGTTGCCGCCGAAGCAATCAACAAAGCCCTTTCGAGCTGAAGGATTGAGGGAGAAGACCATGGCTGACCTTTCAACAAATTTCTGCGGAATCAAGTCACCCAACCCGTTCTGGCTGGCATCTGCGCCCCCGACGGACAAGGAATACAATGTGGTCCGCGCATTCAAGGCAGGTTGGGGCGGCGTCGTCTGGAAGACGCTGGGCGAGGATCCCCATATCGTCAACGTGAATGGTCCGCGCTATGGCGCCATTCATTCAGGCGACCGTCGTCTGCTCGGCTTCAACAATATTGAACTGATCACCGATCGGCCCCTGGACGTCAACCTGCGAGAGATCAAGCAGGTCAAGAAGGACTGGCCTGATCGGGCGATGGTCGTATCGCTCATGGTGCCCTGCGAGGAAGCCAACTGGGTCTCGATTCTCAATCGGGTTGAGGAAACCGAGGCCGACGGCATCGAACTCAACTTCGGGTGTCCGCACGGCATGTCTGAACGCGGCATGGGAGCCTCGGTCGGCCAGGTGCCGGAATACATCGAGATGGTGACACGCTGGTGCAAGGCCAACACGTCCATGCCGGTGATCGTCAAGCTGACACCCAATATCACCGACATCACCTATCCCGCACGCGCAGCTCTGGCCGGCGGCGGCGACGCGGTCTCTCTGATCAATACCATCAGTTCGATCGTGAGTGTCGACCTCGATGTCATGGCGCCGGTGCCGACAATTGACGGCAAGGGATCGCACGGTGGCTATTGCGGCCCTGCCGTCAAACCCATAGCGCTCAACATGGTGGCCGACATTGCCCGCCATAAGGAAACGGCAGGTTTGCCGATTTCCGGTATCGGCGGGATAACGAACTGGCGTGATGCGGCGGAGTTCATAGCCCTTGGCTGTGGCACTGTGCAGGTTTGCACGGCGGCCATGACCTATGGCTTCAAGGTTGTCGAGGAGATGATTGACGGATTGTCGAACTGGATGGACACCAAAGGCTATACATCGATAGACCAGTTCCAGGGCATGGCCGTACCCAATGTGAGCGACTGGCAGTATCTCAATTTGAATTATGTGGTCAAAGCCAAGATCAACCAGGATCTTTGCATCAAGTGCGGCCGGTGTCACATTGCCTGCGAGGACACGTCGCACCAGGCGATCACCAACATGGTCGACGGCAGCCGCCGCTTCGAAGTGATCGACGAGGAATGCGTTGGCTGCAACCTGTGTGTCAGCGTTTGCCCGGTTGAAGACTGCATCACCATGGAACAGATGACCAAAGGTGTTGATCCACGCACCGGAAGACCAATCGATCCCGGGTATGCCAACTGGACAACACACCCCAACAATCCCGCAGCCGCTGATGCTGCCGAGTAGGGACCAGGCATCCAGCGGTTCGACTGGAACCTGATGTCGATTCTGGCCAACGGGGCCCGTGCCCACGTGGCGATGCTGGTGTTTGCATTTCTGGTCAGCACGTCGTTCACCGTGGGCCGGGCGATAACCGATGCCGTGGATCCGGCCGCTTTGACGTTCGTGCGATTTGCAATTGCCGGCACGATTTTCCTGGCGCTGCTGGCGTTGTCCAGGGACCGGCTCACCAAACTGCAGGTTCGGGATGTCGGGCGTTATATCTGGCTTGCCCTGACACTGGTGGTTTTTTTCGTCACAATGTTCGAGGCCTTGCGTTTGACCGATGCCTTGAGCACCGGTGTCGTGTTCACGCTGTGCCCGATGTTTACCGCCATCATGTCGCGGATGGTTCTGGGGCAGGTGCTGACGGGGACGGCGATCATCAGCCTGATTGTTGCGGGGTGCGGTGCTGTCTGGGTCATGTTCGACGGCGATCCAGAACGGCTTGCCCGTTTCTCTCTGGGCCCCGGGGAACTGATTTTTCTGGTCGGGGTGTTTTGCTACGCTGCCTATTCTCCGTCGGTGCGGCTGCTGAAAGGCGACCGAAGTCTGATCGAAGTCACGTTCTGGACTATACTGGCGGGCATGGTCCTGCTGGGACTCTATGCCCGCACTGAAATCCTGGCGACAGCCTGGAGCGACGTTCCGTTGACGGTTTACCTGGGCATTCTCCACCTGGCCTTTTTTACAACAGCGATCAGTTTCTATCTCATTCAGTATGCCAGTGTGCGCCTTCCCTCCGCCAAGGTCATGGCCTACACCTACCTGATCCCCGCTTTCGTGCTGGCGCAGGACGTTGTGCTTGGACAGCCCTGGCCGTCACTGTCTGTTCTGGGTGGTGTGGTTGTGATTACCGCCGCAATGATCTTGTTGCAGCGGTCACGGGAAGGGTAAGTCGACCTAGACGAGAGTGCAGTCACATTTGCTATGACTTGCCGGACAAGCGAATGGACCCTCGCCAGTGCTGGCGTACAGGCAAGGATGGCAGTCGTAAATGGCACCGAGTCAACTGCGCGGCAACAACCCATTCAGGAAAATGGTCTTCAATGTCTTTTCCGCATTGGCATAGCTCTCGTCCCGGTTTGCTCCCGGGCCGGTTATAGCGTCGATCTGGACTTCGAAGTCGGCGTAGTGCTGGGTTGCAGCCCAGATCATGAAGATCAGATGTTTTGGCTCGACATCGGCCACCTGGCCGCGGTCAATCCATTGCCTGATGACACTGCACTTCTGGTCAACAAGCGCCTTCAGGGGTCCTTCCAGAACATCCTTGATGTTCGGTGCACCCTGGAGGATCTCGTTGGAGAACATGCGCGAGGACTCGGGCGAAAGCCTGGACAGTTCGAGTTTCCGGCGGATGTAGTTCCAGATTTCTTCGGCAGGATCACCGTCCGGGTCGAGCTGGGTGAGCGGTTCCAGCCAGATTTCCAGCGTTCGCTCCAGAACGGCGACGTAGATGTCCTGCTTGTTGGCAAAGTAGTAGAGCAGGTTGGGCTTCGACATGCCGGCCTGCTCGGCAATCTGATCGATTGTCGAGCCGCGAAACCCGAAGGTCGAAAACACATCGAGAGCGGCTTCATAAATCCGTTCTTCGTTCTGTAGCTGGATTCTCGTCCGTTTCTTGGACTGGCGTGACCGCGCGTTCATGGGGCAGGAGCCCGGCCGGCGCCGATGCCGGTCAGTATTATATCGACCACTTGCTGCTTTGCGGCCTCGAAGCGATCGTCGCTCAAAGGCTTGCCGCCATTCAGGGTTTCGATCTGATGATTGAAATCGGCATAGTGCTGGGTTGTTGCCCAGATCATGTACAACAGTGTTTCGGGATTGACCTGATCGATCCGGCCTTCGTCGATCCAGCGCTGAATGATGGCGACGCGCGAATTGGTCCAGTCCTTCAGCACTGTCTCCAGGTAGTCATGGATAACCGGGGCTTTTTGAAGAATTTCGTTTGCCCATACCTTCGACCCCATGGGATGGTCACGGGAGATATCCATTTTCTTGGAGATGTAACGGGTCAACGCTTCTGCCGGATCGTCGCAATCGTCGAAGGAGTCGGCAGCGTCCAGCCAGATGTTGAAAATGTTGTCGACCACCTCGCGGTAGAGCGCTTCTTTGGTAGGAAAATAGTAATGCAGGTTGGGCTTGGGAATTCCCGCACGTTCCGCGATCAGGCTGGTGGTAGCGCCACGATAGCCGAATTCGGCAAACACACTTTCTGCCGCTTCAAGAATGGCGCGCTCGTTTTCGCGACGAATTCCTGTCTTGGAGCCGTTTCGTTTTTGCGACGTTTTGGCCGTCATCGTGAACTTGTGTCGCCTTTTTTTCGGATAAATGTTGACCAATTGGTCAATCATCGGTAGTTTTACATCTTGACCGATTGGTCAGGTTAAATCAACCGAGTCTTTAAGCGCCAAGCCATCACAAGAATGGCACCTGATAAAAGGGCCGTTAAGGTCGAATGAGGGGAGGATCTGGTGATGCCGACATCCGATTGTGCGTTTCTTGTCCTCCTGAGCGAAGTTTCGGGCTGAGCAGCCCTAACAGGAGGCGGCGGTTTCTGCTGACACTGAAATGCTGGAAAAAGTCTCTCGCCCTAACGATCTCGAATCTTTCTGGATGCCGTTCACGGCAAACCGGCAATTCAAGAAGAATCCTCGAATGCTGGTGGCTGCCGAGGGCATGCATTACACCACCGACGACAATCGCAAGATTCTCGACGGCACTGCCGGGTTGTGGTGTGTGAACGCCGGACACAAACGGCCGAAGATCGTCGAGGCGATTCAGCGCCAGATCGAGGAACTGGACTACGCCCCGGCCTTCCAGATGGGCCATCCAAAAGCGTTTGAACTGGCCTCACGTCTGACACAGATCTCACCTGAAGGTCTGGATCATGTGTTTTTCACTAACTCCGGGTCAGAATCGGTCGAGACAGCGCTCAAGACCGCCATTGCCTATCACCGTGCTAAAGGCGACGGCAGCCGCTTTCGCCTGATTGGCCGGGAACGCGGTTATCACGGCGTCAATTTCGGCGGCATCTCCGTTGGTGGCATTGTCGGCAACCGAAAAATGTTCGGATCCCTGCTCACCGGTGTCGATCACATCCGGCACACCCACGATATTGAACGCAACGCCTTTACCAGGGGCATGCCCGAACATGGCGCCGAATTTGCCGATGACCTGGAACGCATCGTGCAACTGCACGACGCCTCGACAATCGCTGCGGTGATCGTCGAACCCATGGCCGGCTCGACCGGTGTTCTGATGCCCCCGAAGGGCTATCTGCAACGCCTCCGCGATATTTGCGACAAGCACGGAATTCTGCTGATTTTCGATGAGGTGATCACCGGCTTCGGCAGGCTGGGAGTGCCATTTGCCCCGGATGTCTTTGGTGTCATCCCTGACATGATCACGACGGCAAAAGGACTGACCAACGGTGTCATTCCCATGGGCGCGGTTTTTGTCACCGATGAAATCCACGACGCCTTCATGGACGGACCGGAGCATGTAATCGAGTTTTTCCACGGCTATACCTATTCCGGCAATCCCATGGCGTGTGCGACAGCGCTTGCGACGCTGGAGACATACCAGGAGGAGGGCCTGCTGACACGCGGTGCGGAACTTGCCTCTTACTGGGAGGACGCCCTGCACAGTCTGAAAGGGTTGCCGCATGTCATTGACATACGCAACATGGGACTGATCGGCGCGATTGAACTTGAGCCGATTGCCGGTGAACCGACAAAGCGGGCATTCTCTGCATTCCTGAATGCATTTGAGCGCAATGTACTGATCCGCACGACCGGCGATATCATTGCGTTGTCGCCGCCACTGATCATCGAGAAACAGCAAATCGACGAACTGTTTGGCGTGCTGGCCGGCGTGTTGAAGGATATTGATTGATCGAACCGACTTTAAGTCGGACGGAGATAAACCGAAAAGACAAGAGGGACGCGCAGATGGCGGTGGCAAGTAATCTCAGGATAAACGGCGAGCGGTTGTGGGACTCGCTGATGGAAATGGCCAAGATCGGACCGGGCATCGCCGGCGGCAACAACCGTCAGACCCTGACCGACGACGATGCCAAAGGACGTGACCTGTTTAAGAAGTGGTGCGACGACGCCGGTCTCAGCATGGGCGTCGACCAGATGGGCACCATGTTCGCCCGGCGCGAAGGCACCGATCCGGAAGCCCTGCCGGTCTATGTGGGCAGTCACCTCGACACCCAGCCGACGGGCGGAAAGTATGACGGTGTTCTGGGCGTTCTGGGCGGCCTGGAAATCATCCGAACTTTGAACGACATGAACATCCAGACCAAACACCCGATCGTGGTCGTCAACTGGACCAACGAGGAAGGCACGCGTTTTGCCCCGCCGATGCTGGCGTCCGGTGTCTTTGCTGGCACCCATACCCTCGACTGGGCCTACGACCGTGAAGACGCCGAAGGCAAGACAGTCGGCGAAGAACTCAAGCGCATCGGTTGGGTCGGCGATGAAGAAGTCGGCGCGCGCAAGATGCACGCATTTTTCGAGCTGCATATCGAACAGGGCCCGATCCTCGAGGCCGAGGAAAAGGACATCGGTGTCGTGACCCATGGCCAGGGGTTGAGCTGGATGCAAATCACGCTGACGGGGCGGGAAAGCCACACCGGGTCAACGCCGATGCCGATGCGTGTCAATGCCGGCCTTGGCATGGCCAGGGTGACCCAGCTTGTCGATGAAATCGCCTGGAGCCATGCCCCGCTTGCGGTCGGCGCCATCGGGCATTGCGATGTTTATCCGAATTCACGCAACATCATTCCGGGCAAGACCGTGTTCACGGTTGACTTCCGGCACCCCGACAAGGCGATCATCGAGGCCATGGAGAATGAACTTCGCGAAGGCGCGCAAAAGATTGCTGACGATATCGGACTTGAAATCGAGATGGAACCGGTCGGCGGTTTCGATCCGGTAAAATTCGACGACGGTTGCGTGACTGCAATCCGGTCTGCAGCCGAGCGCCTTGGTTACAGCCACCGCGATATCGTTTCCGGTGCCGGCCACGATGCCTGCTGGATCAACCGGGTGGCGCCGACCGCTATGGTGATGTGCCCGTGTGTCGACGGCCTGTCACACAACGAGGCAGAAGATATATCGCCGGAATGGGCGACCGCCGGCACCGATGTGCTGTTTCATGCGGTTGTGGAGACCGCCGGAATTGTCGACTAGACCGAACACGAGGGAGGATAAATCATGAGCAAAGTGATCAAAGGCGGCACGATCGTCACCGCAGACCGTACCTATGTGGCTGACGTTCTGATTGAGGGTGGCCGGATTTCGCAGATTGGCGCCAATCTCAGTGGCGACGAGACGCTCGACGCCACCGGTTGTTATGTCATGCCGGGCGGGATCGACCCGCACACCCACCTTGAGATGCCATTCATGGGGACCTATTCGTCGGACGACTTCGAATCCGGCACCAGGGCTGCCCTGTCCGGCGGTACGACTATGGTGGTGGACTTCTGCCTGCCGTCCCCCGGGCAATCGCTGCTTGAAGCCCGCCAGATGTGGGACAACAAGACCTCGAAGGCGTCGTGCGATTATTCCTTCCACATGGCGATCACGTGGTGGGGCGAGCAGGTCTTCAACGAGATGGAAACCGTGGTCGGCAGCGGTATCAACACGTTCAAGCATTTCATGGCCTACAAGGGCGCGCTGATGGTCGACGACGATGAAATGTACTCGTCGTTCGAGCGCTGCTCGGCGCTGGGCGCCATGCCTCTGGTTCATGCGGAAAACGGCGACGTCGTGGCCCAGCTTCAGGAAAAACTCATGGCCGAAGGCAACAATGGTCCCGAGGGGCATGCCTATTCTCGGCCGCCTGAAGTTGAAGGCGAAGCGACCAACCGGGCGATCATGATTGCCGACATGGCGCGGGTGCCACTCTATGTTGTGCATGTGTCGTGCGAACAGTCCCATGAAGCGATCAGGCGGGCGCGCCAGAAGGGCATGCGTGTTTTCGGCGAACCGCTGATCCAGCATCTGACGCTCGATGAGACCGAGTATTTCAACAAGGATTGGGATCACTCCGCGCGCCGTGTGATGTCACCACCGTTCCGCAACAAACAGCATCAGGATTCGCTGTGGGCGGGACTTCAGGCCGGCAGCCTGCAGGTGGTTGCGACCGATCATTGCGCGTTTACCACCGAACAGAAGCGCTATGGTCTGGGGGACTTCACGAAGATCCCCAACGGTACCGGCGGACTCGAAGACCGGTTGCCGGTGCTGTGGACCAGAGGCGTCAACACCGGCCGGTTGACCATGAACGAGTTTGTCGCGGTGACGTCGACCAATATCGCAAAGATCCTCAACGTCTATCCGCGCAAAGGCGCGATCCTCGAAGGCTCCGATGCCGACATCGTGGTCTGGGACCCGAAACGGTCGAAGACAATCGGGGCCGCCGCACAGCAGTCGGCGATCGACTACAATGTCTTCGAAGGCATTGAAGTGACGGGGCTGCCTCGGTTCACCCTGACGCGCGGTGCTGTGGCAATCTCGGAAGACGAGGTCAAGACCCAGCAAGGGCATGGTGAATTCATTGCCCGTGAGGCTTATCCTGCCGTCAACCGCGCCCTGTCGCAATGGAAGGAAATCACCTCGCCGCGCGCGGTCGTGCGTGACCCGGCGAATATGCCGGCGGGCGTCTGAGGGAATGCGACCGGGGATATGCTGCAGGTTGTACAAGAACACGAGGAGAGTGTCTTGACCGACGAGCCGGTCATCAGGGCGGAGGATCTCAGTCTCACCTTCGAGACTGGGGACGGGCCCGTCCACGCATTGTCGAATGTCGATCTGACGATCGGCAAGGGCGACTTCGTGTCGTTCATCGGCCCCTCGGGGTGCGGCAAGACCACATTCCTTCGCGTGATTGCCGATCTGGAGCAACCGACAGGCGGATCGATCACAGTGAACGGCATGACACCTGACGAGGCGCGTATGAAACGCGCCTATGGTTACGTCTTCCAGGCGCCGGCACTTTATCCCTGGCGCACGATTTCCGGCAACGTCACCCTGCCGCTTGAGATCATGGGTTACTCGAAACAGGAAAAGGCCGACCGTGTCGCCCGGACGCTCGAACTGGTCAACCTGTCCGGTTTCGAGAAAAAGTTTCCCTGGCAACTTTCCGGCGGCATGCAGCAACGGGCGTCGATTGCCCGGGCGCTGGCATTCGACGCCGATCTGCTGCTGATGGACGAGCCTTTCGGGGCTCTGGACGAGATTGTCCGCGATCATCTCAACGAACAGTTGCTGGAGCTGTGGGCGCGGACATCCAAGACGATCGCGTTTGTTACCCATTCCATTCCGGAAGCTGTCTATCTATCGACCCGGATTGTCGTCATGTCCCCCAGGCCCGGCCGGGTCACCGACGTCATCGAAAGCACGTTGCCGAAGGAGCGCCCGCTCGACATTCGCGAGTCCCCTGAGTTTCTCGAAATTGCTCACCGTGTGCGCGAAGGCTTGAAGGCAGGTCATTCCTACGATGTCTAGTATCGGTCCTCACATTGGCTGGCGAAGGGGTGCTGGATGATCGGCCGGCTTGCTCAAGGGAATGTGTTTCCGGTCCTCGTGGTCGTGGCGGCAATTATTGCCGTCTGGTATGCGGGCACCGTCTATCTCAATTCACCCTGGCAGATCGACCGGTATGAAAAGGCCAATGCCGACTGGACGGCCGGCCAACTCGTGACCGATACCATGGCCCAGGAACGCCCGGTATTGCCGGCTCCGCATCAGGTGGCGAAGGAGATTTGGAAGACAACGGTCGAGAAGAAAATCACGTCGAAACGCAGCCTTGTTTATCATGCCTGGATCACGCTTTCAGCGACGCTCCTTGGTTTCATCATCGGGACAGGTCTGGGGATCGTTCTGGCAATCGCCATCGTCCATAACCGCGCCATCGACCAGTCTCTGATGCCCTGGGTGATTGCCAGCCAGACCATTCCGATCCTGGCGATAGCGCCGATGATCATCGTGGTGCTGAACGCCGTGGGGCTTTCCGGCCTGTTGCCGAAGGCGTTGATCTCGACTTATCTCAGCTTTTTCCCGGTAGTCGTGGGCATGGTTACAGGCCTGCGGTCACCGGAAGTCATCCAACTCGATCTGATGAGGACATATAACGCCAGTGCAAGCCAGATATTCTGGAAACTGCGGTGGCCCAACTCCGTACCTTTCCTGTTCACTTCAATGAAAATTGCCATTGCCATTTCCCTGGTGGGGGCAATCGTCGGCGAATTGCCCACCGGCGCGGTCGCAGGCCTTGGAGCACGGCTTCTTGCAGGATCATACTATGGTCAGACAGTGCAAATCTGGTCCGCCCTTCTGGTCGCGGCAGCCCTTGCGGCAACTCTCGTCATGATTGTTGGTATCGCCAACCGGATCGTCCTCAAGCGTATGGGAATGGCACAGTGAGCCGGCTGCAGACAGTGCTGGGCCTGGTGGCCTGCCTGGCGGCGGCGGCATGTCTGATGTTTTCCTTGGGAACAATTTCCTCTGAGTCTGTTTCAGTTCTGGGCTACCTGCCAGCGGCGATATTTGCGGCAGCTATGGTCGCCAGCGCCATCCGTTGGAAGGCCGGTCTGAATGTGTACACAGATGGTGTGTTGAGCATCACAGGAACGGGAATCGTCATCCTGACGCTGAACAGCCTCGATTCCGTCGGCCCGGGGTTCTGGGCGCTTGTCATATCCGCGTGGGCAGTCACGTGGTTGTTTGTCGAACGCCTGACAGCGGACGACCGATTGCGGACGCAGCGTTGGGTACGCATGCTGATACCCATGCTTTTCGGGATCTGGATCCTGGTGTGCTGGGAAACCGTGACAAGGGGATTTGGCGTTCCCACCGTCCTGTTGCCGCCGCCCTCGATGATCGGGGTGCGGATTGCGGATTCGCTTTCGATTCTTTCAGCTGATTTCCAGCAAACCTTCCTTAAGGCGGTTCTGATCGGATATTTCTTGGGGTGCGGCTCGGCATTTGTGATTGCCATAGCGATCGACCGCTCGCCGTTCCTGCAGCGCGGACTTTTACCGATCGGCAACCTGGTGTCCGCACTCCCGATTATCGGCATCGCACCGATCATGGTGATGTGGTTTGGCTTTGATTGGCAATCGAAGGCGGCAGTCGTCATCGTCATGACCTTTTTTCCCATGCTGGTGAACACGATTGCCGGGCTTGCGGCATCGAGCAACATGGAACGGGACCTGATGCGCACCTATGCGGCGAACTACTGGCAGACGCTGTTCAAGTTGCGTTTGCCGGCGGCGGCGCCTTTCATATTCAACGCGCTCAAAATCAATTCCACCCTGGCACTTATTGGCGCAATCGTTGCCGAATTCTTCGGAACGCCGATTGTCGGGATGGGGTTCAGAATTTCCACGGAAGTCGGCAGAATGAATGTCGATATGGTGTGGGCAGAGATCGCGGTCGCAGCACTTGCTGGATCCGCGTTTTATGGTGTGGTGGCTTTTCTGCAGAGAGCCGTCACGTTTTGGCATCCGTCGGTCAGAACCTGACCGGCGCGTGTTTAACAGAGGGAGTAAGAAAATGAAAAAACTTCTGGCCGGCGCCATTGCCGGAGCGATGACTTTGATCGGGGCACAGGCCTATGCCGCCGACAAGGTTACGTTGCAGCTAAAATGGGTTACCCAAGCCCAGTTTGCTGGTTATTACGTGGCCAAGGACAAGGGGTTCTACAAGGAAGAAAACCTTGACGTGGAGATCAAGGCAGGGGGGCCGGACATTGCACCGCCACAGGTGATCGCGGGCGGTGGAGCCGATGTAATCATCGACTGGATGCCGTCGGCTCTCGCATCGCGGGAAAAGGGTGTTGCGCTCGTCAACATTGCGCAGCCATTCAAAAGCTCGGGCATGATGCTGACCTGCCGCAAGGAAACCGGCATCACGTCGCCTGCCGATTTCAAGGGCAAGACACTGGGCGTCTGGTTCTTCGGCAACGAGTACCCGTTCCTGTCCTGGATGGCTCAACTGGGCATTGATACAACCGGCAGTGCCGATGGTGTCAAGGTGCTGAAGCAGGGCTTCAATGTGGATCCGCTCCTGCAGAAGCAGGCCGATTGCGTATCGACGATGACCTACAACGAATACTGGCAGGTGATCGATGCCGGTCTGTCGGCCGACGAACTGGTTGTCTTCAAGTACCAGGACCAGGGCGTTGCCACGCTTGAAGACGGGCTTTACGTGCTCGAGGACAAGCTCAAGGACGCCGCTTTTGCCGATAAGATGGTCCGGTTCGTGCGCGCCTCCATGAAGGGCTGGAAGTGGGCGGAAGCCAACTCTGATGCGGCTGCCGATATCGTTCTGGAAAACGATGCCTCGGGTGCCCAGACAGAAAAACACCAGCGGCGCATGATGGGCGAGATCGCCAAACTGACGGCAGGCTCCAATGGTGCGCTGGACCCGGCTGACTACGAACGTACTGTCAGCACACTGCTGAAGGGTGGTTCGGACCCGGTGATCAAGAAAAAACCTGAAGGCGCATGGACCCATGCAATTTCGGACAAGGCTCTGAAATAGGGCGACTTCACGTCAAACGATGTCAACACGTCCGTTCCCCGCGCGGGAACGGACAAAGGAGAGAAAAACTATGACAGGCAGGATTACAAGAAGGTCGGCAACAGGCCTGATCGGGGTAGGTATCGGTACGATGGCATTGGGCATCACGCCGGCCTCTGCAGCGAAGATCAAGGTCGCCGGTATCTACACTCAGCCCATCCAGCAAAAATGGGATGCCCGGTTGCACCAGGCATTGGTGAAGGCGAAAGACGCGGGCGAGATCGACTACGTGTTCTCCGAAAAAGTAGCCAATACAGATTATATCCGCGTGTTGCGCGAATATGCTGAAAGTGGCGTCAAGCTAGTCGTTGGTGAGGCCTTTGGGATTTCCAAGGAAGCACGCAAGGTGGCTGACGAGTACAAGGATGTGTCGTTTCTGATGGGCGATCCGTTCAAGCCCCATGGGTCGAATTTTTCGGTTTTCGACAACTACATCCATGAGCCCTGTTACCTGATGGGCATCATTGCCGGGTCGATGACCAAGACCAACAAGATCGGCATGGTTGGTGGTTATCCGATCGGCGAGGTCAATCGCCTGTTCCATGCGTTCATTGACGGCGCCCGTTCCGTCAATCCAGACACCCAGTTCAAGGTGACCTTCATTGGCTCATGGTACGATCCGCCAAAGGCCAAAGAAGCGGCCTTTGCCCAGGTCGAGGCAGGGGTCGATGTGCTTTATGCGGAACGTGCCGGTGTCGTCGATGCCGCCCGCGATAAGGGCATCATCGCGTTTGGCAACGTCAACGACATGAACAAGGAAGAGAACGGCAAGGATGTGGTCGTCACGTCTGCCTTGTGGGACATGACCAACGCCATCGCCCACGCCATCTCCCTTGTAAAGGCCGGCACTTTCAAGGCCGAGAACTACAAGGAATGGACGATGATGCAGAAAGGCGGCGCGAGCCTGGCACCTTACTACGAGTTTGAAGACCGTATCGATGCGGGCGTCAAGGCGAAGGTGGCCCAGATTCAGGCCGACATCCTGGCGGGTAAGTTTACCGTCAAGATAAATGACGAGGAGCCGAAGTCCACGTACTGACGTCTGCATTGACGGACTGAAGTACGAGAGACGAAGGCACATCAATGTCTATCCTGAAACTGGAAAACATCACCAAGAGCTTTGGTCCGCTTTTGGCCAATGACGGCATTACGCTGTCATTGGCTGAAGGCGAGATCATGGCGTTGCTTGGTGAGAACGGTGCGGGCAAGACGACATTGATGAACATCCTGTTCGGCCACTACGTGGCTGATGAGGGCTCGATCGAGGTGGGCGGGAAAGTGCTTCCGCCCGGCTCGACCGATGCCGCCATCGAGGCCGGTGTGGGCATGGTGCACCAGCATTTCACACTTGCCGAAAACCTCACTGTCCTCGACAACATTATCCTTGGCACGGAAAGCCTGTGGTCCTGGAAACAGGACCGGACGGGCGCACGTGCAAAGATTTCCGAGATGGCCCACCAGTACGGTCTTGAGGTCGATTCGGACGCCATGGTTGGCGACCTTTCCGTTGGCGAGCGCCAGCGTGTGGAGATATTGAAGGCGCTTTACCGGGACGCCCGTGTTCTGATCCTTGACGAACCAACGGCGGTTCTGACGCCACAGGAGACCGACAGCCTCTTCGAAACCCTGAAAAGCCTGACCGCAAAGGGGCTTGCCATTATTTTCATTTCGCACAAGCTGCACGAGATCCTGGCCGTCAGCCACAGGGTTGCAGTGTTGCGCCGGGGCGCACTTGTCGGGATCGTAGACACAGCCGATGCCGACCGGAATGCTTTGGCCGAGATGATGGTCGGAAGGGCGGTTACAAGACCGAAGCCGAACGACATGGTTCCGGGCAAGGCCATTCTCGAACTGACGGATATCACTGTGGCAGGCGAGGGTGATGTGCCGTTGCTTGACCGTATCTCGCTTACAGTGAATGCCCATGAGATCGTGGGCATCGCCGGTGTTGCCGGCAACGGGCAACGGGCGCTTGCCGATCTCCTTTCGGGGCTTGTTCAGGCAGCGTCCGGGTCAATGACGCTGCTGGGAGACAAGATATCTTCGACCAACCCGCGCGATATTGTCCGGCGCGGCGTCGGGCGGATTCCTGAAGATCGGCATTCGGCGGGCGTTGTTGGAGAGATGCAGATCTGGGAGAACCTCATCAGCGAGGACCTGAGAAGTTCGGATGTTTCGGCCGCCGGCATTGTCATCAGGAAGCCCGCAGCCGTAGAGCGGGCCCGGCGTTTGATCGAGGAGTTCGATGTACGCTGCGAAGGGCCGGACCAGCAGGCAAAATTGCTGTCGGGCGGCAACATGCAGAAACTGATACTGGCGCGGGCGCTTTCCGCCGATCCCGCCTTCATCCTCGCGAACCAGCCGGTGCGTGGCCTCGATGAGGGGGCGATCGCCTATGTGCAGACGAGATTGCTTGACGCGCGCAGACAAGGTGCGGGAGTACTATTGATCTCAGAGGACCTCGATGAACTGCTGGTGTTGTGCGACCGCATCGCGGTCATTCATCATGGACATCTGAGCGAGAGTTTTGCGCCTGACACCAAGAGTGTCCCGGACATTGGCCTGATGATGGCAGGCCATGATGACGGTCAGAAAGCCGGAGGCAGCGCTCATGCAGATTGAACCCAGGCACTCGCTTTCAATGTGGCGGGCGGGGCTTGCACCGGTTGCTGCTGTCGCTGTTTCCCTTCTGATCTGTGCCGGCTTGATCGTGTGGACCGGCACGTCGGTGTTCGATGCCTATTTTCTGCTGTTCAAAGGCGCCTTCGGAAGCCGGTTTGCCATCAATGAAACCCTGACGCGGTCGGTCCCCCTGATCTTTACCGGCCTTGCAGCAGCGATTGCCTTTCGAGCGAAGTTCTACAACATCGGTGCCGAAGGCCAGCTTTACTGCGGCGCGCTTGCCGCGACGTTTTTCGGTACCGGCCTGATCACCATGCCGCCGGTTCTCATGGTTCCGTTTCTGATGATTGCTGGCGCGTTGGCTGGCGGTGCCATCCTGATCGTGCCGGTTCTCCTGAAAACCCACCTCAAGGTCGACGAAGTGGTAACGACATTGTTGCTCAACTTCGTGATTATCCTCATGGTCGGATATCTGATCGAGGGACCGTGGAAAGACCCGATGGCATTGGGCTGGCCGCAGGCGTCATCCATCATCGACGAAGGTGTGTTGCCGAGACTGCTTGAGAAGGGACGGCTGCATGCGGGCCTCATCTTTGCGGCCCTAGCCGCAATCCTGACCTGGGCCATGCTGCGGTTCACCACATGGGGCTATGAGATCAAGGCGGTTGGACACAACGCGACGGCGGCCGAGTTCGCCGGAATCCAGGTCAACACGACGGTCATCAAAACTGCCCTCATCAGCGGCGGTCTGGCGGGAATGGCCGGCGTCAGCGAAGTCGCCGGACTGAAGGGCTATCTGACACTCGACCTGTCGCCGGGCTTCGGCTATACCGGAATCGCGGTCGCCATGCTGGCGCAGCTCCATCCCCTGGCGGTTATCCCGGCAGCGGTGTTCCTGTCGGCAGTCTATGTGGGCGCGGACGCCATGAGCCGTGCTGTCAACATTCCAACCTATATTGCCGACGTTCTGGTCGGCATGTCGGTGCTTTGTGTCCTGGTTTCAGTGATGCTCACGCGTTTCAAGATTAAGTGGACATGATGGTGCAGGGTTCGGGGGAGACAAAACACTGATGTCGGACATCTTGGACATTCTGTTGACCGCCGGATTCTGGGCCGCAACCATCCGGATCGTCTCTCCGCTGATCTTCGGCACTCTCGGCGAATTGATCTGCGAGCGGGCAGGGGTTCTCAACCTGGGTATTGAAGGGATCATGACCGTCGGCGCCATGGCCGGGTGGATGTGGGTCTATCAGGGCGGTGACCTGTGGGGCGGCATCATGTTTGCGGCCTTCCTCGGTGCCATGTTCGGTCTGTTGCACAGCGGGTTTACGGTTTACCTGGGGCTTTCGCAGCATGTGACGGGCATTGGCATCACGCTGTTTGCCTCGTCCCTGAGTTATTACGTATACCGGATGCTGTTGCCGGCGGCGACGACACCGCCCAAGATTGTGCCTTTCAAGAGTGTGGCGATCCCCTATCTGTCCGACATTCCGGTGATCGGCGAGGCACTTTTTACGCAATCTCCGCTGACATATCTGGCGCTGATCACGGTGCCGGCCGTCTGGTATGTGCTTTACCGCACACCGGTCGGTCTGGCTGTCCGGATGGCAGGCGAGAATCCGATGGCGGTTGAAGCGCAGGGCATAGACGTTCTGGCGGTTCGCACGGGTGCAGTCATGGTCGGCAGCGCGTTCATGGCGGTGGGCGGTGCCTTCATCACCATGTCCTGGTTCGATGCATTCTACTTCGGCATGATCAACGGGCGGGGCTGGATCTGCGTCGCACTGGTGATCTTTGCGTCGTGGAAACCGGGCAAGGCGCTTCTCGGTGCGCTGCTGTTCGCGGGTCTCGAAGCCATGCAGGTTCGCGCCCAGCAATTGGCCGGCGCCTTCATTCCCTATCAGTTCTTCCTCATGATGCCGTACATTCTGTCGATCGTTGCGATGATCATAATGGCCCGCAGGGCGCGTTATCCGAAGGCCCTCCTGGTGCCGTTCCGGCGCGGTGAACGGGTCTGACTTCGAAGGAACCTGGTGCCATGTTCGATCTTGTTATCAAAAATGCAAACCTGCCGGATGGACGCCACGGGATCGATATCGCCGTGAACGACGGCAGGATCGTCGAAGTCGATCCGACGTCGCCGCCATTCGGTGACGAGACGATCGATGCCACCGGTTGTCTGGTGTCGCCGCCGTTTGTCGATCCGCATTTTCACATGGATGCAACGCTCAGTCTGGGGCTACCACGGCTCAACGAGAGCGGGACGCTGCTGGAAGGCATTGCGCTGTGGGGCGAGTTGAAGCCGCATCTTACCGTCGAGGCCATAAAGCAAAGGGCACATGCGTTGACCAAATGGTCGATTGCCAAAGGTGTGCTTGCAATCCGCAGTCACGTGGATGTTTGCGATGACCGGTTGCTGGCGGTGGAGGCCCTGCTGGAAATTCGGCAGGAGATCGCGCCGTGGATCGATCTGCAGCTTGTGGCTTTTCCCCAGGATGGCTATTTGCGGTCGCCAACGGCTGCGGCCAATCTCAAGCGCGCGCTCGACATGGGTGTCGATGTGGTCGGCGGCATTCCGCACTTCGAGCGCACCATGGCAGATGGGGCGGCATCGGTTACAGCCCTGTGCGAGATTGCGGCGCGGCGTGGGCTGCTGGTCGATATGCATTGCGACGAGACCGACGATTCCATGTCACGGCATATCGAAACGCTGATCTATGAGACCCAGCGCCTGGGACTTCAGGGGCGGGTGGCGGGTTCCCACCTGACGTCGATGCATTCGATGGACAATTACTATGTCAGCAAGCTGCTGCCGCTGATGGCGGAAGCCGATGTGACAGCGATTCCCAACCCGCTGATCAATGCGACGATCCAGGGGCGCCATGATACCTATCCGAAGCGCCGAGGTCTGACCCGGGTCAAGGAAATGACGGAGCAGGGGATCAATGTGGCGCTCGGCCATGATTGTGTGATGGACCCCTGGTACAGCCTGGGCAGCCACGACATGCTCGAGGTCGCCCACATGGCCGTGCATACCGGACACATGACGGGTGTCGGGCAGATGCAGGCGATGTTCAAGGCGGTGACAGAGAACTCAGCCAAGGTCATGCATCTGGACGGTTACGGACTTGAGCCCGGCTGCAATGCCGACATGGTCATCCTGCAGGCCCGGGATCCGATCGACGCCATCCGCCTCAAGCCGGCACGGCTGTTTGTGATCCGTCGCGGCAAGGTCATCAGCAGAACTGCGCCGGTTGCAGCCCTGCTCGATCTCAATGACGAACACCACACTGTGACGTTTCAGAACTGACCCTGTTTCAGATGCCAGCAATCGGAACTTTGATCGAGCGAGTTTCAGATCAGGAACGGATAGGCGTTCTCGTGACGCAACAGGCTGATTTTGGTCTCGACGCCGCCGGCGCCTGAAAAGCCGCCAAGGCCGCTGGACGACAGGACGCGGTGGCAGGGAATAATCACCGGGATCGGGTTGGCGCCGCAGGCCTGTCCTACCGGCTGGGCGAAGGTCTCGAGTTTTTTCGCAATCTGACCGTAGGTCATCGTTTCGCCAAGCGGGATCGCGCTCATGATGTCAAAAACCGCCTTCTGGAAGTCGGAACCGGCAGGCTTCAGGGGCAGGTCGAAAGATTGCAGAGCGCCTTCAAAATACGCCGCGACCTGTCGGCGGGCCTCGTTCAGCAAGGGGGTTTCGTCGTCTGCATCGCTCACCCAGTTCAGAGTGACGATATGGTCGTCCCGTTCAACAAGGCCGAGCCGGCCAACCGGTGTTTCAATGCTTGTGGCAGGCATAGGATGTGGGCCAACTCTGTCGGATCCGTAAGACCAACGACAATAGCTGAGTCACTGTCTGCAGCCAACAGTTCCCGTGTCGGCATACGGCGCGAGCGGCAACTCGTCCGATATGCGTTCGGAGTGCTTACTGCTTCAGGCTTTCGAAGATCTGCGCGTTCGGGCAGAAGTCCTGATAGTCCTGCTCTGGTTCGGCGTCTTCGAGCCAATGACGGCAGGCCCGCCGTTCCCGGCATCTGGAACAGGATGTGATAACTTCGAGCGCGCGCCAGCGTTCCTTCATGATCTGCTCATAAGAGAGGCCGATTTTCTCCGCCAGGGCCCGGACCCGATCCTCAACGCCCGCCGAGTCCTTTACGACAGGTGTTATATCCGAACGGCACAGTCCCATATCCTGAAGGTGCCGGTCATCCATCCTGGACAACTCGGCGTACTCCTGTGCCCGACGCAGCCAGCCGCTGAGCCGATTGCGTATGTTTGTGACTGGGTTTTGCGTATTCATGTGACTGGTCCAAAAGTTGGTTGCTTTTCCACCACAGCCACCATCGGTCAGTTCAGGGCCAGGGTCCTTGATCTGGATCAACAATGCGTGAGCATCAGGGGCGGCCGGTGTGGACCGCAAAATCCTTGACGCTTTCCATCACGACGAAAGTGCTGGAACTCATGACGTGAGGCAATGACGAGATCTGTTCGCCCAGAACCTGGCGGTAGGCTGCCATGTCGGCCGTCCGGATTTTGAGAAGATAGTCGAAGCCGGCCGCAATCATGTGACACTGCTCGACCTCGGGAACCTTGCGAACGGCTTCATTGAAAGCGTCCAACGCTGGTGACCTTGTGTCGTTCAAAGTGACCTGAACAAAGGCTATATGTCCTGCTCCCAGGCGTTCATGGTCGACAAGTGCGCCGTATCCCAGAATGTAGCCCTTCTCCTCCAGTCGCTTCATACGCAGCTGACAGGGCGTCTTGGTGAGGCCGACATGAGACGCCAGATCCGTGACGGTCATCCGTGCGTTTTTTTGCAGTTGAGACAGGATGTTACGGTCGTATCTATCCAGTTCGTCCATGTTGCTCTCCAAGTGTGGGCGTTTTGATCATATTGTCAAAGATAAATGGAGAAAAGAACTATGTGACCTCGAATTGTAGACGAATTCTCTTTCGGGATGGGGCTATGATGATGACAGACTCCAACATCAATTCCGGTATCGACCTCGCTCCCGGTGTCTTCAGGAAATTGTCGCATGGCACACGCAGATCCGAACCCCAAAACCATCAGTGACCTCCGCCTCAAAATCAGGGCAGCCTATCTGGCCGACGAGACGGAAACCGTCGCCAGGCTCATCGCGGACGCCGATATTCCAGCTGATATCGGGAAAGCGATTACGACCCGTGCAGCCGACCTGGTTCGTGCCGTACGCGCCAACTCTTCGCCGACGGCGATGGAGAGCTTCCTCGGCGAGTATGGTCTGTCGACCAAGGAGGGCGTTGCCCTGATGTGTCTGGCCGAGGCGTTGCTGCGTGTGCCCGACGAAGACACGATCGACGCGCTGATAGAAGACAAGGTATCCGCCGGCCGGTGGGGCGCCCACCTTGGGCATTCGAGTTCATCGCTGGTGAATGCGTCGACGTGGGCCCTGATGATCACGGGCAAGGTCATCGCGCCATCCGAGGAGGAAGGATTGGCAGGCATCCTCCATAACGTGATCAGGCGGCTTGGCGAGCCGGTAGTGCGCACAGCTGTCGGTGAGGCCATGAAGGAACTTGGCCGTCAGTTTGTGCTCGGCCGTACGATCGAGGAAGCGGCCGACAATGCCAGAAAACTGGAAAAACAGGGATACACCTATTCCTATGACATGCTCGGCGAGGCGGCTCGCACCGAGGCCGACGCGCGGCGCTATCATCTTGCCTATTCCGACGCGATTACCGCGCTGGCACCGGCCTGCAAGAGCGAAGACATCCGGGAGAACCCGGGGATCTCGGTGAAGTTCTCGGCGCTGCACGCCCGTTACGAATACGCCCAGCGGGACCGCGTGATGTCGGAACTGGCCGGCCGGGCGCGATCTCTGGCGCTGCTGGCGAAATCGGCAAACATGGGATTGAATGTGGACGCTGAAGAGGCGGACCGGCTCGACCTCTCTCTCGACGTGATTGAGTCTATTCTGTCGGATCCAGCACTTGCCGGCTGGGACGGATTTGGGATTGTGGTTCAGGCTTACGGACCCAGGGCAGCACCCGTGATCGACTGGCTGTACGATCTGGCGGTGCGGCTCGACCGCAAGATCATGGTTCGTCTGGTCAAGGGCGCCTACTGGGATACGGAGATCAAGCGTGCCCAGGTTCTCGGTCTGGACGGGTATCCGGTTTTTACACGCAAGATGAACACGGATGTCTCGTATATCGCCTGTGCGAAGAAACTGCTGGGCATGACCGACCGGATCTATCCGCAATTCGCCACCCACAATGCCCATTCCGCGGCGACCATCCTTCAACTGGCCACTGACAAGTCGGCCTTCGAATTTCAGCGTCTCCACGGCATGGGCGAATCCCTGCATGATGCCGTGCATAAAAGTGAAAAGACGCGATGCCGGGTCTATGCACCGGTCGGTGCTCATCAGGACCTGCTGGCTTATCTGGTCCGCCGCCTGCTCGAGAACGGCGCCAACAGTTCGTTCGTCAACCAGATTGTCGATGAATCCATTGCTCCCGAAGATATCGCCCGGGATCCGATCGAGGCGGTCAGAAGAATTTCGCCTGCAAATTCGAACCCGAACATTCCCGCGCCCGCCGCGATATTCGGCGTTGGCCGCCCGAATGCAAAAGGCTGGGACATCACCGACGCACCGACACTTGCCCGGATTGACGCAGAACGGGTGCGCTACAGGACGAGCACCTGGGAAGCCGGGCCGCTGATCGCCGCAGACGTCAAGGGCGCCGAGGTTCGCGAAGTCCGAAACCCGGCGGATCCAGCGGATCTGGTGGGGCACGTGACCGATGCATCGCCTGAGGACGTGGCGAACGCCATTGCCGCCGGTCAGGACGGTTTCCGGGAGTGGTCTGCCCGCCCTGTGGCGGAGCGCGCCGCGTGTCTGAAGCGGATCGGTGATCTTTACGAACAAAACGCCCCGGAACTGTTTGCCATGGCTGCCCGCGAGGCGGGAAAGATCATGCTCGATTGCGTCGGGGAAGTCAGGGAGGCGATTGATTTTGCGCGGTTCTATCCCAATGAAGCCATGGACTTAGACGGCGAAGGTGAGGCCCGCGGTGTCATCGGATGCATTTCGCCGTGGAACTTTCCCCTGGCGATCTTTACCGGGCAGATCGTGGCAGCGCTTGCGGCCGGTAACTCGGTGATTGCAAAACCGTCCCAACAGACAACCCTGATTGCCGCGCGGGCGGTGTCACTGATGCATGAGGCCGGCGTTCCAAAAGCTGCCTTGCAACTGCTGCCCGGCAGCGGGTCGGTTGTTGGCGGGCCGATAACGTCGGACCCTGGTATGGCGGGGGTCTGTTTTACCGGATCGACGGCGACGGCGCAGACAATAAACCGGGCGATGGCAAAGGCCGTGGCACCGCATGCGCCGTTGATTGCCGAGACCGGCGGTCTTAACGCCATGATCGTGGATTCCACGGCACTGCCCGAGCAGGCGGTCCGCGACATACTGGCCTCGGCGTTTCAGAGCGCGGGGCAACGCTGTTCCGCTCTGCGGATGCTTTATGTCCAAAATGACGTTGCCGACCGCACACTGAAGATGCTGTTTGGCGCCATGGACGAGCTGAGATTGGGCAACCCATGGGATCTGGCAACCGATATCGGTCCGGTAATCGATGAGGCGGCGAGATCGGGGATTGCTGCCCATTGTACAAAGCTGACCGAACAGGGACGCCTGTTGAAGACACTGAAGGTTCCCGATGACGGCCTGTTCATTGCCCCTACGGTGTTGAAACTGAACGGCATCGAGGAACTTGATGAAGAGATTTTTGGTCCAGTCCTGCATGTGGCGACGTTCGAGGCCGATGAACTTGACGCTGTGGTCGATGCGATAAACGACAAGGGATTCGGCTTGACCTTCGGTCTGCACACTCGTGTCGACGACCGTGTCCAGCGCATCGTGGACCGCGTCAAGGTCGGCAATGTCTATGTCAACAGAAACCAGATCGGTGCGGTGGTCGGATCTCAACCCTTTGGCGGAGAGGGATTGTCGGGTACCGGTCCGAAGGCCGGTGGCCCGCTCTATGTCCGCCGGTTTTTATCGACCGATCGTACCGATCGTGTGGCAGATGACAGCAAACCGGCAATCTCAAGCGCCGGGCTTCAACAGGCGATTGACAGTCTGGACGTGTCGGCTTGGGCAGAGCGCGAAGACCGTGTCGAGATTCTTCGCAAGGCAATCGACAGCGACTGCACCACGTCGAATTGGCTCGGCGTGCTAAACGGCGAAACCCTTGACCTGCCCGGCCCGACCGGTGAATCCAACAGAATGACATTTCACCCGCGCGGTGTGGTTTTGTGTCTGGGACCCTCCGACGATGCCTCGACAGCGCAGGCGTTTCAGGCTCTCGCAACCGGCAATGGAGTTGTCGTCAGTCTTGGCCAGATGTCTCATGTGCTCGAGACTATGGCGAACGCCGGGGCGCCCGTTGTGCAGATTGTCGAGTCGGTGGAGGCAAAAACCCTGTCGTCGGTAAACGGGTTTGATGCGGTTGCCAGTCTGGCTGAAGCCGCAAGCTTGAGAGCGCTTCGCCTGGCATTGGCCGAACGTGACGGTGTTCTGGTGCCACTGATCACGGAGCGCTTTGCGCCGGAACGCTATGTCGTGGAACGGCATTTGTGCATCGACACCACGGCCGCCGGCGGTAATGCCACATTGCTGGCCCTTAACGCGGCGTAACCACCAGAACAACCTTTTGATGCTCAAGCAGGTCACTCGCATTGCGGGCGACCTGCTTGCATTTTTTGGACTGGCCGAGATGCGCGCCAATCGGAATCCGGCTGTTACTCAGCAGGTTTCTTGAGCGATTCAAAATAGGCGATAATGTCCTTGCGCTGGCTTTCTTTCCTGACGCCGGCGTAACCCATCTTTGTGCCCTTGATAAACTTCTTCGGCTTGGTGATGAACGCATCGATGTTTTCCGGCGTCCAGACCAACCCTTCTTCGGCTTTGGCTTTCATGGCCTTGGAATATTTGTAGCCCTTTACCTCTGCCGCCTTGCGGCCAATAATGTTTATGAGATGCGGCCCCAGAACGTTCTTTTCCTTTTCCACCTGATGGCAGGCCTTGCACTTCTTGAAGTACTTTTTGCCCTTGACTGGATCGCCTTCGTCGGCTGCGAATGCCAGTTGAGGCGCGGTTGCCAGCATTGCGAATGTCGCCAGAATCGCCCATTTATTTTGCATGATTGTCCTCTTGGTTCGTACTCTTCGGGAGTTGGGTCCTAGGGAAGCGGGATAAACCGGATTGCGTCACCTTTGTCAATTTTTTCCGCATCGGACGGAATGACTGCAAACCCGTTAGCGCGCGCGAGTGGCACCAATGTGGCAGCGCCGGCTTTGCGATAGGCATCCACGATCGGCATGCCAGCGTCGGAAACACCGATAATCCGACAGGGAAGATATTCGGTGCGCCCGGTGCGCCGTGTTTTCGTGAATGCCGACTGTGCTGTCATGACCGGGAGTGGGCGGGGCGCCATGCCGGCAGCGTAATCGATTACCGGTCGGGCAAGCAACATGAACGTAACGTATGCGGCTACAGGGTTGCCGGGAAGTGCGACAAAGACGACAGATGCGAGCCTGCCCATCATAACCGGCTTTCCGGGCTTAATGGCAAGTCTGACCAGATGGGTGGCGCCGCCCAATTGAGCGACGACCGATTCCAGATGATCTTCGTCGCCGGCGGATATGCCGCCGGTGGTGAGAACGACGTCCGATGTGGAGGAGGCTTCCCTGATGACCCTGCTTAACTCGGCCGGAACGTCTGGAACGGCGCCCAGATCTGTGGTTTCGACAAACGGCTCGTTGAGCAGGGCATGAAGCATGAAACGGTTCGAGTTGTAGATCTCGCCTGCCTCAAGAGGCTGTCCCGGTTGCCGCAATTCGGAACCGGTCGAGAAATGGGCGATCCGAACCCGCCGGACCACCGGGAGGGATGTCAAGCCTTGCGCTGAAAGCAACGCGATGTGCCTGGCATCGAGCAATGTTCCGCTTTCGACAAGGCGCTCGCCCCGTCGGCAGTCTTCACCCTGGCGCCGGATGTTGTTTCCTGCATCGGGTGCAAACCGGAACTCGATCACGGATCCGAAGCGATCACAGTGTTCCTGCATGACGACGGCGTCTGCGCCGTCCGGTAGAGGCCTTCCGGTGAAAATCCGGGCGGCTTGCGGTGCATCCTCCCCTGGGGTCGGTGCAAAAGCCATTGTGTAGGGGGGTGATCCGACAAAGTCCGAGGTCTTGACGGCGTAGCCATCCATTGCCGCGTTGTCGAAGGCCGGTTGATCCAGAACAGCGTCGATTGGCTCCGCGGCAATGCGTCCAGCCGATTGCTCAAGCGCTACCGTTTCAGTGCCGGTGGCTTGTCTGGTCAGAGACAGCCCCAGCCTGACCGCGGCTTCTATTGCCATGGGATTGTCGCAGGCGCCGGGGGGGCGGCTTTCCGGTTCGCCGGCATTTGGTTTGTTCGACATCAGTGGAGAGGCTATCCGTTGGTGGTCTTGTTCAAGCAGCAGATGAGGGGCGCAGTCTATAACGCAACCGGGCCGCAGACTAACGATTCAGACTGTCCCGCCAACGGTAATAGCGGATGGAAGCTGCAAGAAACCAGGGATCGCCCTTGTAGAACGGCCGGGTCGGGAATGCCAGTCCGTCGAGGGCGGTCCGGCCTTCCTTGAGGTTCAGGACCTGCTGGCCAATTCTGGTGCCGAAGTAGCTGGCCAGCGAGACGCCGGAACCACAGTACCCCATGGCGTGGTAGATGCCGTTATGGAGCCCGATATGCGGCATCGTGTCAAACGTATAGCCGACAAATCCCATCCATGACCGGCTAATGCGCGTGTGCTCAAGCTGCGGAAAGATCTTGACCATTTCCTCGTGAAGCAGGGGCGCGCTCAGGCGCGGGTCGGTTTCCTTGATGGAAACACGGCCTCCGAAGACGATCCTGCGGTGATCCGGAGAGACACGGTAATAGAACACAAGTTTGCGGGTGTCGCTCATGACCCGACGCTTCGGTGCCAGTTCATCAATGAGTTCGGCAGGCAGGGGCTCGGTCGCAATGATGTAGCTGCCGATTGGCACGATCCTGCGCCGGTGCCAGGGCAGAGGTTGACCGGAATATCCGTTTGTCGCGACAATCACGTCACGGGCAGAAACGCGACCTCGGTCCGTCGTCACGGTGAAGGGCGCCCGGTTGCTTTCTATGCCGGTGACCGCGCAGTTGCCGATTACATCAGCGCCAGCCGACAACGCCAGATCCAGGAGGCCCTGATGATAGGCTGCCGGATCGAGCGATGCGTGATCCGGGTAGACGACGCCGCCATGATAAAAATCTGTTCCGATCTCCTGGCGCTGCCGGCTTCTTTCGACAGAATAGGCTTCGACTTCCAGTCCTGCCGGCTGGTTTGAAATCAAGCGCTGCAGTTTCTCGAATTGAGCAGGATTGTGAGCTCCGACAAATCGTCCGACTCTTGCCATGTTGCAATCGATGTCTTCGGTCTGAACGAACTCCTTTATCCAGGCGAGGGCGTTGTGGCCCTCCCTGATAATGTTGAAGGCTCGGCCATGACCGTGTTTGGCTGAAAGCGCCTCAAGACCGGGCTTCAGGCTGGTGCTGATCTGGCCGCCATTGCGTGTGCTGCAGCCATACCCGATCCGGTTGGCATCGAGGACGAGCGTCGATCGTCCGCCGCGCGCCGTCTGGATGGCGGCGCACAGACCGGTGTAGCCCGAGCCGACGATCAGGACGTCTACATCCTTGGGCAGGTTCTGCGCCGGGAGGTCAGGGCGTGGTGTGCCGTCCCACCAATAGGATTCGCCTTTATAGTCTGGCGTGAAAAGTCGATCGGTCATAGCACTCCGCGGTTGGCCGGAATCAGGCTGCAAACAAACGGCATATTGGGCCGGAAGGCAACCGTGCCGATCAGCCGTACTTGCCTATCTTTTCGTCCCCAAGTTTTATGCCGAGGCCGTTTATCACCCTGACCCAATAGGCGAATCCGGCCGAGACCTGAACAACCTGGGAGATTTCAGCGTCGTTTAAACCGGCGTCGCGCAGTCTGTCCATATCTGCGCCGGTAATTTCGTCGGGATGGCGTGTCAGCTTCTCGCCATAGGTCAGAATTGCCCGCAGGCGAACGTCGAACAGATCACCGTTCCAGTCGCCGGCTTTCAAAGCGTCGATCATCGCACGCGCCTTTTCCCGGTCCTCGTAGAGATGAACAAAGTTGCTGCCATGATGGGCCAGCGCGTAGTCACAGCGCGCCAGGATCGCGACCTGTACAGAAATGAGTTCTGCCAGCCACTTGGGCAGAGGTGCGTCCGGGGCATGCATCAGGTCGCGGTAATGCCGGTCGGCTGAAATCGTAACCTGGGGGAACTGGGAGAACGCCTTGTAGAGATTGTGAACCGTGCCGTCGTCGCGGCGTAGCTGATCGTATACTTTTGCCAACGCCTCGGAGGCGTCCGCTTCGTCGATGGTTTCGACCCAGCAGATGTCATGGCCCATGGATTGTCTCCGGTCGTTTCAGGATGAAGAGGTCGAGTAAATGGTGTCGAGCATGGCAAGGGTTTCCGGCAATGGCCGCACCTTGCCGTCGTCAGGGCGAATGCCGCTGTCGACGGTGTTTTTGAACAGCTTGTATGTGGCCTCGGTCATCAGACCGCGAACACCGTCTTTTTCCAGAACGCTGGATACGCGTTCAACTTCCTTCATTCGGCGCTCAGCGTGAACAATATGGGTAACCGTCATGATTTCCAGCGTCCGCACGAAGGGGCGCTCATCGAGGTCCTTGAAGGCCTGGAACAAGGTCTCGGTCACGCCCTGCTTTTCGGCGGCAACGAGGCATTCGACACACAAGGCTTCCAAGCCTTTCATCAGAACGCTTCGGAGCATCTTGATGGCTGAAGCGTCACCGACTTCACCGGCGATGATGTCGACAATAAACCGGTCGGCCGGCATCAGGTTTTCGACTTCTGTAGCGCCGTCGCCCACGAGCAGGACCGGGACCTTGTTGCCGCCCTGGAAATTGCCGAGGACCGATCCATCAACCATGCGGAGACCGGCATGCGAGATTGGCCGGGCAGCGTCGCGAACCATATCGCCGGTGATCGAATTGAGGTCGACGAATATCGAGCCGGGCTTCATGTGGGCGGCAGCCAGGGTCGCGACCTCGACGGCAACCGTGCCTGGTACGAGTGAGAAGACAACGTCGAAACCGAGCAGCCAGGCGCCGACCTGTGCATGAAGGTCGACGTCCAGAGCCTGGGCTTCTGCCTGGAGCTGTTTTGCGACATCCGGATTTGACAGCCCTGCATCCTGGGCTGCAATCGCGAGGTTGCTGTTTGCCTTGAGAGATTCGGCAAGATAGCGCCCGCCTTCGCCGAAACCGATGATGGCGACAGATTTCACAGTCACACTCTCTCCCCCATGGACAACAGACCAGTTCTCAGCGGAAGTCTAACGGCTGACCGCCGCCATGATCAATTCATCGAAGCCATGTTCGCCGACCTCCCATGCCGGGGACATGATGCCGCCGTCGGAGATTGCTGGCGATGCGCGGCCTTCCTGCAGCCTTTCCGCCATGTCCCAGTCCTCCCGAATGACGTCTTCGTTGAGTTTGCGCCACGCGTCCCTGGTCTCCTGATCCGGCACTTCACCGCCCAACTGGTAGATGACCCGACGCTGATGTGTCTGTGACGGCGACAGCGGGGTGTTGAGCATGACATAGACGTGGGTATCGTCGCTGAAATAGACAAAAAAGTTGAAATGGGGGAACAACACCAGATACCAGGCTGAAATGTCGAGGCAGAGCCGCCCGTTTGCTTTCTCTTCCGGCGGTTGGAGGTCATGCAGGTCGCCCTCGATATTGATGCCACAGCCCACAAGATTGCGGTCCTTGATCATGTAGTGGTCTTTCAATGGCTGACCGGCGGCAGTTTCGGGGTGAACCACCGGAACATGGTAGGGCTCGGCGAAGTTTTCCGTGAGAAATTTCCAGTTGGCGTTTACGACGCCGCTGTCCATCTCCAGAATCGGTGTTGCCGTTGCGAGGTTGAGATCGCCGATGTAGTCCTTGAGCGGTGCCAGGAATTCCTGAAAATCTCCAGCCCCGCCGTCGATATTGACGAAGATCCAGTCTTGCCAGATCTCGGACCGAACTTCCTTGAGGCCGTGGTCTGCATAGTCAAAGCCGTCGACTTCGCGCTTGCCGATGCCTCCGAAATGGGGGGCCATCAGAAGCTGTCCGTCCAGTCCGTATGCCCAGGCATGGTAAGGGCAGGTAATGCGCTTCTTGCCGGAGCAGGGCTTGTCCACGAGTTTCAGGCCGCGATGCCTGCAGACATTGTGGAAGACCCGGATCCTGCCGTCGTGACCGTGTATCGCGACAATCGGGACACCGCCCAGCATGCCCGGTCTGGCGTCGCCTGGACTGGGCAACTCATGGGCAAAACCTGCCAACGACCAGTTAGCCTGGAAGACTTTTTCCTGTTCGAGGCGAAAAAAATCATCACTGGTATAGGCGCCTGAGGGCAGTCCCTTTTTGATGGTTCCCGCGGCGTTAAAGCCGGCGACGAGATTTTCCCCAAGAATGGTCTCTACCCGGAGAGTCATGACCCGTATCCTTCTCTAAAACTTCTCTCACCATAGCCAAACGGCGGACATTGGTATGTCCTGCCAATTGCCGGACGCTATCTCACCGGACTGAGCCGGTCAATAACTGTGATCACACATTTTGCTGTTTGTTATTATCGGGCCTTCAGGAACGAGACGACGTTGTCCACGGCTTGGTTGTAAGCGGCCTGTTGCGCTTCACGGCTCGCCCAGGCGACATGAGGCGTCAGAATGAAACGGGGATCGCCGACGAGGTCCAGCAGCGGGTTGTGTGCGGCGATGGGCTCGGTACTGGCGACATCGAATCCGGCGGCGGAAATCAGTCCCTGTTCGAGAGCTGCAACCAGGGCGACTTCGTCGACAATGCCGCCCCTGGCAGTGTTGATGAGGATGGGTTTCTTTTCCATCAGGCGGAACTCCCGGAGACCGATGAGCCCGGCGGTCGCGTCATTGAGCGGGCAGTGGATCGAAAGCACGTCACTGGTCTTGAGAACTTCCTCGAAGGCCATGCGACCGCTGGGTTGAAGCGACTCGCCGGGGCGTCCCGCGATGACGACCTCCATGCCAAACGCCTGTGCTATCCGGCCAACCGCTCGGCCAATGCCCCCGCTGCCGATCAGACCGAGCCGATTGCCGTAAAGTTCCCTGATATCGTGGTTTGGCAAACTGAATTGATCCGATTTCTGCCATTCGCCTTGGGCGACATCATGATGGTAGGAAATCAGATTCCGCCGCAGCGCCAGGAGCAGGGAAATGGCGTGTTCAGCAACAGTGTGCGTGGCGTATCCGACTGCGTTGGCGACACTAATGCCGCGGCCGGCGCAATAGGCCGTGTCGATGTGATCCGTGCCTGTGGAACACGCTGAAATCAGTTCCAAGTGTTTCAGGGGTTCCAGGTGATGGCGCTCAAGCGAATTGCCGACGGTGACGACGGCGACAGCGTCCCTGCATCGTTCGGTCATCAGGTCATCAGGCGTCGACTCGAAGTTCACCCAGGTGCACGGCACGTCGATCATGCGTTCTTCAATTTTCACCGTGAAGGCGTCCCGGTCGAGAAAGACGACCTTTGGACCTTTGGGCATAGCTGCCTCCTGTGCGCTCGCAAACGCTTGTTGGCGGGCGTCGGCTGTTTCGCGTTACAAAAAACTTGCCCTATCACGCGGGATTGGACAATGATAGAATTAATGTGATCACAGTTTATGACGTGGAAAAAACAATGGACAAGAGAGTGAGTAGTGCGCTCCGGCCAAGACCCGGCCTCAACGATGTCGGGTACTACATGGTGGGCATTTCGAAACTGCCGGGTTTCAATCAGATCATCAAGCTGTCCTCGAACGAGTCCGCGCTCGGTCCCAGTGCGGCCGCCGTGGAGGCCGCGGCGCGGGTGCTTCCCCAGGCTCACAGGTATCCGGAAGTCGATCTTGAGGATCTCCCCAATTCAATCGCCACTGCTTACGACCTCAATCCGGCGCAGATCGCTTTCGGTCCGGGCTCCGACGAACTTCTCCTGCGCCTTGTGAACATGTACTCGGGGCCCGGCGAAGAGGTGATCTATAGCGCCCACGCGTATATGCAGTTTCCGATTTATGCCAAACGGGCGGGATCGACACCGGTTGCCGCCGCCGACGACGACTTTCGGCACAGTGTCGACAAAATGCTGGCGGTCGTCACGGACCGGACCCGGGTTGTCATCGTCGCCAATCCCGACAATCCGTCGGGAACCTATCTGCCGGCGCCGGAAATTGTCCGCCTGAGAGACGGGCTGCCGGAGAACGTTCTGTTGATCATCGATGCGGCCTATGACGAATTTGCCGGCGCGCCGGATTACGAGAGCGCAACCGGGCTGGTGGACATTTATGACAATCTGGTTGTGACCCGGACCTTCTCAAAACTCTATTGTCTGGCAAGCCTCCGGTTGGGGTGGTGCTACGGACCACGCCACATCATCGACCTCATGGAACGGGTTGGGCCGTCCTTTCCGGTCAACATTGCGGCACAGGCCGCCGGAATAGAGGCGGTCCGCGATGTCGAGCACACCCGGAAGGTGCTCGATCATAACGCCCGGTGGATCGGAATTTTCTCAAATGCGCTCACGGACATGGGGCTCAAGGTCTATCCCAGCCAAACCAATTTTGTGCTTGTGGCATTTCCCCCAGCCGGCGGAAAGACCGCGGCGGCGGCCGATGCGTTCCTTAAGCAGAACGGTATCGTGGGGCGGAAATTTGCGGTTGCTGATTTTGACGACAAACTGCGTTTCACCGTTGGTCTGGACTGGGAAATGGAAAAGACAATCGAGGTCCTGAAGGGCTTTATGAGCGCCTGACCGACACAGGCAGTACCGGCCGGCTGGAGACTAATCAAACATGAGCGTGCAGGCACCCGATGCACCGCCCTACACCTTGTTCTGCTGGCGCAATTCCTATGCCATGACCGCACAAGTGATGCTGGAGGAGTTGGGTCTGGAACACGACCTGCGATGGATCACGATCCACATACCGATGGAGCAAAAGGATCCGGCGTTCCTGAAGGCCAATCCCAACGGCCGGGTCCCCACACTACTGACCCCGGAAGGACCAATTTATGAAACCGGCGCGATCCTGGTCTATCTGGCGGAACGCCATCCGGAAGCGGGGCTCATGCCGGCCATCGGCGATCCCAGACGTCGGCATTACTGGCAATGGCATTTTTATCTTGTCAGCACTTTTCAACCTGAAGAACTCATCCTTGAGGATGCCAGTGTCTATCTGCCCGGCGATGAAACAGGACAGGCTCATCTGAAACAGGTGTCAGTGGAACGCATGCGCGGGATATGGCGGGTTCTCGATGATGCCGTTGCCGACGGCCCCTACCTGTTGGGTGAGCTTTACACGACATGTGATATTTCCTTCGCGATGCAGGCCCTGTGGCCGTCGAGCCATCCGCCCGAAGGGCTTGGCGCCTATCCAAACGCGGTGCGTTGCCTGCGCACGGTGTTGCAGCGGCCGGCCGTTCAGCGCGTGCTAACGATTCACGACGTGCTGGGACAGGCCGACATCTGATGTGGATCATGCCGACCGGCCTGTCTCCGCCCGCGGCTAAAGCGATGCAGGTCGCCGATGCGCAGCCCCCTGCCAGGCCGGAATCAAACGCCGATGTCGGTGCGCATGGCAAAAGGCTCGGGAACATCGGGAAACTCGTCGACTAGCGCCTGCACTTCGGGTCGCTCGAGAAATACGAAACGTCCGTTGTCCCAGTACAGTTCTCCGTCAAAGGAAATGGTCGGATCCATCAGGTTTATGGCGATGTTGCCGGGATTGCTGCCACAGGCATGAAAGTGCATGCTCCGGGGGCTGCCGAAAACAAGATCGCCCCATTTTTCGATGTTGTGGGCGGGGTCGGTCCTGTAGAAGGTTTTCGGGTTTATTCCGGCATGCCATGAGTTGACCGCAAAAGCGTCGCCTCCCAGAAGGCCTGCGACGCGCTCGAAATGTTGCCGCGTTCTTGAAACCTCGTCCGCGTCCCCTTCGAAACCGATGATCCGGCCGGAGTCGACAATACCGGTCACAGGCGATGCCACTCTGAACAAACTGGCCTCGTAGTCTCTTGTCGACGTGGTGGTCAGCCACTCACCCATGGCAAGCCGGCCACTCATGCGTGCGCAGGACAGTGGCGGGAAGATCATCACGGGAAAGATCCTGACCGTGAAATCGGCAGCAACCGTCGATGATTGTTCTCCGGCCGCCTTTCCCGGTGTCAGTTCTGAATGAAGATCCGTTCCCAGACCGCATTTGACATGGACTACACGCGCGCTTTTGATTTTTGTCATGAGAAGCTCAAGCATGCGTTCGAAGAGGCGATGGGGAACCCGGCCAAATTCAGCACCCAGATAATCGGCATCATGGGTGTAGCACATCGTCTTGGTGCCCGATCCAGGGAGCGGGCAAAATCTCAACTGGTCGCCCAGGCGGCTGAAGAAGATCGTGTGTTCCGATTCTCTCATGGCGGCGGCGATGTCTTCAGGAAATTGTTCCGGTCCCAGAGTTCTGGGTGCAATGATCGTTTTTGGCGTGGCGTTCAGCGAAACAGCGGCCCTGGAGACCAAATCGCACACGTTCTTGTCGAAAAAAGCGTCCGGGCCTTCCTCGCCAACGATGAGTATGTTTTCACCTTGGGCAACGCCGACGCAATGATTGAGAAGGTTCAGCGCACCAGCGATTGGATCCGGCCCGGAGGGAAAGGCAGCAAGCCCTGCTTCTGGATGAGTGTCTGACATTTCATGATCGCCTCTTCTTGTCCGAATTGAAGATCAGAACAAAAGATCCGGTTGTCAACAAAAACTAACTGTGATCACACTCTTGACAAGGCCGGCATCCGCCGGAATGATCGACGGATTCCTGGCCGTAAACTGTACGTAAGCCGGACCGGCACCATCAGATGGGGGAACACATCATTTCCAGTTCGAGGCGATATTCGTTCATGTCCCTGATTGGTGCGGCTCGGCGCAAGGGGCGGGGGTGGCCTCCGGCCTGGCGCAAGACCGAACCCCGGAAAGACTATGACGTGGTGATCATCGGCGGCGGCGGGCATGGGTTGGCAACGGCCTACTATCTCGCGAAATTGCATGGGGCTAGCCGGGTGCTTGTGCTGGAACGCGGTTGGCTGGGGGGCGGCAACACAGGCCGAAACACAACAATCATCCGCTCGGACTACTTTCTCGACGCCAGCGCTGACTTAAAGGAATTCTCGCTCAAACTCTGGGAAGACCTCAGCCAGGATCTGAACTACAACCTGATGGTGTCTCAACGCGGTTATGTCGACCTCGCCCATTCTGACGGTGAACTGGAAGGTTTCGTTCTCCGGGCGAACGCCATGCGCCTGCGCGGTAGTGACGCGGAGATTCTCGATCGTGAGGCGCTCGGCAAAAGGGTGCCGCAACTCAATCTCGATGGAGCCACACGCTACCCGATTGTTGGCGCCCTGGTGCAGGAGCGCGGGGGAACGGTTCGCCACGATGCAGTGGCCTGGGGCTATGCCCGTGCCGCGAGCCAGTGCGGTGTCGACATTGTCGAACAATGCCCGGTGACCGGTATCGGTGTTGACGGACAGGGTGTTAAAAGTGTGATCACACCAAAGGGCGAGATTTCGACACGTCGCGTACTGATCAGCGTTGCCGGGCACTCAAGCGTCGTGGCCGCGATGGCGGGGATTACCCTGCCGCTGGAAAGTCTTGCCGTACAGGCCTTTGTTTCCGAGCCGGTGAAGCCGGTGCTCGACGTCGTGGTGAACTACAATGCGGGCTTGGCTTACGTCAGCCAGACCGACAAGGGGGAACTGGTTCTTGGCGGTGCCGTTGATCCCTACAACTCCTATGCGTCGCGCGGCGGTTTTCGGCGCATTGAAGACGTGGTCGAACGCGCGATTGCGATGTTTCCTTTCATCAGCAAGATGCGACTGATGCGCCAGTGGGGCGGGATTGCGGATATTCCCATGGATGGCAACGCGATCGTGGGACCCGGAACGGTCGACGGACTGTATCTCAATGCCGGGTGGGGTTATGCGGGCTTCAAGGCGACCCCTGCCGTAGGCTGGACAATGGCCCGGACCATTGCATCGGGAGAGACCCATCCGTTGCTGGAGCCGTTTTCGCTGAGCCGGTTCGAGACCGGCGGGCTGATCGACGACGCCGGGGCCGGACCCCGGCCGTATGCGCACTGATTGCCGCAGAGGGAAACACCATGATCCAGATACCGTGTCCCTGGTGTGGACCGCGTAACGAAGAAGAATTCTCCTATGGCGGCAGCGCTGAGGCGCCCATGCCGGCGCTCGACAGCCAGTCCACGCATGGCGACTGGCATGCCCACGTTCACGTGCGGGAAAATCCAAAGGGACCGCACCGCGAATACTGGCATCACACAGCCGGATGCGAACGGTGGCTGCTGGTGTGCCGGGATACCCGCGACAATGCGATCCTGGAATGCCGAGACGCCTCTTCTGGACCTGAAGGCCTGCCGGGTGACGAGGCATGAAGCTGGCTTTACAGATCAATCGCCTGGCGGCGGACGGGGGCCTTGACCGGACCCGGCCCCTCCGGTTCCGATTTGACGGCCGGACCTATACCGGGTTTGCCGGCGACACGGTGGCGTCGGCGCTGCTTGCAAACGATGTCACGCTTGTCGGCCGCAGTTTCAAGTATCACCGGCCGCGCGGCGTGTTCTCGGCGGGATCTGAAGAACCCAATGCGCTGATCCGGCTTCATACCGGTGATCGGGCGATCCCCAACCTGCGGGCGACCCAGGTGATGCTCCATGAAGGACTTGAGGCGTCTTCGCAGAATGCCTGGCCGAGTCTCCATTTTGACATAGGCGCAGCCGCGCAGCTGTTCTCGAGAATCCTGGCGGCCGGTTTCTACTACAAGACGTTCATGTGGCCGAAGCGGGCATGGATGACCTATGAGAAGATCATCCGCCGGGCGGCGGGGCTTGGGCAGCCGCCGTCCGGTCCGGACCAGGAAACCTACGAGACGATCAACGGCCATTGTGACGTTCTGGTGATCGGTGGCGGGGCCGCCGGCATTGCTGCAGCGCTTGCCGCAGGCCGCGCCGGCGCCGACGTGGTGTTGTGCGATGAACAACCGTCCCTGGGAGGAAGTCTTGCCTGGGAGACGGCACTGATCGGCACACTATCTTCCGCGGAATGGATTCGGTCTGCGGTGCAAGAGCTGGGCAATGCAAAAAACATCCGCATCCTGACGGGTACGGCCGCGATTGCCTGCCACGATCACAAATTGGTCCTGCTTGACCAGGCAGCGGCGACGTCCTTGCCACACGACCATAAAAAAGTCTCGAGGCGATTGATCAAACTACGGGCGGGCCGTGTTGTCCTGGCGACCGGGGCGGTAGAGCGGCCGCTGGTGTTTCCCGGCAATGACCGCCCTGGGATCATGCTTGCCTCGGCAGTACGCTGCTACATACGCCACCATGGTGTGCGCCCTGGACGACGCGCGGTCGTTGTCACCAACAATGATTCAGCCTATGGGACCATTGCTGACCTGCAGAGTGCGGACATGGTACTCAGCGCGGTCGTCGATATCAGGGCCAGCGTCGCTGACGACATCGCGCGACTGGTGCCCGACGGTGTGCCGCTGCTGGCCGGGCACTGGCCCATGGCGACGCAAGGGAGCCGGCAGGTATCATCGATCGACGTTCGTCCGGCGGCAGACGAGGAAGCCTCCGTGGCTCGATACGCCTGCGACCTGCTGTGTGTGTCGGGCGGCTGGACGCCGTCACTTCAGCTCCATTCGCAGGCCGGCGGCAGGTTGGTCTTCGATGAACTGCTGAAGACGCTTGTCGCCGCGGATCCGCCTGATGGGCTTCGTCCTGCCGGGGCGGCGGCGGGTTTTCCGGCACTTGATGAGTGTATCAGGTCAGGACACGACCGGGGATTATGGGCTGCTGGCGAAGCCGGTTTCGACACCGGCTCAAAAGCTCATAGGGTACCGATCGTTGATCACCAGCCGGTTTGCCAGGCAGCAGATGCGTCGGTTCCAGCTGAAACTTTGCTTGGCGCGGTTCAAAAATCATTCGTCGACCTTCAAAACGACGTCACGGTCAACGATCTGGCCCTGGCCGTGGAGGAGGGATTTCAGTCGATCGAGCATGTCAAACGCTACACCACAACGGGGATGGGAACGGATCAGGGCAAGACCAGCAATGTCAATGCGATCAATGTGATCGCAGAATTGACTGGCATACCGGGCAGGGAAATTGGCCATACAACCCTACGACCGCCGGTGTCACCTGTATTGTTTGGTCAGATTGCAGGGGATGCAAAGGGTCCCCTGATGGCCGCTGCCCGGCGCACACCGTTTCACGCCTCGAGCCGGCGATCCGGTGTTGTCACCGTTGAGTCCGGCGACTGGATCTACCCCAGATACTATCCGCTGGATGGTGAGACAATGGCGCAGGCGATCGATCGGGAGGTCCGCAATACACGGGAAAACGTGGGGATTGCCGACATGTCGACCCTTGGTAAGGCCGACATAAAAGGCCCTGACGCCCTGACCTTTCTGGAAAGGCTCTATTGCAACAATCTGGGAAAGCTAGCACACGAAAGAGTGCGCTACAGCCTGATGCTGCGAGAGGACGGGATTGTTCTCGACGACGGAACGGTCTCGCGTCTCGGCGACGAGCATTATCTTGTCACCATGACGACCGCACAATCCTGGCGGGTGTGGCTGCATACGGAAAAGCTCAGGCAAGTGCACTGGCGGGATCTGGATGTGCGGGTGACTTCTGTCACCGATCACTGGGCAAGCCTTGCGGTTGCTGGCCCACAAGCCCGAAAAGTCCTCGAAAAACTCCACCCTTCGTTTGATGTCTCCAACGACGCTTTTCCTCCGGCCAGTGTTCGTCAGGGAATGGTCGCGGGGTTGCCGTCGCGGGTGTTCCGGGTCAGTTTTTCCGGCGAATTGGGGTTCGAGATCAATGTCCCGGCGGGCTATGCCGACGCCCTGTGGGACCGGGTCATGGACGCTGGAAAGCCATATGGCCTGATGCCATACGGACTTGAGGCGCTCGACGTCATGAGGATCGAGAAAGGGCATGTATCGGTGGGAACCGAAATTGACGGCCGCACCGTTCCCAACGATCTGGGGCTGGGACGCATGGTTTCGACAACCAAGGATTTTCTGGGCAGGGCGCTGTTGTCGCGACCCCGGTTGCAGTCGAGCGAGCGGGATCAACTGGTTGGGCTGATGCCGGTCGACCGGGCAACCGCCATACCAGTGGGGGCCATGGTGACCGGTGCGCCCTGGTCCGGCCAAAGCCAGGCCTCGCAGGGTCACGTTACAGCATCGCTTGTCAGCACGACGCTGGGGCAGCCGATTGCCCTGGCGTTTGTGAGATCCGGACATCAACGCCATGACGAGCATGTCTGGGCTGTATCGCCGATTGCCAACGAGAGCGTCGAAGTGAAAATCGTTCCGTCTCACTTTTATGATCAGAAGGGAGACCGGTTGCGTGTTTGACCTGCCAGAACGGGAACCGGTCCTTGCCGCCGAGCTGAAATCGTGGGGAGACAACCATCGCGATGCAACCGGTATTGCGATTCGGGAATTTGCCACGCGCACTGTGCTTCGGATTGAATCCCGATCAGTCGATGACCTTGAACGGGCCGTCAAGCCAGTGCCGACCTTGAACAGCTTCCGTACTGCCGACGGTGTGATTGTTTGCCGAACGGGGCCCGCTGTCGTGTTGGCCATCAGTGACGGCCTGACACCGCCGGAGGTAGCGGAAGCGGTCGGCGTGGCAGATCAGCTTTCAATGACCGACATCAGTCACGGGTTTGTCACGTTGGCGTTGGCCGGAGCGGGTGTGCGGCCGGTGCTGTCCGGCCTCGCCACGACTGATCTGCGCCCGGGAAGGTTTTTGCCCGGCGGTTGCGTGAGGACGACGCTCGCCAGACACACCGCGCAGATCAGGTGTCTTGATGTTGAGCACTTTGAAATTCAGATGGATCGGAGCTTGTGCCTGTCGCTCTGGCAACGGCTCGAAGTGGCCCTGAAGAGATCCGCTTGGTCAGTCTGACGCCCGGCTGCTCTCGCGAACGTCCTTGAAGACCTCCGTGCCCCAACTGATGTCGTCTTCGATATGAGCGCGGGCACTGGCGGCGTCTCTTGCGCGAATGGCTTCGGCAATCTCGCCGTGCTTGCGCCTCCAGTCCGGTGTCATGCCGACATTGCGCACACCCATGGCAAGGAACGGGCCGGTCTGAGCCCACAGGCTTTCGATCACGGATACCAGTTCGCCATTGCCCGCCGCGGTGTAGATGGTGAAGTGGAACGTGTAGTTTCTGGACAGATAGTTGTTGGCGTCGCGCTGAACAACGTCGGTGTCCATCTGCGTTGCCAGCTCGTCCAGCCGGTCGATCTGCGGTGCGGTCAGACGCGTGGTGGCGAGTTCCGTCGCTATGCCCTCGAGGGACGATCGAAGGAAGAACAGTTCGGAAATCTTCTTGGGTTCATGGTCGGCAACACGGAATGAACGGTTGGCGGACGAAGTCAGGGCGCGCTCGGAGACCAGACGTTTTAGCGCCTCGCGGACCGGCATCGTGCTGATGCCCAGTTCCGCGGCAATGCGCCGGATTGATATGGCGTCGTTCGGCGCAAAATCGCCGACGATCAGGCCCCATTTGACCGTCTGGTAAACGCGCTCGTTCAACGGCCCGTCAAGCGGGGTTGCACCGGCGGTTGCGATCTTAGCCATGGATGTTCTTGCCATCATGCTCCATCAGACTGCAGTGGGACTCGTGTCCTGCCATGCGTGTTGCATAGTCAGGCCCCATGGTCTTGTCAAACTCCTGCCAGGACCGGCGTGAACAAAAGCGCCGGGGATTGCCCCGGATACCGGCAGTCATCGGCGGAAAATCATGGATTTGCATAGAGTTTGAAATTCCGTGATCACAGTTTTCCCTTCTGTTAAGATTCTACACTTGTTGCCAATTTATAGGCAGATATCGGGTCCACCATTGCCCTGCATTGATGAAACACTGTTTTGTGTGATCACATTTTTGTTGAACAGAATGCTATGGGTAGGTTAAGGAGGATTGCAGCGGTTTTCTGTGTGTTCCGCTGGCTGTGGTGACGCGAGTTCGAGGTGTATCATGAAAAACCATGCGCGGGTTGTTGTCATCGGTGGCGGCGTAGTCGGCTGCAGCATTCTGTACCACCTGGCCAGATACGGCTGGACGGACGTGGTCCTGATTGAGCGCCAGGAACTCACGTCGGGGTCGTCCTGGCACGCCGCCGGCGGTCTTTTTACTGTGACGCGCCCGAACGCGGTGGCGGAAGTTCACAAGTATACATTCGAGATCTATCCGGAGCTGGAACGCGAAAGCGGGCAATCCTGCGGCTTTCATTACACCGGTGGTCTGAACCTATGCCGGAGCCACGACGAAGTCGACTCCATGAAGATGATGCAGAGTGCCGTGCGCCGCCTGGGGATCGAGTCTGAATTCATATCGATGGAAGAAGCCAGGCAAAAGGCCCCTATCCTCGATACCACACCCCTGGTGGGTGTGTTGTGGGAGGAACAGGGCGGTCATGTGGACCCGGCAAGTGCGACCCAGGCGTTTGCTGCGGCAGCCAGGAAGCTTGGGGCTGTGATTTACCGGCACAACCCGGTTCTGGAGACAAATCCGAACCCGGACGGTGGCTGGCAGGTGGTGACAAAGGACGGCACAATCAACGCCGACCATGTGGTCAACGCGGCCGGCCTCTGGGGCCGGGAAGTGGCGGCGCTGGCCGGCATTTCGCTGCCGCTCATGCCGGTGGAGCATCATTATCTGGTCACCGAATCCGTGCCCGAGATCGAGGCCATGGGTCATGAACTGCCGCAAATCAATGACGGCGATATCAACTGCTATGCCCGTCAGGAGGGCCAGGGGCTGTTGCTGGGGGCTTACGAGACCCCGTGTCTGCACTGGTCGGAGCATGGAACACCGTCCGACTTTGGCCATGAGCTTCTGCCCGACGATCTGGGGCGCATGGAATGGCATTTCGAGAAGTCCGTGGAAACCATGCCCTGCCTCGCCACTGCGGGCGTCAAAAGGGTCATCAACGGGCCGATGATCTTCTCACCGGATCTCGGCCCGCTTCTGGGACCCCATCCCGACCTGAAGAACTACTTCTGCGCCAACGGCGTGATGACGGGTTTCAACCAGGGGGCGGGAATCGGCCGGATCATGGCCGAATGGATCATGGAGGGTGAGCCGCCGTTCGATATCTTCTGCTGGGATGTGGCACGGTACGGTGCCTGGGCCACGCAGTCGTACACCAAGGCTCTGACCGGGTATTTTTACGAACACCGGTCGGACCGGATCTACCCGTACCAGGAGTTTGATGTCGGCCGGCCGATCCAGACGCCACCGGTGCACGACAAGCTGGTGCAGGCCAATGCCGTGTTTGGTTCAAGTTTCGGCCTCGAACACCCCTTGTGGTTTGCCCCCGATCGTGCCTCCGCCCACGATACGCTGACCTTTCGCCAGCCCAACTGGTGGTCCCCGGTTGCTGACGAATGCCGTGCCATCCGCAATGGCGTGGGATTGATGGAGTTTTCGGCAATGGCCAAGTTCGAGGTCACGGGCACTGGTGCGGAAGCCTGGCTCAACAGGATAATGGCCAACCTCATGCCCAAGCAGACCGGACGGATGACCCTGTCGCCGATGTTGAGCGACAAGGGTATGCTGATCGGTGATTTTTCAATCTCCAGGCTGGCAGAGGACCGGTTCCTCGTGCTCGGCGCAGACACCATGCAAAACGCCTTCCAGCGTCACTTCAACCGCTACCTGCCGGCGGAGGGCGTGACGGTTACAAACCGTTCCGACGCGTTGTCGGGCCTTCATATCGCCGGCCCCGGCGCCCAGGAACTCCTTAGCCGGATTGCCGGGGACGATGTGGACACATCCAGCTTCGGGTTCATGAACGTCCGGGTGCTCGACATCGGCCGAGTGCCGGACGTGACTGCGCTCAGAGTATCGTTCACCGGCGAGACCGGCTACGAGCTCTACTGCCCGCTTGATGGCCAGCGTACACTGTATGAACAGCTGGTCGACGCAGGTGATGGACTTGGTCTGAGGCTTGTCGGCACCAGGGCCCTGATGATGACACGTCTGGAGAAGAGTTTTCCGGCCTGGGGTACAGAGTTGTCGCCGGACTACACCGCGTTCGAGGCGGGGCTCGACCGCTTCGTGGCACTCAACAAGGGCGCCTTCGTGGGGCGGGAGGCCGCCCTCAAACAGCGTGATGCCGGTCCGCAGGAAGTGCGGGCGACGTTCACGGTCGACGCAGGCGATGCTTGCGTCTGGGGCGACGAGGCCATATTCCTCAATGACGAGTGGGTTGGTTATGTATCTTCCGGTGGCTATGGTGCCCATGTTGAGAAGCATATTGCGCTGGGATATGTGAGACCTGACACGGTGTCGGAGGGGGGTGACTATGCCATCGAGATCCTCGGTGACAAGTGTGCGGCCCGGATACACACCGGACCGCTTTATGATCCTCAAGGCGCTCGGATGAGAGCGTAGGTCTGGAGGCCGGTTGGTTATCATGACTGCGGATCGTTACACACTCTACTGTGCGCCCAATACCTATGCGCTGATTGCCCACGCGGTGCTCGAGGAGATCGGCGCACCCTATGAGGCGCGACTGGTCGAACTCTTTGCCGATGAGCCCGATCCGGCGTTTTTCAAGGCAAGTCCGCATTGCCGTGTTCCGGCCCTTGACGGTCCTGATGGTACGGTCTTCGAAACCGGCGCAATCGCGCTCTACCTGGCCGAGCGCCATCCGGAATCCGGTCTCGTTGTTCCTGTGGGCGATCCGCGCCGGGGACGCATGCTGCAGTGGATCCACTATTTCGCTTCAACGCTGCAGCCGGAAGTGCTGATCCAGTACCATCCGGAATTCTATTTCGATGACGAGAGCAACCAGGAAAAGCTGAAGAGAGCGTCTCAGGGCCGGCTTGAGAAAATCCTTGCCGTCATCGACGAAGCCCTGGTCCCAGGCCCGTTCTTGTTCGGCGACCACCGAACTGTGTGCGACTACTGCCTGGCCATGCAGGCGATCTGGCCGCAGGTATTTCCAGGAACGATCAGCGACTATCCGAACATCGAACGCCTGACGAACACGATCATGGCCCGACCGGCCGTGCAACGGGTGCGTATCATGCACGAGGAAACCTGGGCCGGGGCTGTGGCCTGACCGGGGCGACGACGTCGCCCCGATCTGAACAAGGAGGACTTGAAACCCGCAGGCTGTGGTCTGCAAACCGACCGGAAACATCATGACCAGAACCCGCACATCATCCCGCCGTGGCCGTCGCAACGTGTCTGCCGACACCAAGCAATCCGCCATCCGGCAGTTGCCGTTTCGCGCCGTCAAAAATCCCTATCCACCTTTTCAAATTGTCAGCGCCGATGAACTGGAAGCCATTCATCTGGCGTCGGTCCGGGTTCTCGAGGAAATTGGTGTAAAGGTTCAGGACGCGCGTTCCTTGAATCTTCTCAAAGGTCTAGGAGCGGATGTTGATCCGGAAACCGAGATCGTCAAGTTCGACCGGGCCCTCATCGATGAGGTCATGACCGGTCTGCCCTCAGAGTTCACGATTCACGCGCGCAACCCTGAGAAGACACTGACTGTCGGCGGCAATAACCTGACGTTCGCCACCGTTTGCGGTCCATCGTTCATCTCCGATCTGGACCATGGGCGGCGGGCAGGGACGATCGAAGATGTGCGGAACTTTGTAAAACTTGCCCACAGTCTCAACATCTACCATCACGAAGGCGGCGCTGGCCTCGAGCCACTCGACCTGCCGCCGGAGTCCCGCCATCTGGATATGATGCATGCCCAGCTGACGCTGACCGACAAAGCCTGGCACCCGTGCTGGCTCAACAGTGCAAAGCGGGCGCGCGACTGCATCGAGATGGGTCGCATAGCGTTGGGTGTCAGTGCAGAAGAGATGGCGGAGCGCCCGGCCTTCATTGCCGGCATCAACACGAACTCTCCCCTGGTGCTCGACAGTGCCATGGCCGACGGGCTGATAGAAATGGCCCTTGCCGGTCAGCCGGTTCATGTGACCCCTTTCACCCTGGCCGGCGCCATGAGTCCGGCCACGATTGAAGGCTCGCTGGTCCAGCAGAATGCCGAAGTGCTCGCAGGTGTGGCGGTTGCCCAGGCCGCGCGAAAGGGGTGCCCGGTGTTCTACGGACACTTCACATCCAATGTGGACATGCGATCGGGCTCGCCGGCGTTCGGCACACCTGAATATGCCAAGTCGGTTATGGTGTCGGCCCAACTGGCGCGGCGCTACGGTATTCCCATCCGCTCGAGCAACACGACGGCCTCGCCCGTCGTCGATGCCCAGGCGGCCTATGAAAGCGACATGTCGTGCTGGAGCTGTGTGCTGTCCCATGTCAACGTGATGATGCATGCGGGCGGCTGGCTCGAAGGCGGCCTGGTCTGTTCGTTTGAAAAACTGATTCTCGATGCGGAAATCCTGCAGTCATTGTCGGCGATGCTGGATCCGCTTGTTTTCAACGAGGACAACATGGGGTTCGACGCCATGACGGAGGTCGGGCCCGGTGGTCATTTCTTTGGCGCAGCACACACGCTTTCGCGTTACAAAACAGCGTTTTATGAGCCTATTCTGTCAGATTGGCGTAATTTCGAGGCCTGGAAAGAGGACGGTGCCAGAACGGCGACGGAACGGGCCAACCGTATCTGGAAGACTCTGCTTGAGGAATACGAGCAGCCGTCGATTGATCCTGCGGTGGTCGAGGAACTCGATGAATACGTCACTAAGCGGAAAGAGGAGATTGTGGCAAACGGGGAGTAGCGGACGCCTACTTGTCAGACTGAATCATGCCCTTCGTTGCTGCATAAATCCGAAGCGGCCGGTTGCAAGTCGGGTCGACCGTTTCGTGATCGAAATCCATGCCGATTTTAGTCATGACCCGGGCCGACGCGTCGTTGCCGATCTGATGAATTGAGACAATGCGATCGAGACCAGCGTGGTCAAAACCGAACGACAGGGCAGCTTTTGCTGCCTCCGTCGCCAGGCCCTTGCCCCACATGGGGCGTGCCAAACGCCATCCGATTTCCACTGCCGGCAGAATTTCAGGCAGGAAGTTTGGCGTCATGAGTCCGCAAAACCCGATGAAGTGCCGGTCATCCCGGGTTTCCAGCGCGAATGGGCCGAAGCCATTGGCGGACCATTCCTCTGTAAACTCCTGAATGACTTCCCGGCAGTTGTCTGTCGTGCGTGTCGATCCGTCGCCGATCCAGCGCATGACGCAGGGATCCGAACACATCTGACGGTAAGGCTCCAGATCGCATTTCTGCCAGGGCCGCAGCAACAACCGTTCCGTTTCGATCTCAACTGTCATGTCACGTGCGTGCTCATGCCCTACAAAAAGGAGTGCGATGCAATAGTCTATAACGCCTCGGACGTTCCGGACAGCGCCAGATCCGTATCGTGGGCCTCGGATCGGATGAAGTTGCACAGGTCATGCACAAATGGGGCGAGTTGCCGGTCGCGCCGTGTCACAAGGTAGTAGGCCTTGTCCTTTTGAGTCGTGTGGGGACTCAGGCGAACGAGGACGCCTGATTGGAGTTCCTCCAAAACAAGTGGTGCGCGGGCGAGGATCGCACCTTCGCCGGTAAGGGCTGCTTGAATCAGGGTTAGGGAATCGTCGACGACAGGTCCTGTTCGGGCGGCCGATGGGTCTAATCCCACCGAGCCGAACCAGTCTTCCCAGTCGCGGAAATTGTCCTGATGAAGGAGTGGCAAGTCTGGAAACGTGCGGTTTTCTGTTCTCAATCGTGCAGCGAACTCCGGACTGCCGACACAGACAAGCTCAGAGGAAAACAATCTGACAGAGTCGAGATTTGGCCAGCGGCCGGTTCCCCAACGCAAGGCTATGTCAATATTCTCCTCTGCAAAATCAACAAGTTGCGTCGCGTAGTGAACGTGAATGTCGATGTTAGAGTGCATCTTCAGGAACCGGGGAAGCCGGGCAGAAAGCCACTTAACACCAATCGGATAGGTCAATGATATTCCAACCTCGGTGACAAGTTCGCCACGGCTGAGGCTTTCCACGCCGGTTTCGATCCGATCCAGAGCGTCTGAAACTATCGGCAGTAGGGTCTGGCCTTCCCGGGTGAGCTTCAGCGAGCGGTGACGGCGTTCGAAAAGTATCATGCCGAGGTCTGTCTCCAGGCGGTTGACCTGATGACTGATGGCAGACTGGGTTACATGGAGTTCCTCGCCGGCACGGGTGAAGCTGAGTAGACGAGCGGCTGCTTCAAACGCACGTAGGGCAATCAAGGGGGGAAGGTTTCTGGCCATAACAGGCATGAATTCTATTCATGAATGGGATTATTTCAAATCGTTTGTCAGTACGCATTGGTCGGTGGAAGGATTGGAAACCCGACAGACTGTCTCTCCTCCTGAAAGGACACCTGCATGAATGAGTCGACGCCACTTTCCTTTTCCGGATATCACCGCCAGCGCAATCTGAAGATTGACGAAGATCTTGCGCGTGTAGGCCCAGGCACGCCATGCGGGGAATACATGCGCCGGTTCTGGCATCCGGTGGCCAAGTCCGACAGCCTTAGCGATCTGCCCAAGCTTGTTCGCCATCTCGGAGAAGATCTCGTCTTGTTCCGGGACAAGTCTGGACAGGTGGGTTTGGTGCACAGGCATTGTCCCCATCGCAACGCGTCTCTTGAATTCGGCATCATTACAAACGAGGGGATCCGATGCTGTTATCATGGCTGGGAGTTTGGGATTGACGGCAAGGTACTGTGTGCCCCCGCAGAGGAAGATGATAGTCATATTCGAGACAATGTTTGTCTTGGTGCGTACCCGGCCAAAGAATACAGAGGCCTGATCTTCGCCTATCTCGGGCCTCCCGAACTTAGACCGGCCTTTCCGATCTACGACACGTTTGAAATTGATGGCGGCGAACTGGTGCCTTACGAAACGACGCTGCCCTGCAACTGGCTTCAAGTTGCGGAGAATTCGGTCGACCCGATGCATGTGGTGTATCTGCATACACGGGTGAACATCGTGCAGTTTACCGAGAAGCTCGGTGTTCTGCCGATCATGGATTTTCGGGAGCGCCCATACGGTCTCTTTTACACCAAGGCGCGCCGGGTGAACGACTTTGTCTGGATTTCCACTAACGACGTGATCTTTCCAAATTTCACCCAAGCGGGTTGCGTGTATGACAGTACGGACGGCAAGTCACCGAAGTATTTTGGCCGAAACTCGTTCACCCGATGGGTCGTGCCGGTAGACGATGAAAATACGACGGTGCTGGCCTACCGCCACTTCAATCACCGTGCGGAACAATCCCGGCCCGAGTGGCGGACACAGGAGGCTCTGGAGAAGATAGACATTGCGGAACTGAAAAACCGACCTTACGAGGAACGCCAACGTAACCCTGGTGACTATGAGGCATTCATCGGGCAGGGGAAGATAACGCCACATCGAAGCGAGCATCTGGCGACATCGGACAGGGGTGTCGTGATGTACCGGCGACGCCTCAAGAAGGAAATTTTAAACGTACAAAGTGGCGGAAATCCCGTTCACGCCACCGAGATCCATGCCGGCACGATTCCGACTTATGGCAGCGACACAGTGATCAGGTTGCCGGAATCTGAGAAATATGCGGCTCAGGACCCTATGCGGAATCTGCAAACAGCTGTGGGTGAAATCTACGAAGCAGGCGACAAGTATGATGGTGACGAACGATATGCATTCCTGGAAGAACAATTGAGTGCCCTCAATCAATGACCGGTAATTCGGGGTGAATTGATGCGGATTGGGCGTACGTTCCTCCTCAATGGCGGCAACAATGTAAGCGAAGTCTGGTTCGTGTTGAAGGTTACGGATTCCGCAATGTGTGATCACAATTATGATTTTTCGATAAAAAGGGCTTGAAATGCGCACGGTTTGGCTGAAAACTCCAATAATTGAGACCCGAAGGCGTGATCACGCAAGCTGAAAATCTCAAGTTCGGTCGTCCGAATACCGGCGGTGTCGCCATAAAAATTACGGAGAAGTCAGGCGCGGCTGCAAGCATTGGGAATGTTGAGACCGTCAATTCAACGGATTGGGAGGAAACCATGTCCAAATTTGAAGACCTTCAACGAAGCTTCGCTCAAGGTCGCATCGACCGACGCGAGTTCATCATCCGCTCGTCGGCAATGGGACTGTTGTTTGCCGTACCGGCCGGACTTGTAGCTGAACAGGCGCGTGCCGATGCCCCGAAACGCGGCGGTCACATGCGTGTGGCGACCGTCCAGGGCTCGACCACCGACAAGCTTGACCCGACACAACTGACCAGCGGGTTCACCAATTTCACGTTCTACTCGACCATGAGCCAGCTCACTGAGGTGGCGCCGGATGGAAACCTGATCCCGCTGCTGGCGGAATCATACGAGCCGATCGACAACAACCCGGCGAAATGGCTGTTCACCTTGCGCAAGGGTGTGGAATTCCACAATGGCAAGACGGTCACCGCCGACGACGTGATCGCGTCAATCTCCCGGCACACGGGCAAAGACTCTGCGTCTGCGATGAAGTCGTTCGTCGAGCAGATCGAGACCATGAGCAAGGATGGCGACGACAAGGTGATCTTTCACCTGAAATCGCCGAGCGTGGACTGGCCCTTCGTTCTGAGCGCGTCGGCCCTGAGTATCCTGCCAAGCAAGGACGGCAAGGTCACGGAGTTCGACAAGGGGTCGGGCGCCTACATGATCGAGGATTTCAATCCCGGTGTCAGCATCAAGCTCAAGCGCAACCCCAACCACTTCATGCCCAATGCCGGGTATGCCGACACGGCTGAACTCCTGGTTATTGCCGATGCCACGGCGCGGCAGAATGCGCTGGTGACGGGCTCGGTCGATGTTATCGGCGACGTCGAGGCCAAAACCGCCCATCTGCTGGCCAAGAGCCCGGGCGTTACGGTATCCGATGTGACCAGTACGCAGCACTACACCTTCCCGATGCGCACCGACCTTGCGCCATTCGACAATCTGGATGTTCGGCTGGCGCTCAAATACGCCATTGACCGGGAAAAGGTACTGGAGACCATTCTGCGGGGGCGTGGTGCTCTGGGCAACGATCATCCGATCTCTCCTGCCAACCGCTTTTATGCAGGGGATCTGGAGCAACGGCAGTATGACCCGGACAAGGCGAAATTCCATCTCAAGAAAGCCGGGATGGAGAACCTGAAAGTCGAGCTTACGGCATCCGATGGCCTCTACAGCGGTGCGGTAGACACGGTTGTCCTGTTTGCAGAACACGCCAAGAAGGCCGGCATCGAAATCAAGCCCAAGCGTGCGCCTGACGACGGATACTGGTCGGACGTCTGGCTGAAACATCCGTGGTGTGCCAGTTACTGGAGTGGCCGTCCTACCGAGGACTGGATGTTTACGCAGGGCTATTCTGCAGACTCGAACTGGAACGAGACCTATTGGAAGAACGACCGGTTCAACGCTGTCCTCAAGCAGGCCCGTGCTGAGCTTGATGACAACAAACGCCGCGAAATGTATCGCGAACTGCAGATGCTGGTCCGAGACGACGGCGGATCGGTCATTCACTTGTTTGCAAACCACATTTCGGCGCACTCCGACAAGGTTGGACAGCCGGCAAAAGTCGCCGGAAACTGGGAGTTCGATGGCTACAAGCTGATTGAACGGTGGTGGATGAAGGGCTAGGCTGGAGGGCCCCGATGCGCGTCAGCGATCATCTCCCTGATCGCTGACGCACCCCATTTCTTTGCAGGACGTTGGCCATGAAACCGAACCTCTCGCAACCCGAATTCACAATTTCCTCCGTTGAGCAACGCCCTTCGTTCGCTACTCTCAAGTGGGCCGATGGCCACGAAAGCCGGTTCCACTATGTCTGGCTTCGCCACAGCGAGCATTTTCCAGCTTTTCCAGACGATGCCAGAGATGGCAGAGAACACAGGCTGGCAGGCATGGGATCGGATGCAGAACCCGACAAGATCGAGGTCGGCGCGTCCGGCGCTTTGAGAATTGGATGGCGGGACCGGGACGCACCGGTCGAGTTTGACGCTCGATGGCTAAGGCAACATTGCTATTCATCGAGCGCCCGCGGCCAGCGAAGGCACAAACCTGTGCTTTGGGACAGCCGTTTGCGCAATGACATGCCGGAAGTATCGTTTCCTGACATTGCCCGCGACGATGCCGCGCGTCTCGCCTTCTACCAGTCAATTCTTGACTATGGGTTCTGCTTTGTCCGCGACATGCCGCAAGACCGGGGAACGGTTACGGCGTTAGGCGATCTCCTGGGGATTGCCCGCCGTTCGGCCTATGCGGACGAACCGGGCGACGAGCGGATCGAAAATCTTCAAACCGATTCCGACGTCAAGGTGTCTACCCGACAGGCCTATTTCCTGGGCCCGCATACGGATACCTGCTGGCGGCTTTCTCTCACCGGCTTGATCTGCTTTCACTGTCTGGAGTCACATGCCACCGGCGGAGAGACCCTGCTGGTCGACGCTTTCAATGTCTGCAACAAGCTTCGGGAAAAGTCGCCCGATGCGTTCGATATCCTTTCCCGTGTCAAACTGAATTTCAGAGCCAGCGTCAACAATGGCGATGAATGGCGGTCGATTGGCCAGGTTATTACCTGTGACAATGACGGCGAGGTCGTGGGCTTTCGTTACGGCGACCGGTCAATTCCGCCGCTCGATCTGCCGGAGGACCTGATCGAACCGGTTTATAGCGCCCTGAGTGCGCTTGGCGATGTACTTTACGATCCGGCAAACTGGATCACGTGCAAGCTGCAGCCCGGCGAAGGGCTGGTGTTGAACAACCAGCGGCTGCTTCACGGGCGAACCTCGTTTGATCCTGCTGCGGGACCGCGGCATTTGCAGTACTGCGCGGTAGAGCTGGACACCTTTCACAACAAATATCGTCACCTGGCGCGAGCCAGCAATCACGACGATTGGGATCACGTGCTGGACTGGGGAGTGTGCTGATACCGCCAATCCCGAAACGGAGGAGACGATGGGAGCACCTTATAAACGCATTGACGTCCAGCCACTTACCGGCGCTCTTGGGGCCGAACTGCTCGGTGTCGATCTCTCAAAGCCCATGGACGACGAAACCTTTGCCGAGATTGAGCGGGCATGGGCCGAGCATCTTGTGGTCTTCTTCCGTGATCAGGACCTGACCACGGACCAACATCGCGCGTTTACGAGCCGATTTGGCGCGTTGATCGCCCATCCTTTCGTGACCGGCATGCCGGACCATCCCGACGTCATCGAGATCGTGCGCGAACCGGGCGAGCCTTATGCCTGGGACAGCATGTTTCATGCGGATCTGATGTTTCTCGAGGAACCGCCGATCGGCGCCGCCCTCTACGGCCGGGAAGTGCCGCCGGTGGGCGGCGACACAATGTTCGTCAACATGTATCTCGCCTATGACACGCTGTCGGATGGCATGAAGAACCTGTTGCATGGCCTTTACGGTGTAAACTCATCGGGTGACCCGGATCGCTGGCATCATGGCTACGAAAGCATGCACGAAAAGAAGCAGGCCGAGCCTGGCACCGCCTTGCATCCGATTGTTCGGGTTCATCCGGTTACGCGCAAGAAATCTCTTTATGTCAGTCCGGGTTTCACCCAGCGTATCGACGGGATGACGGATGAGGAAAGCAAGCCCATTCTGGACTTTCTCGTGCAGCATGCCCTGCGGCCGCCGTTCATGTGCCGTTTCCGGTGGAAGCCCGGTTCCATGGCGCTCTGGGACAACCGCGTCACGCTGCACAATGGCGTCGCTGATTACTATGGCGAAGTAGACCAGTATCGCCGTGTGGTTCAGCGTGCGACGATCGGAGGCGACCGGCCAATTGCTGCGTGAGCAGACGACGGGTTTCAGGTCGAATGGCCTTGGAGGAATTCAAATGGGAAAACGATTTCCTTTTCACTGAACGAACCCGTGTTCAGACGGTTCAGCATTTCAGCTGCAGCCCGCGCACCCATTTCGTAGGCCGGTGATCGGATCGAGGTGAGCTCAGGTTGGGCGTATCGCCGGAAATCAAAAGCATTGAAGCCCGTCACCTGCACGTCTTCGGGAATCGATGCGCCGCGCGCCTGCACCATCTGCATCGCGGCAATTGCCATCTGGTCGTTGACCGCCATGATGGCATCGGGGATACCGTCGGACGCAATCTGGGCCGTGAGCGCGGACTGCGTGTCGTCGAAGCTGCCGCTACCGCAGTCCAATGAAGCTATTCTGGGTTTATCGGTTCCGGACTCCAGCCCGGCCACCATGCCCTGCATCCGTTCCACCACCGCCGCCCAGCGGTTGTCCGACGCCGACAGGAATACCACGGACGAGGGATTGTTTCGGGCAACGTGCTCTCCCATGACGCGGCCAGATTCAAATTCATTCTGCCGGATCGAGCAAATGTCGTGGTCGCCGGTGTTCAAACTTTCCAGAAAGACGATCAGGGGCTGGCCAACCTTCTTCAAGGTCTCGATTTGTGCAAGCCGTTGGTCGTCATCGCCGGACAACAGCGCACACAGGCCGTCTGTTCGGATGCTGGTCACGAGAGGGGAAGTCTCAAAATCATTCGGCCTGATGCCTTGCAGCAGCAGGGAGAAACCCTGGTCGGTGAGATGGTTGCTCGCTCCGGCAACAATCTGCGTGGTGTAACCGTCGGCGAGATACGTCGGGGAATTGTCAACGATCAGCATGCCGATCGACAGAAGGCGGGATTGCCGCAGGTTCCGTGCGGCATCGTTGCGGCGGTAATTCAACCTGGAAATTTCGTGGGCGACCCTTTCTCGCACCTCTTCGGACATCAAATGGTGGTGGCCGTTGACAAAATTGGAGACCGTCATGGGCGAGACTTCGGCGGCAATGGCGACCTGTTTCAGGGTCACTCGCTTCGCCGACGTCTGTCTGTCCGTGTCAGTCATGATGTTTTGCCTGTTAGAATCTCCAGACAATAACATTCTTCAAGATTCAGTCCACTGCAGCAAATTCCGGTTCAACCGGAGCGTGCGATGGCCGCATTCCCGGGGCTGGAAGGCGGTTGTGGAAACTTTACTTTAACGTTACACTAAATGATTGCTGACGGCAGATGACCGTGTTGATCGACGATGTGCATGGCCCCCGAGATTGGTCGAAGGCCATATTAATTACCTGGCGGTTTAGAAATGACAGATACCCAATTGGAGCAAGGCAGGGCGGTGCGAAGCGGTCGCAAGAGTTCGCGCGGTGACAAGATCCGCCGCAAGGCAACGTCGGGGACCGCGTCCAGCCGCAAGCAGCGCCAACTGGGTCTGGAGATCGTTCCGTCTGCCGGAAATGCCCTGATCCACGATGCCGTGCTCAAGATCCTGTGGGAAGTCGGCGTCATTATCGATCATCCCCCGACGCAGGAGATGCTGGTCCGGGATCACGACTGCCGCGAAGGCGCTGATGGATATGTCCGGATTCCACCCGACCTCGTTAATCAGGCCATATCCACGGTGCCCGATGCAATCAGGCTCTACGACCAGAATGGCGTGCTGAGGGTCGACACGGGCGGTAATACGTCGAATTATGTGCCCGGTCACAATTGCGTTCGCATTCTCGATCACCGGACGAAAACGCACAGACCGTGTCTGCTTGAAGACATCGGTCGTACGGGCCGGGTCTGTGAGCAGCTTCCCAATCTGGATATGTCCTGCTCACTCGGGTATCCAAGCGATGTGCCGGCACAGGAAGAAGCAGTTCTGAGCCTCAAGGCCCTGACGACACACTGTTCGAAGCCTGCAGCCTTTACGGCGCACGACGAAGTCCTGTCGGAGAAATGCTGGAGCTATCTGGCTGATGTCAGCGGCGGTTGGAACAACCTGGCCGACAAGCCGATCGGACTGGAATTGCTGGGACCGGTCTCACCATTGAAACTTCCCGACGAATTCTGCATGCGCGTGATCAACTGCGCGCGCTGGCGCGTACCGCTGGTCTGTTATCCGGCAACGTTTCCCGGCATGTCCAGTCCCATAACTACGGCCGGTGCGATTGCCCAGTCATCGGCCGAAGCGATGGCCGGGATCGTGATCCACCAGTTGACGGAACCAGGCGCACCGGTAATGAGCGGTTCGGCGATCCTGCCCATGGACATGCGCCAGGCGGACCTGGCCTACGGATCGCCGGAATACATGCTGACGGGGCTTGGTGCTGCGGACTATTTCAAGTCGATAGGCATTCCGGCCTGGGTCGGTGCCGGGTGTTCCGATTCCCATGATTTTGATGCCCAGGCAGCGTCGGAAGCCGGCGCAAACATGGCGATCGCCGTGTTGGCCAGTACGCCGTTCATCCACAATCTGGGATATCTGTCAGGCGGCAGGACGGGATCACTCGAGATGCTCGTGTTGTGTGATGAACTGGTCGGCTGGGCCAACCAGATGGCGGCCGGTGTGGTGGTCGATCCCGACACGGTCGCCATCGAGGTTGTCAGGCGGGCCGCACCCGACAATGCGTTCTTGACGGATCAGCACACCCAGGACCGCTACCTGACGGAGAACTGGTTTCCGTCCTTGTACGAACGCTCCGACGTTGACGCCTGGCTCGAACGCGGCAGCGTCGATATGCGCGCCCGTATCGCCCAGAAACTTGACGAGATCCTGGCCGACTGAAGGCGTTGTCATAGAGTAGGGAATTTACTCTTCACAGTATGCAAAGGTCGCCAGATTCGTTTGCTCCGCTTGCCTTGGACCTATGCACTAAGTGCATGCCTCGCCTGCAATTATATCGGTTTTCGCAGAAGCCATGTTCTCCTATCTAGGATCCATAACGTCGTGCAGAAGCACACAGCATTCAAACCTGATCCGAAGGCAACGACATGTCCTTTTTCGCTTTCTTCAACACCGTGAAAGAATGGTAAATCCATAACCGTCTCGTTGCCGAGCTTTGCAATCTCCAGGACGACACACTTTACGACATTGGCGTCATCCCGGGCCGCGTGAACAGCCTGAACAGTGGTGCGCTTCTCTAACCTGACAGAACTCCGGGATCCCCGACCGGGGGCAATCTAAGCAAAAAGGCTGGCTCGAAAACATCGGGCCAGCCTTTTTTGTGTCCTAATCCACGGAATTGACAAGCGCTTACTCAGCCGCCTCCTGAGCCAGAAATCCGCCGGACTGGCGGGACCAGAGTTCGGCATAGAGTCCGCCATTTTTCAGAAGTTCCTCGTGCGGTCCTTCTTCAATGATGCGGCCTTCGTCCATGATGATGAGACGGTCCATGGCAGCTATTGTCGACAGCCGGTGGGCGATGGCGATGACGGTCTTGTTTTCCATCAGGGCATTGAAGTTTTCCTGGATTGCCGCCTCGACTTCCGAATCCAGCGCACTGGTTGCCTCGTCGAGCACGAGGATGGGCGCGTTTTTCAGCAGCACTCGCGCTATGGCAATACGCTGGCGTTGGCCGCCGGAGAGTTTGACACCGCGCTCGCCGACATGGGCATCATAGCCGCGGCGACCGCCCAGGTCTTCAAGGTCGTCAATAAAGTCCTGGGCGTGGGCTTTACGCGCGGCTGCCCTGACATCCTGTTCGCTCGCCTCAGGGCGTCCATAGAGAATGTTTTCCCGGACCGATCTGTGAAGCAGAGAGGTGTCCTGGGTCACCATGCCGATCTGGCCTCGAAGGCTTTCCTGTTTCACTTCTGCGATATTCTGGCCATCGATTGCAATACGCCCGCCTTCGAGGTCGTAGAACCTCAAGAGGAGGTTGACGAGCGTTGACTTTCCGGCGCCGGACCGGCCAACCAGGCCGACCTTTTCGCCTGCCTTGATGGTGAGGCTGAGGTCTTCGATTACGCGCTTCTGGCCGTCCTCACCATGCTTGCCGTAGTTGAAGTGAATGTTTTCGTAGCGGATCTCGCCTCGGTCGACGTTCAACGTGGCTGCGTCGCCGACATCCGTGACATCCCGGTCAAGAGCGATCGTCTGGACGCCATCCTCGACGACGCCGATGTTCTCGAACAGGCCTGAAATCTCCCACATGATCCAATGGGCCATGCCCTGAAGCCTGAAAACAAGGCCAACGGCAAAGGCAATTGCACCGGTCGTCACGGCACCGATGTACCAGAGCCAGACGGATAGGGCGGACACGGAAAACAAAAGAAAACTGTTCAGCGTATTCAGAATAACGGTGAGCTGGGTCGAAAGGCGCATCTGGAGATACACGTTCTGAAGGAAGTCCTCCATGCTTTCCTTGGTGTAGTTGTCCTCGCTTTCACCATGGGCAAACATCTTGACGGCGCTGATGTTGGAATAACTGTCGACGATCCTGCCCGTCACCACAGAACGAACATCGGCCTGTTCCTTGGAAACGCGCTGAAGCCGGGGCACGTAGTACCACATCGCTATCATGTAACCGGTGAACCAGATGATCAGCGGTGCCGTAAGACGCAGATCGCTTATGGCAAACAGGACAACAGCGCCGGTGAAATAGACGCTGACATACAACAGCACCTCCGTGATCTTCATGACCACGTCGCGCACGCCCAGGGCCGTCTGCATTACCTTGGTGGCGACCCGGCCGGCAAAATCGTTCTGGAAGAACTCCATGCTCTGGCGCAGGACATAACGGTGGGCTTCCCACCGGGTCCGCATCGCAAAATTTCCCAGCAGGCCCTGGTGGACGATGGACTCATAGAAAAATTTCAGAACCGGCAGTCCGATCAGCACAAGTACGCTCATCAGGATGAGCTGGGACTTGTGGTCCTCCCAGAAGGTTTCGCGGTTCGCGGCCGTCAGCCAGTCGACGAGGTTGCCGATGAAAGCAAACAGCGAAACCTCGATCAGCGCCACCGTTGCCGCAAAGATCGAACTGGCCAGAATCATGGGCCAGAACGGTTTTGCGTAATGGATGATGAAGGCGGCAAAGGTTGTCGGCGGCTTCGGCGGCTGTTCAACCGGAAACGCCTCGCAGTAGCCTTCAAGCCAGCTGAATATCTTGCCGATCACAGGAACGACTCCGGAAGGAATTCAAGGTTTAGAAACATGGCTAGTCAAACCGGGACGTTATTGCAAGTCGCGGCGGCGGTCGACCCCGATGATTGTACAGTCGTGATTCCGTCGTTTGATAGAGCGGCAACATGAAAATGTTAAGGCATTTTGTGACTCCGGGCGATTCGGAGGGAACGGGTCGATAGTTTAAAAGTGGTGACGCATACGTGCTTTGCCTCTGAAAAGGGGGCGCGTCTAAGATTGTACGCTGAGGATTGCCGCAATGCGTTTTGACAAGGTTTGGTGGTATCGGTTGGGGTCGGTCACGGCGGCGGTCGGCCTGCTTGCAACGACCGCCCCGGGCCATGCCCAGACGCTGACAGATCCGGAGCTTGTGTCAGTGCCCGAGACGACATTCATGATGGGCGATCGCGATGGTGAGCCGGATGAGGTGGAACGTACTGTAACGGTACGTGCGTTTCGTTTGATGCGACACGAGGTGACGAACGCTCAATTCTCTGCATTTGTAAGGGCATCCGGACATCTGACGGATCCCGAACGTTCGGGATCTGGATTTGTTTGGAAGAGTCGATGGACAAAAGTGCGCGGTGCGAATTGGCGTCGCCCTTTTGGTCCGGACAATGTCCAACCGAATTTCCTCGTTGAGAACGCGAACCACCCGGTTCTGCAGACCTCTCAGCGCGATGCGTTGGCGTTCTGCAAGTACCATGGTCTGAGGTTGCCGACCGATCCGGAGTGGGAACTGGCCGCACGTGGCAGTGATGGCCGTCGTTATCCCTGGGGCGATACCGCACCGGAACAGGGGCGTGGGACGCGTTTCGCCAATTTTGGAACAGTACCTTGTTGCGCCACGGACAATCGGGACGGATTTGAGAAGACGGCGCCGGTTGGGCGCTTCCCTGACGGGCAATCGCCTTTTGGCCTGTTGGACTTGGCGGGCAATGTCTGGGAGTGGACCGCAAGCCGGTTTCCCGGCAGGCCGTCTGAGGTCGTGCTGCGCGGCGGCGGCTGGGGCAACAATCCCTATTGCCTCAGAACCAGCTATCGGCACGGCAATCCGGACAACATCGGGCTCGACATGGTGGGTTTCCGCTGCGCCGGGGACGCCGAGTGAGGGGTTGGCCTCACGCCTCGGAGCCGCTCAGGCGTTGTGACAGGTGAGGGTGCCTTTTTCGTCGCTGCGTGCCTGGGGTATTTCACGCGTGCAACGCTCGGTCGCAAGCGGGCACCGGGGATGGAACGTGCATCCCGAAGGCGGATTGATCGGGTTGGGAATTTCGCCTTCGACCGGTTTGCGCTCCTTTTCCACCATGTCCAGATCCGGCACTGCATTCAGGAGCATCTGGGTATAGGGGTGCCGGGGTGCCTTGAAGAGGTCTTGCGCGGTTGCGACCTCGACCAGCCGGCCCAGATACATGACCCCGATATGGGTTGCCATGTGCCTGATGACCGACAGGTCATGGCTGATGAACAGATAGGTCAGGCCAAACTCGTCCTGCAGATCACGCATCAGGTTCAGGATCTGCGCCTGAACAGAGACATCGAGTGCGGATGTGGGTTCATCGCAGACGATGAATTCTGGTTTTGAGGCCAGAGCGCGGGCAATGCAGATACGCTGGCGCTGACCGCCGGAGAATTCATGAGGAAACTTGCGTCCGTCGGCGGGGTCGAGGCCGACCACCGTCAGCAACTGGTCGACCTGTTCGATAACCTCCGCTTTGGAATTGGCAAGGTCGAAGGCATGAATCGGTTCCGCAATGATGTCTTCCACACGCCATCTGGGGTCGAGGCTTGCATAGGGGTCCTGGAATATCATCTGAATACGGCGGCGCAACCGGCGCATTTCCTGTGTCTTGCCACCGGAAACCGTCATGTTCACGTCGTCGATACGAATGACACCGTTGGTTGCCGGGAGCAGGCCGACGACCATTTTTGCGACCGTCGACTTGCCGGAACCGGATTCGCCGACCAGTCCGAAGGTCTGGCCTTTGGTGATCGTGAACGAGACGTCGTCCACGGCCATCAAGAGTTCCTTTGGCCGGCGCTCAAGGGTGCGGGTCAGCCAGGGCTTTGACACATCGAACACACGCCGAAGGTCTTGCACTTCCACCAGTGTTTCTTCACTCATGGCGTTCATGGCGCGGGCACCGTTTCGTGGAGCCAGCATGCAACATCGTTGCTGTCTGTCTTGATGATCTGAGGACGCTCCGTGCGACACCGGGCAAAAGCCTGTTCGCAACGGGGGTGAAACGCGCAACCAGACGGGATGGCTGTCAGGCGGGGCATGGAGCCTGGTATCTGCACAAGGCGGGAAACCTCGGCCTCAAGTGAAGGGATCGAGCCCATGAGACCGGCTGTGTAGGGGTGTTTTGCAGATTTGATGACATCGCGAACCGGTCCGATTTCTGCAAGCCTGCCCGCATACATGACCGCAACCCGGTCCGCCGTTTCGGCAATGACGCCCATGTCATGGGTGATCAGCACGACCGCCATGCCGCGCTCGCTGCACAGGCGCTTCAGCAGAGTAATAATCTGGGCCTGAACCGAAACGTCCAAAGCGGTGGTCGGCTCGTCGGCAATGACCAGATCGGGCTCGGCACACAATGCAAGGGCAATGACGACGCGCTGGCGCATGCCGCCCGAGAATTCATGAGGGTACGCGTCGATGCGGCTTGCGGCAGCCGGAATGCCGACTTCCTCGAGCAGAGCGATTGCGCGGTGGCGGGCGTCTTCGGGCGAGACCGGCAGATGGGTCAGAATCGTCTCCACAAGTTGTTCGCCAATCCGGTATAGCGGATTGAGGCTTGTCAGAGGGTCCTGGAACACCATGCTGATCCGCTTGCCGCGAACCTTACGCATGTCCTCCTGGGACAGATTGTCGATGCGCTCGCCATTCAGACGGATCTCGCCGCCGGCAATGTGACCGGGCGGTTCGATGAGGTTGATGATGGCCGCACCGGTCATGGACTTTCCGGCACCGGATTCGCCGACGAGGCCGACGACTTCGCCCGGCGCCACGTCAAACGAAATCGAGTCGACGGCCGTCAGTACACTGCGCCGTGTGGGGAACTGAACGACCAGGTCGCGCACGGACAGGACTGGCTCGGTCTCGGGTTTACTCATCTGCCAGGCCGATCCTCATCGCAACTTCGGGTTAAGTGCATCACGCAGCCAGTCGCCGAGCAGGTTCACGGCCAGGACGAGGGCTGCCAGGGCAATCCCCGGGAATATCGTGATCCACCATTCACCGGAGAAAAGGAAATCATTGCCGATACGGATGAGAGTTCCAAGGGATGGCTGGGTGGTTGGAATGCCGACACCCAGAAACGACAACGTGGCTTCCGTGATGACCGCGAGGCCCAGATTAATGGTGGCAATCACCAGAACGGGGCTCATGACATTGGGCAGGACGTGACGCAGCATGATGAGGAATGGC
>JAJFHD010000096.1 GCA_021775805.1 Alphaproteobacteria bacterium | reverse complement strand
CCCGAAGGGATTTCGCCAGAATCGCCCATTTTCGTGCCATTCGTCGTCGAATATGGAAACCATGTCCTTCCTCCTCATGACCCGAAACTGAACAAATCTGGTGAAACCGACACCACAATCCTGATACTCAACAGACCCTAGAGTGAAAACCGTATTTCAACGCCGAGCCACACTATTTCTCAATGACAACAATATCCAGCCGCGCCGACCTCAAACGGGGAATCGATTTTCTGTGTCAAACGGATCCCCGGTTTGCCGAAGTTTTCGCATTGACCGGGCTGCCGCCCCTGCGGCGGCGGTCGGGGGGCTTTGCGGCCCTGCTGCAGATCGTGGTCGGCCAGCAGGTATCCAAGGCAAGCGCCAGTGCGATCTGGAACCGCCTGGCCTCGACGCTTGGACCGGTGACGGCGGAACGGTTTCGCCACTTCGATGAAGACACTCTGCGTTCGGTGGGATTGTCCGGACCCAAGGTGCGCACTGTCCAGGCCGTGGTCGAGGCTGTGCAGTCGGACAGGCTCCGGCTGTCCCGGCTATCGCGCATGAGCGACGAGGCCGTCCACGAACACCTGGTTCAGGTCAAGGGGATCGGTCCGTGGACGGCGGATATCTATCTGCTGGCCTGTCTCGGACGGCCCGACGCGTGGCCTGCAGGCGACCTGGCCATCCAGATTGCCACACAGGAGGCGTTCGGTCTGGAGGAGCGGCCGGACGCCCGGTCACTGCGGCAATTTAGCGAGCCCTGGTCGCCCTGGCGGGGGGTAGCGGCCCGGCTGTTGTGGGCCTATTATGCGCACAAGCGATCCAGGGATGTCATGCCTTAAGCCACCGTGATCGTTATCCTCAACCCTTCAATGCGACGCCAACCTGGAGTTTACATGTCTGCCAATCTCGACGGTCCCCGGCTCGACCCGCTTTCGGGCGAAGCGCCCAGACAACTGGTAATCCTGTGCCACGGCTACGGCGCGGACGGCAACGATCTGATCGGTCTGGGAAGTCAGTGGCAGGCACTGCTGCCCCATGCGGCCTTCGTCAGTCCCCACGCCCCGGAACGCTGCGGCATGTCGCCTGTGGGATATCAGTGGTTTCCGATCACCCGTCTCGATCCGGACGAGTACTGGAGCGGGGTGCGGGCGGCGGGGCCGTTGCTCGACGCTTTTATCGACGACGAACTGGAAGCGGTCGGTCTCGACGAAAGTGCGCTGGCGCTTGTCGGCTTCAGCCAGGGCACGATGATGTGCCTGCACGTGGGACTGCGCCGGAGTATCGCACCTGCAGCAATTCTGGGGTTCTCAGGCGCGCTTGCCGGGCCGGATGCTCTCACCGGCGAGATCCGTTGCCGTCCTCCGGTCATGATGATCCACGGCGACATGGATGAGGTTATTCCCGTCCAGGCCCTGTCCAATGCCACACAGGCCCTGGCGGCGGCGGACGTCGGCGTGCAGTGGCATGTGTCGGAGGGTATCGGCCACGGCATCGACGGTGCCGGCCTGTCGCTCGGTGGCGAGTTTTTGCGCACGGCGTTTGCTTCCGCAAAAGCGTGAGCCAGTAACCGCAGTTTGTTCGGTCATTGCTTGACCGCGACGGTCCACAAGTGCGTGGACACATCGGTCTATTGGGGCGGACATCTTTTCGATTCTGCTGCGTACCGTCGCGTACACGTTAAACGGCATAGTTTCAAGCAGTGGCAAGCGGCTGGGGCGCCGATGGGACCATATAGCCAATAATGTACTGTAATTTTCGGAGAAGTTTTATGTTAAGATAGCAGCATGATTGAGAAATGGAGGAGGAAATGACCTTCACGTGTATTAGATGTCTTGGAATTTTTGTGGCTGCACTGTTGTATTCGGCATCCGCTTACTCGCAGAACGAACTCCCCTTTATAGTGGTTGGGCAGGCGTCAGATGAGCTTAAATCGAACATCGCAAAGGCACTCGATGCCAAACAGCTATTACCCAACCAAGCGCTGCCATATTCATTTGACGAGCAGGCCATTTTTGCGAGTTCGTTTGGAAAGGACTCTGGAAAACAACCGACAATAATAGTTGAACAGTTTGAAGAATTCCCGAGCACGTCGCGACTAAAGGAAATTTTGGATGTGCTGAAGAAAAGGGAAAGTTCAGCAACCTATTTGATGTTGGTGGATCGGATGGACCAGACAAACTGGGCGAGCGCGATAGATGTGCCCGACAATGTTCGATTGGTGGTGACCGCCGGGGCACTGGACAAAGAAGAGTTCAGCAAATTCTTTGAGGGAAGCGATCTCAAGTATGATGGAGAATCAATCAAGGTCGATCATACGGCTGTGCTGAAGCTGGCGATCTCCCAGATTACCGACAAAGGCAAGACGCTTGGATACGATCTCAAGCCGTGGTCGACCGGTGTGGCCTATGCGGGAATATTCGACGATATTTACAAATCCAGTACGGCGTTGAATGATCAGAGCCAGAAATATGTTGCCGGTGTTCTAACCGGGGTGAAGAAACCGGTAGCGGGATGGAACAGCCAAAATGGTGTTTCGAAGGTCACGGGCCTGTTTGATCCTTCGAGTAATGGTGCAGTAGCAGCGGTCAGATACTGGCTGGCGGTAAATCAATGCAGCTCGTCCTACAAGTGGGACGGGATGATTGACAATGAGATCGAACTTCAGGCGTTTGGTATTCTTGGCAAATGAGGGCATTGACGAGGGTTCTGTTTGCGGTCGCGTCTCTCACAGCCTGGTTCTCCTACCCTCAAACGGTTTCTGGCAGTTCGACACAGTTCGATCCGGCTGTCTGGTGTTCCGAAACGCTTGTGCTGGCTGACGACGATTCAGAACGTCTCCGTTCGGTTTGCCAAATGGTTCTTGGTGGTTTCGAGTCAGACTTGCCGATCCATGTCGTCAATGCCGAATTTTCGTCGGTTCTTAAGGCAGAAACCGAGAAAGTGCGCAAACAGAAAAGCGCAAAAACGCTCGCGGCCGACTACTGTGATGCTTCGCGCCGTGTGAAGTTCGGCATCTCCGCCGAAAGCCTGGCTGCACTGGTCGAAAAGATCGCCAAACTTCCGTCAATCAACAGACCCACGACGCTGTCTCTGCAAGGTCTGCTCTTGTTTGGCGACTTCAGTTTGATCAACAAAGACCTGCCGTTCGGTTTAACATTCGAAAACGCAATCTTCTGCGGTCATGTCAATCTGTATGGAACATCCGTTCCCCGGTCAGTGATACTCAGGACGGTGCTGGTGCTCTCCGGGCCGAACGCCAAAGTGGAAGGTGTGATCAATGCCAACGGTACATCGGTTGGGGCTGACCTCATCGTCGAGGACAGTCACATCGGTGCCGTGCTTGCATCGAGGTCGACGGTTCGCGGACGCCTCAGCTTGGCGGGCACGCGTTTTGGCTACGCTGACTTCTCGGGAACAAGCGCTCTTGCTCTAGCGGTTCCGAAATCCGTTCAATCAAACGATGTGGTTCAACGGGTGAAGGACAACGTCCCTGAGCTCGCACAGAAGATGCGGCCAATTAAGGAATTTTTTCTTTCTGGATTCATCCATCTCGTCGATGCCAAAATCGAAGGTGAATTCTACGGTGACGATCTTGTCACGGATGGACCTGTCTCATCACAGTTCGCCAGCTATCGCAACGTTCGCCTCAAGGGCGCTAAGCTCAGGGCTTTGGACTTTCGCCACGTCACTGTGCAACTCGATGTTGACCTTGCCAGATCGACAATTGGCGGCGAAAGTGAACTTGACGAACGGGGATGTTTTTTCGAACGAAGTGACAGTGTTAAGTCGCTGGACTTTGTGTCGTTTCGGAATGCACGCATCGGTGGCAATCTCCTGATAACGGCCGGTAGCGAACGCAACAACACAAAAATCGTGCCGGCATCCAGCAAAAAATTGATCTGCATAAACCAGACGCATGTAGGTGGTAATCTCGACCTTACAGGTTTTGAGGGAGATCGCGTTGACCTGCGGCATAGCCAAATTGGCAACGCGCTGGTTTTGGCTGCAGATACCGGTCTCGTTTATCGCTCCAACCCGAAGACAGGCAGCCTGAATCTTGCAAACGCCCGGATGGAAGCATTCCATGTGGCAAGCAATGTTGTCCTACCGGAAAACACCATAGTATCGGGAGCCCAGATTGGAAGTGTTTATGTCAGCATTCTGGATCGAGGGTCTCTGAGAGGGGCAAAAGGAGCCGAAGCCGAAAACACAGTCGTTGCACTGTTGGCAACAATCCCATTCGAGAACATCGGGCGGGGCGGATACAGGGTGTTCCGGGATGCATTTAGGAAGGTCGCCCAGGAGGATGCCGCAAACACAGTTTCCCTGGCGGAAGAGAAGCGGGTAACCACGGATGATTCGAAGGGCTGGCGATGGCTAACGCGTAAGATGAGCTATGTCCTGGGCGGTTATGGACTCCGACCAGACTTTACGTTCAGAATAGCGTTGATCGCCATAACAATTGGTGCGGTCGTTTTTCGGTATTCCTCCGAAGGTAGAATTTTTCTGTTCGCTCAATCTAATCCGCAGGCGTCGTTAGGGATCTACCGAACTGCCAAATTTACCACGTTCTGGAGCTGGTTTGATGCCGTGATTTTCAGCGTTGACCGTCTCATCCCTATCGTGACAATCAACAAGAAGCATGGGGACCTTCAGTTTCTGTCTTCAGCGCCGGTAAGGGCCTACTTCGTCTTTCACAACGTCTTGGGATGGCTCCTCGGTGCGACCGTTTTCCTGGTAATTTCGGAAAGCCTGGGGTTCAAGTAGCTGTCAATGGAAAATGCGCCTATTGTCGGGCCAGATATTTGGACGAATTTTGCTTCATTTGCTTCATTTGCTTCATGCGGTTCTGTCGATCGCACAACGGCATCCCGGATTGGTTCGTCAGGCACCGGGGGTCTAACTACTGGAGACACCGATGGACAGTAAACACAGTCTCAAAAACCCGGAGCGCAACCGGATCGTTTCCGAGGCGATGGAGCAAATCCGGGCAGTCATGGACTCCGGCCCATCTCTCGATAATCTTGAAAAGGGCAAGGCACTGCTTATCGAACTGGCCGCGCGCGAGGATCTCTTCAATTTCGAGGCGTTCCCGCTGCCGGACGACGATGCCATGGAATGTTCCTACCTTATCCACGAGTGCGACGACGGCAGCTACGCACTCTATGTGAATTCCGGTGCGCCTCACCAGTATTATGCTCCCCATGACCATGGCAATGCCTGGGCAATCATCGCTGGTGTCAACGGGCGCGAGCGCCATCAGCTTTATCTTCGAAAGTCGGACGATCCCGATGATCTACTTCTGGTCAGGAAAGGGGAAGTCGTCGTTGCCCCCGGAGAGGCGGTCACCATGCAGCCAGACGGCATCCACGAGGTCAATGCCATGGACGACCGCCCGCTGCTGCACCTTCATCTTTATGCCAAAAATTTCGTTCTGCAGGGATATCGATGGAAATACGACTTCGACAGCGGTGCGGCCGAAAGGTTTCATCTCGACGAACTGGGCAGCATCACGGATGCGCGCTGAGGTTTCGGTTCGTGTTGCCCTTAACTCAACTCTCGATAGACTGGAGCGCCAATGCCAGCCCTCACCCCCGAAGCCCGTCAGGCGTGGATTGACCGCGAGCGGAAAATGGTTCTGACCACGACCAGTGCCGACAACGTTCCCAATGCGATCTGGATACTTTGCGCGGAACTCGTCGACGGCGACAAGTTCGTCATCGCCAACAATTCCATGCACAAAACCCTGAAAAACATAGACGACGGCTGCAAGGCGTCCCTGCTTTTCATCGCCCCGGAACGTGAGGCGTATCAGGTCAAGGGCACAATCGAGCACCATCGCGACGGGCCGGTGTTCGACGATATGAAACGGTGGCTGAATCCCAACTATCCGGGCAAGAGCGCGATCTTGTTGAACATTGAAGAAGTGTATTACGGCGCCGAGCGGGTCGTCTGAGCACCGGACGAAAAGAGACGTCTGCGCGCAACCCCGATGCCGATCATCAATCCTGTCTAACTGTCTCCAGGGAAATACCCGCAATGGTTCTGACACGCGAACAACTGAACTCAATCGTGGATCATGTTTTTGCCGGTTCCCGGGTTCATCCGACCATCCGCCTCGCGGTTGCTGTGGTTGACTCGGGCGGCCACGCCGTGATCGTTACCCGTGAGGCCGACGCGCCGCCGCTGCTGATGGATATTGCAGAATCCAAGGCAAAATCCTGCGTGGTGATCGGCATGCCGACACGCGCCATCATGGATCTGGCTCTGAAGAAACCCACATGGTTCAGCAGCGCGTCGCGCGTGGCTCAGAGCCGGGAGGGACTGCCGTTGTGGGGTGCCCTTGGAGGCGTCATCATGCGCGACGAGGCCGGCACGCTTGTCGGCGCCGTCGCCGTTGCCGGCGACACAGGCGCAGGCGACGAGGCGCATGCCAAGGCGGCGATCGAACACATCGGCCTTGTCGCCGATGTCGACGGCCTGGATGTGGAGTGGTAGCGCAGTCCTGAAGAAGAGGTTCATTTGGTAAGAACAACATGGGTTTAGACACCACCGTGTACCAAAGAGCGCTGGTCTGGGATCAGCTCTTTCCGGCGAAAGAGTACTGCGGAACATGGACTGGGCACTTCGCAATGCTCGCAAGAATGAAGCTTTGCGGATACGACGTGGTTTCCGTGACAACCGCCTACGACCCCGACGATAGGATGACGGCCCTCCGCCGGATTGGCGTCTGGCGGCGGTTTCCGGCGGCAAACAGCGACAGGTACATTCTTCTTGAGAACGCCGACGGTGCGCTACGGGCACAGGCGGACAACAGACTCGCAGTCGGATTCCATTTTCAGGGCACGACGCCGTTCTGAACTTAGTCTCAACCGTTGGCTCAATCGGTCGGATTCGGACCGTCCAACGGGTGTTCGGGGACGTCGGGGCAGGGACCGGACGGTTTGGGCTTTTGGACTAACATGACTTTTCCAATCGCAAGAGCTTATCCATCATCCGCGTGAACGGGCACCATGACGAGGGTCCATTTGTGTCATGTTGACCCCGCGTGAACGAATGTAGCGCCTGACACGCATGATCCGTGCCAGCTATGTTTTCGCGACTGGTTGTCTCAGAATGGTACGCAACTTGTCCGGCACCACCTTTCGAAAATCGCTGAGGTAGATTTCATGATGGTGCCCAACCATCCTGAAGCCATTGGCGGGGATGAAATCATCGTGCATTTCACGCAAAAGAGGCCCTTCATCCTCGAACGGACCCACATGCAGGGTCTGTATGCAGGTTCCTTCGTCCAGAGTGTCGAGACGCAGAAGGGGAAGACTTGCGGGATTTTTCTTCGCCACGACTTTTGCTCTTGCCATCTCCACCATTTCAGACGTTATCCAGTCCGGCGTCATGATCATCACAGTCCACTCCCATTGAGACTTGTCGCGCGCGGTCGTGAATGCCGCCATATCGTCCGCCCACCACAGCCCTTCGAGCGGGGGAACGACATAGTCCTTGCCCAGGTCCTGTTTGCTCATGAACTTGAGCGTAAAGGCCATCGGGTAAAGGGCTTCGATCGCTGCCTGGAACTGAGGCGACGATCCAGGATCACCGAGGCCATCGACCATCAGATACTGCATCACAGGGAGGTCGACGACCGAGAACTCGTTACGCTTGGCAGCGTAGCCGGGCAGTGTCTTCTTGAAGTCGGTTTTCATGCGGATCTCTTTGCTTAGACCGTGACCAGATGTCAAATTAGAGCAATTGCTTCAATGCCTTTCATACAGACGTCACACAATATATAGTAGGGATTGAAGCATCGCGGCGCAGGCCGTGTAACCGTTAACCGTTGGAGTATGTTGTGGACGCCCAGGCCGTTCCCCCGGACAATTGCCCCGCCTTGGTGCTGAACGCCGATTTCCGGCCGCTCAGCTATTATCCCCTGTCGCTGTGGAGTTGGCAGGATGCGATCAAGGCGGTGTTTCTTGACCGGGTCAATATCGTCTCAAATTACGACAAGGTGGTCCACAGCCCAACCCTGGAAATGAAGCTGCCGAGCGTGGTATCGCTCAAGGATTACATCAAGCCTGCGCGCTGGCCGGCGTTTACGCGGTTCAATGTTTTCCTGCGCGACAAGTTCAGCTGCCAGTATTGCGGCGCCACAGACGAGTTGACGTTTGACCACGTGGTTCCCCGGTCCAAGGGCGGTCAGACAACCTGGGACAACGTGGTTGCGGCATGCTCGCCGTGCAACCTGGCAAAGGGCGGCAAGATGCCCCGGGAGGCACGCATGTGGCCGGCGCAGAAGCCGTTCCGCCCGACCGTCTACGAACTGCACAGCAACGGCCGGCTGTTTCCGCCGAACTACCTGCATCAAAGCTGGCAGGACTATCTCTATTGGGATACCGAACTGGAGCCATGAGATTGTGGTGATCGGATGATGCCCTAGTCGCAGGGCTTCGAGGCCAGAGACCCGGCCATTGCCAACAGGCTCAAGGCGCCCGAAATCAGCGTGTTGTAGCCGGCAAGCGATATGCCGAACAGGTGCCAGGGCGCCTCGTCGCAACGGATGACCGTGATCTCGGCCGCTTGGTCGAGCCTGGTGCCGGGTGTCAGAGTTTCGCCGCCCGAACAGCCCGTGGGACCTTCGAACCAGCCCCATTCGACGCCGGTGTGATAGCCGCCGATGACGGCGCCGACGAGCATGACCACCGCGGTGCATGCCAGCAGGGCCCTGACGGGGTAGCTCCAGGGATCGCGCCCGGCCAGCCACAAGCCCACGGCCATGAGGGGAATGGCGATGTAGTAGGGCCAGCGCTGCTGCAGGCAAAGCGGACAGGGCGGCAGGCCGCCGATCAGCTGAAAGCCCCAGGCACCGGCGATGGTCGCCACCGCAATGCCAAGAACCAGAAAGGTGGCGGTCTTGGGATGGGCCAGTTTCATTGATCAATCCGTGGGTGTGTCAAAGCACATATTTAACGAGCGCGAAGCCACCGACAAGCAGGATCACGAACAGGATTGTCAAGAGACCCAGGTATTTTTCGATGAAGCTGCGGATCGCGGGGCCGAACCAGTAGAGCAGGCCGGCCACGATAAAGAAACGAAGGCCGCGCGCGGCAATGCTGGCGGCGATGAAGATCGGCACGCTGAGGCCGGTGGCGCCGCTGGCGATGGTGATGACCTTGTAGGGGAAGGGCGTGACGCCGGCAATGAAGACGACCCAGGCACCGTAGCTGTTGTAGCGCTCGGCAAAATCGCCGAACTTGTCCGCGTAGCCGTAGAATTCCAGCAACGGCATGCCGATGGCGTCAAACAGGAACAGTCCGATGGCGTAGCCTGCGATGCCGCCCAGAACCGAAGAAACGGTGGCGATCGCGGCAAAACCCCAGGCCCTGGCCCGTTCGGCCAGGACCATCGGGATGAGCAATACGTCAGGAGGGATGGGGAAGACCGAACTCTCGATGAACGAGACGACCGCCAATGCCCAGCGCGCGCCCGCGCGGGTGGCCAGTTCCATCGTCCAGTCGTAGAGGCTACGCAACATGGTGGCCTCATACCAGTGGTCTGGATGATTTGTCCAGAAAGGCTTTCCAAGTGGTGTCGCCGAGGTTGACGCGGCGGCGAACACGGTTATGATCGCGCGGCACCCAGCGGCGCCCGGCGCCGTCCGTGCGCCCCTGTGGCGGAACTGGTAGACGCGACAGACTCAAAATCTGTTGTCCGCAAGGACGTGCCCGTTCGAGTCGGGCCAGGGGCACCATCATTTTCATTGATATCATCCAGCCGTTGGCATTCTGATAGGCGCCGTGGCGATGTCGTTTGACACCGTTACCGAGGCGACAACGCGCGAAAGGACCGTCATGACACTTCAGATCCCCTCCCGCATGACAGCGGTGCAACTGGTCGGGCATGGCGGTTTGGAGACGCTCCGGTACAGCGACGACGTGGCGACACCGCAGCCGGGTGAGGGCGAAGTGCTGATCAAGGTGGCTGCCGCCGGCGTCAACAATACCGACATCAACACGCGCATCGGCTGGTATTCCAAGAAGATCGAGGACGCCACCGATACGGGCGGGGCGGACGGGTTCGAGGATATAGACGACACCGATGCGACATGGTCGGGGGTCCCGATGGCGTTTCCCCGGATTCAGGGCGCGGATTGCTGCGGGCATATAGTCGATGTCGGAGAAGGCGTCGACGGTGCGCGCATTGGCGAACGGGTCATCGTTCGAAACATGCTGCGCTCCTATGTCGGCTACCGGCCGTTCGAGTGCTGGACTTTCGGTTCCGAGTGCGATGGCGGTTTCGCGCAGTATGCCAAGGCACCGTCGCGCGAAACGCACAAGGTGGACTGCGACTGGAGCGACGCGGAACTTGCCTCTATCCCGTGCGCCTATTCGACTGCTGAAAACATGCTTCACCGGGCACAGGTCGGTGCCGAACGGGTGCTGGTGACCGGGGCCTCGGGCGGTGTCGGCTCAGCGGCAATCCAGCTTGCCAAGCGGCGCGGCGCCCACGTGACCGGTGTCGCCGCTGCGGCAAAGACCGGTGACGTGCGGGCGGTCGGGGCCGACGATGTGGTCGACCGAAACGCAGATCTCGCAGAAGCTGTCGGACGTGAGACGGTCGACGTGGTCATAGACCTGGTTGCCGGCCCAACATGGCCGTCGCTTTTGGATATTCTCAAGCGGGGCGGGCGTTACGTGACGGCCGGCGCAATTGCCGGTCCCCTTGTTTCCCTGGATGTGAGGACACTCTACCTGAAGGACCTGTCGCTCATCGGATGCACGTTCCAGGACGACATCGTGTTCGAGAACCTGGTCTCGTACATCGAAAGAGATGAAATCCGGCCCATCGTCGCCAAGACCTTTCCGCTGAGCGAGATTGGCCGCGCCCAGGAACACTTCCTGGCCAAGAACTTTACCGGCAAGCTGGTGCTCCTGCCTCCTGCCTGAACTCTATCGCCGCAAAGTCCGGATTCCCCATTGCCGTGCCGTCTATTCCGGCTGTCGCTGCAGATGGCGGTCCTTCACGCGGTCCAGGGCAAGCTCGATTGCCATATCATATACGGCGGCTGCGCGCCTATGCTCCTTCGCCGCGGCCGCCCGCCGGGCAAGAATTCGACGGGGAACGGTTCCGCGCATTTCACGCAGGCACTCCTCGACATGGTCCACAGAAGATGCCCAGGTCAGCCGCTCCCGCACAACGTTGATGCCCGCCTCCTGCCTGCCGGTCAGACCAGCACGGCCGGCGTCATAGATGCTGCGTAGGACCTGCGCGAGGGCGTCGACGCGCACTTCACAGAAATCCACCGCCGCGAGGTCCACGGAGAAGCCCAGTGCGAGGTTTAAGTTTCGTTGAAAAGGGAGCTTCACCCGGCGCGCGGGAACGAAGAAGGAGGTCGACGCCGAACAGAAATCGAGGCAAGGCCCGAATTCCGGCACGACCGACGGCGTACCGCATGCCATCGCCTCTGCTATGGGAAGGACAAAACCTTCGGCCCGGTAGGGAAAGACTCCAACGTCACAACTGCGATAAATGGCTGCCAGTTCCGTGACATCGAGGTGAGCGTCTATGTGCAGCACTTCCGGCGCGCCGTTTCCGTCTCCGGATGTCAGGGCATTCTCGACGTCACTGAGATCCTTGTAGCACGCGTTGCTCGAGTCGCCCTTGATCACAAGTGTGACGTCGTCGGACGATGAGAACGCCGACCGGTACGCCTTGATCAGGATATCGATACCTTTGCGCAGCACGGCGCCACCAACGAAAAGAAATGTGAACCTGTCGTGCGGAACCAGGGCTGAACCCGGACCATCGGGGCAAAAAACACGCTGATCAACGCCCAGCGGAACGACTTTGACAAGATCGGGATCGATGCCGCTTGCAAGCGCCTGTTCCGCAATCCATTCCGTATAGACCCATAGCTGATCAAACTCCGCGTCGAGCTTGTCCACCCACGATTCTGGATACGGCCCAAAGTCCGATGTTCGAATCGCGATGTTGTGGCCTGTTTCCGTCGACTGGAAGTCGTTGAAATCCGACGAATAATCATGCATCAGAATTTGATCCGGCAACCCAAATCCGTCGCCGCCGGTTGCGCCCACTTGATAGCCTCGAGCGGTCAACTCTTGCGACCATGCGGCGTTTACAAGGGCATGCGACGCGCTATCGTCCAGTCCGCCGTTGAAGGCTACCTGAGTGGATTTCCAGCCGGGCGAAGAAGCGTCCGTGAGAGACTGGATGACATCCGCCAGTCGATGTACCGGTTCGGCTGACAGGAAGGCGCGGGCGCGGTCTTGTGCGTCGTCGAGATCCGCAGCCGCGATCCGGTGTCCCTCGACCTGGGCTTGCAGGCACCTCGTCCATTCGTCGATGTTGCTGAAATCGTCCACGCCCATCGGGCCGTCGCCAACAATCTCGCAAAGCCCGCCAGTGCGGCTTGCCAAAACCGGGGTTCCGTTGACCAGGGCCTCGACCGCGATCCGGCCAAAGGGTTCCGGCCATTGCGAGGGCATGAGAACGAGCTTGCTGCGCGCAAGGAACTCTCGTGGTCTCTGCCGGCCGGGCATTTCAAGGTTCGGAATACGGACGGCATCGTCAAGACTCCGGAGCGCAATATCGCCGCCAGGCTCACCGACCAGCAGGAAACGCTCATCGGGAAACCGGCGGGCAAGCTCCAGAAAAATCTCGACCCCCTTATAGCGGTGCCCACAAATTGCGGTAATGCAGGCGCCCTCGCCACGATCACAGGCATCAATCAGCACGTCTGCTTCATCCCAGTCGTTGAGCAGAACTTCGCTCCTGCGCCCTGTGCGATCGCACAGGAACTGCTGCATGTACTGCGAGCACACGAAGATGTGGCCGGCGCCATCCAAGACGAAGTCGATGGCCGTCTGCGGCAATGAACGGTGACGGCCGGACAAGGACCATTGGGAAACTTCTTCTGCGGTCGGCGGCGAGTATTCGTAGCTGTGAATTGTCAGGATTCGCGGAATTCCGAAATGGCATGCCACCTTGAAAGCGGGCACGGCATCTTCCAGAGAGCCAACGATAATGTCGGGTCGCTCCATACGCGTAATTGTCTTCAGTTCCTCGATGTCGCGAAACCCGCGCAAGCGAATGCCGTCGCGCATTTGTTCGAATGGCAGAGGGTGGCTGGAGAGCATTTCGCACTCGAAGTCATAATGGTCGCGCAACCGCCGCAGTACCATAATCGCCGCCCGCTCCGCCCCGCCGGAGATCGAACAAGCATCGCTTAAAACGTAAAAGACCTTCATGGGTGCAACCTCAATTTCCAACACCTTTGAGGAACGTAAAGAGGCGATCAAGACCTGTGAAGTCCCGGCTCAAGGTCAACTCGTATGCGTCAACCTTGCCGGCGATATCGGCCAGGTAGTCCAACGTTTGCGCGTGATCGCCGGCGCCGGCGAACCGGTTGGAGGGAATCAATGTGTTCATCAGGCGCATGACCACGTGACCCGGGGTCAGAGGCCTGACACTGTAGCTTGCTCCAACACGGGAAAAGAACATCCGATCCAGATCATGGTCCACGTACGGTTCAGCCGCAAAACGGTCGGCGGTAGCGATCTGCTTCTTCGGGATTCCCCCAAACAATGTGGCCGGCACATCCAGCCGGCCGAACAGCTGCGCTTCAGCATCGGCCATGATCCGCATGGTTTCGTCGCAGCCACTGACCGCACAGGTTTTGCCATTGTAGTTCAGAAACACGTCGTCGTCCGCCAGCACAAGGGCCCCACGGCCGGCGAGGAACGCGCAGGTGCTGCTCTTGCCTGCGCCGCGGTCGCCGATGAAGACGCTCACCTTGTCGTCGAGCGCGACTGCCGAGGCGTGCAGTCTCATGTAACCCATCCGGAAGAGAATCTTGTTGAGCAGCACCACCAGATAGATCTGCCGCTCGTCCGGAGTGAGGTCTTGAGCGAACACGGTGAATTGGGCTCGCGGCACACCGCCTTCCAGAGCTGTCTGGGCAAACATCGCTTCGGTGTGGAGCCCTCCGTCGGGGGTCAGGATCATACCGTCCACGGGAACCCTGACGGGCGGCGGACCTGGGGCGTCGACAATCGATAGATAGAGTCCAGCAGAGGGTGAGCCGCGGGTGTCCAGCAACGCGGTGCAGTAGATTGCCGCAAGATCCTCCAGGTAGATGTCGCACGTGGCGTCGACGTGAACACACAGACTTCCGATCCGAAGAGCGCCCGTCCGCGCTTGCGCGTCGGTCATCCATGCGGGCCTCATCGATTGCGCTGCCGGACGGACTGAAACCAGAGGCGCACAATCGGTTTCCAGGCCTGCAGCATCGCGCGGACGGTCGCGTACCGCCACTCAGGGTTCTTGATCGTAAGCCACTGCCCGTCCCGAAACCGGGCTTCGGCCCGCCCTAAAAAGTCTTCGGCTTGCGCGTAGTACTCAACATCCACCTAACCGTCGCATCGCAGAGTGAGCCAGTCTCCCCAAATCCTGACAATCCGCCGGGTGGGGAACTTTTCCTCATGTCGGTATGTGACGATGTCGCCCAGGCGAAGGTCTTTCCATGCAACCGACCGGACAATGACAAGATCACCTTCCTGCAGGAACGGTGACATGCTTGTGCCATGAAAATAGAGCGAGTTTTCGGTGGACGACAGCTCGACCTGAAGCTCTTTCCCGATCAGTCTGATCCTGTCGGCGTCGGTCATGCCGAGAATCATTCTCCGCTGAGAATCAGTTGTTCGAGGTTGCCGTGACAATACAATTCCGGTTTCTCGTAGGTGTCCGGAAGGCCGAATTCACCACCGCTTTCGATTTTCGGATTGGGGCTCCAGTCCTCCGCGACGGCAATAAGACCTTCGGTCTCGAGTTCGACAATGGCATTTTGCACGTCGCCGCCGAGATCCGTGGCAGATGCACCGAACTCATCCTCCAGGGTACGCGACACGTCTTCCGCTTCCCGACCGGAAACGATGAGTTCCTGCAGAACATACGTGCCCGTCACATTCATGCTGTAGTAGGCCGATGTGTCGGCATTGACCAACACGGCCTCGCCGTCGAAGAAGCGGCAGGCGGATCCATTGTCTCGTAGTGTGTACTTCGGCATGATGCAGACTCTAGCGACTGGATCTGCCGTTCTCAAGCCAAAATAACCGGCAATTTCCTGCAACTACTGACCGGTCAGAAGGGCGAGGCCCTGCTGTGCCTGCTTGAGAGAGGGGTTGAGTTCCAGGGCGCGCCGGTAATCGGCGATAGCACTCTTAAACCGGCCGGTGTTTCTCAAGGTAAAGGCGCGGTTGACGTAGGCGCCGGCGTTTTCAGGATTGAGCCTGATGGCCGCATTGAGATCGTCGAGGGCGAGGCCGGTCCGGCCCAGTGCATTGTAGGCGCCGCCGCGATTGCTGTAGGTCAAGCTGTCGCCGGGATTGATCTCGATTGCCCTTGTGTAGTCCTGCACGGCGAGATGGAATTTGCCGGCCCTGTGATAGACATTGCCGCGGTTGTTGAAGGCCCTTTCGTGACGCGGCTCAAGATGTATGGTCCTGGTGTAGTCGGCGATGGCGTCTTCGTGTTTGGATTGCATGGCGTGCGCCAGGCCGCGGTTGTAGAAGGCGGCCGCATGCTGCGGGTTGAGGTCGATTGCCGCGTTCATGTCGGCGACGCTGCGGTCAAACATCCTGAGACCGAAATAACCCATGCCCCGGAATACATAAGCGTCGGCGAGTTCCCTGGCGCTGGCCGGTTGGCCGTTGATCTGCTTGCTGTCGATGATGCTTGAACAACCGCGGGTGGCGTTCTCGCCTTTGCCGCTAATACAGTCCTGAACGTCACCGGACCGGGCTTGCCCTGCCGTGATGCCGACAAACAAAGCAGCCAAAAGGCAGAAGCCCCTTGTGTGTTTTCCCAACATGCCGTCCCCCATAGTGCAGTTCAAGATCAAGCCAGAGCTTAGCACACGAACCCGGTCAGGCAATCGACCGGAGAATCTTAGTGGTCCGTTCAAAATAGTATAGGATCGGGTTGATGAGGCGACGGCACAATATGACGAACGTATTTGCGTTGGCACCGGTTGTGATTCTCGTGGCTGGCAGCGCTTGGTCCCGGGCAGCGATGCAGCGGTCCGCGCAGATTGCCGGGTTTTTGCGTATGTCCGGTATTCGTTGAGAAGTCTCCAGCGAATGGATAGCATCCCAGCATCAGCTAAGCGCGGTCAGGTTACGGTATGATTTTTCAACAGCCCCTCAATGCATTGCATGGGCGGATGCGGCGGATCCTGCGGCATGACCGCAAAAGGGTGCGGCCGCTGATACCGTGGTGGAAGCACAACCGGCCGGACAATGTGACCTGCAATGTCGACACCATGCTGCGGATCGCGGTGCTTTATGTCCTGCTGGGACAGACCAAGGACGACTTCCTCAAGATCATCGGTGAGAATGCGAACGTGCGGCGGTTTCTCACCCGGGACGTCGATCATGAACATATCTTTCTCGGAATCGGCACGCTCGAGCACTTCATCGCCAATCCGCTTGTCGAAGTGGTGCTGGGGGTCACTCTTTTGGGTGATCGTTCGGTCCGGCGGCTGGGGCGCAAGATCAGGACCCAGCTCAAACTGCCCGGCCGCGAGCCCCGGTCGTCATGGAACCTGCGCACGTCGGCACTTTGCCGCGAACAGGCGGCAAATTACACCCGTGACAGTTTTGCACTCAGATTTACCCGTTTCTGGTTCAGGGCGGCCGTCACCGTCGCCGTGGTGCTGGCCGGATTCGGATTGTTCATCAGCAGCCAGCTGCCCAACATAAACCAGATCAAGCAACTGGTCGGCCATCCAAGCCTCGAGGTTACGGTCAGGCGCGACGGCGGTATAAGCTTCGCCAGTCCGATTTTTCCGATACCGGTCCAGTACGAGGATGTCCCGGAAGATATCGTTGAAATCCTGGTGGCCAGCGAGGACCGCCGGTTCTGGTATCATCCGGGCATTGATCCGATCGGTACCTTCAGGGCGGTCGCGGGTTATGTGAAGCGCTTTAGATCCGGAGGCCCGCTGGGGGCAGGCGGCAGTACGCTGACCCAGCAACTGGCGCGCAATCTTTTTCTCACCGGCGACAAGACCGCCATGCGCAAGATCAGAGAACTGGTTCTTGCCTTCAAGCTTGAGTTTTCGCTGACCAAGAAGGAAATTCTCGAGCTTTATCTGAACCGGGTCTATTTCGGCAACGGCATTTACGGCATCGAACAGGCATCGCGTTATTATTTCGGCGTCCGGGCCAAGCACCTCAATCTCTACCAGGCGGCGATGCTGGTGGGGGCGCTGCCAAGTCCCGGGCGCTGGAATCCCCATCGCCGGAAAGCCACTCACCGACGGGCCAAGGTCATCCTCGACATGCTGGTGGATCGCGGCATCATGGGCAGCAATCAGAGCCGCCGTCTGACCCAGTTGTGGTCACGCAAACACGGTAAGGCCCTGAAGACCGGCGACCGGGTCTACCAGAAGATCCAGTATCAGTTCTATCGCGACTGGCTTTCACTCAAGCGGATCGAAGGCCTTGAGCTCAAGCCCGGTGCCCGGTACCGGATCCTGCTCACCCTGGATCCGTTGATACAGTATTATGCCCAGCATGCGGCCCAGAAGATGCACGGCGAAGCCCGCCGCCGCAATGCCGGCCAGCTGGCGATTCTTGTCATGTCTCCCGACGGTGCGGTGCGGGCCATGATGGGCAGCACAAACTACCAGCTCAACCAGTTCAACCGGGCAACCCAGGCCTGGCGACAGCCGGCGTCGGCCTTCAAGCCGTTTGTCTATATTGCAGCCCTTGAGGCCGGATGGTCGCCGTCGTCGGTGATCGAGGACAAGCCGATCAGGGTTGACGGCAGACTGTATCCGCGAAACTTCGACAATACCTACTCCGGCAGCCAGAGCCTCATGGACGCGCTTGCCCAGTCGCGCAATGCGGCGACCGTCCGGCTGACCCGCGAGGTCGGCCGCCACAACGTGACGGCGCTGGTGAAGCGCATGGGCATGCGGGCGAAGATTCCTGCTAAGATCAGCATGGCGCTTGGCGTGGGGGAGACGACGATGATTGACCTTGTCCGCGCTTACGCCGTGCTGCCCAATGGCGGGCGCAGCATCGAACCCTTCGGCATTCTTGCCGCCCAGCGTCTTGACGGCAAGGTTGTGTATTGGCGCCGTGCTCCGGAGTCAGAACAGGTGCTCGACGAGACCCTGGTGAAAACCGTCAACCGCATGTTGAGGGAGGTCTTGCGCACGGGTACCGGCAAGAGGGCGGCTTTCGTGCGGGATGCGGCGGGCAAGACCGGCACCAGCAACGACTTCCGGGATGCGTGGTTTGTGGGTTACACAGCCGATCTTGTCTGCGCAATCTGGCTTGGAAACGACAACAACAAGCCGATGCAGAGCGTGACCGGCGGCGGCCTGCCGGCAAAGTACTGGAACAACATCATGTCAAATGTCTATTTTGACCGAACACCGCCGCCCATGCCCGGGCTTCCACGGTGAAATTCTGACGAAACCCTTGAATGGGCGCAAGAGCCACGGTCCCGAAATAGCCTGAGCGATCTTTCGTGCCGGCTGTGATTCACGTCACATGCAGCCTTCCACGCGCACCCCATATTCGACTATGATCGAATGGCAACAATGTTGGGATTTGCCGGGAACACGGGAGGCGTAATCCAATGCAGAAACTTGTGGTTGGCGTACTGGGCCTGGCAGCGATCGCCGTGCTTACGGCGAATCCGGTCAAGGCTGCGACCACCTGTGCCGGGTTACACAAGGAAGTCGAGGCCCTTGGCGGCGGTGCAACGTTGGAGCAGTTCAGGCAATTCTGGAATGCGGCCGCCAACATGGCCGACTGCACCGATGAGTATCGCGAAGGTCTCGGCCGTAAAGTCGCGGTTCGCCTGGCGGAGAAGATTGAAGCGGCGATGCAGGCAGGCGCCACGGCGGAAAGCCAGAAAGCAAATCTGGAGGCCACTCTGCAATACAATCGCCTATGGCAGGTCCTGGCCATGCTCGGCGACGTGGAAGCCGGGTCGGGGAACACGGAAGCGGCTTCGCGGCGTTTCCAGGAATCGCTTGAAGTCATTGCAGACGAAAACCTGACCAAGTCGCCGCCGCCTAAAGATGTCATTCGCGCCATATTCAAGAAAGCCGAAACCCAGCGCCTGCTTTCCGCATCCTATGTGCCGGCGCCCCGCAACCGGGCCGGCGTGCCAACCGGGCTTGGCGCCCGTGGCGTGAGGGGTTTTGTCCCGACGGCGCGGGCTGTGCCGATTACCTTTCTGGTGGACTCTGTCGACTTTGACGACAAGGGGCAGGCCGCAGTTATCGATCTTGCGTTTCAACTCAAGGCACGGAATTCGCCTGACGTCACATTGGTTGGACACACCGACCCTCGAGGCACAAACGCCTACAACCAGAGCCTTTCCGAGCGCCGCGCAAAAGCTGTGAAAGATTTTCTCCAGAAACAGAATTATGCGGGCCGGATCACCACAGCCGGGAGGGGAGAAGATGAGCGTTTTCAGCCGGACGACGTTTCCCAGTACAGCGACGAGCAGCGGTTCCAGATGGACCGCCGCGTGGAGTTGATCGAATGACCGGTGTAATGCGCCATATGAGGAATCCAATGGCCGGCGCCGTTGCCATTGCCTTGTCGTTCCTGATCATGCCGACACCGTCGCCTGGCGCCACGTTTGGGCTGGTTGTGGGCATCGACGATTACGAAAACCTGCCGTCGCTCGCGGGTGCTGTCAACGACGCCAAAGACATCAATCAGGCGCTGGAGGCGGCGGGCGCTGCCCGGATCTACACACTGTTCGACAGGGCCGCAACGCGCGAGGCAATTCTTTCGGCCTGGGCGGACATCGTTGCGGAAGCAAAACCTGGCGACACGGTGATCTTTTCTTACGCAGGACATGGTGGCCAGGAGCCTGAGCGCATAAAGGGAAGCGAAAAGGACCGTTTGGACGAGACCTTTCAGCTTGCAGGGTTTCACACCGGGCCTTCAGGAAACGGACAGCGCATTGTCGATGATGAAATCCACAAACTGTTCGTGAATGCCCGCCACCTAAAGATTATCTTCCTGGCGGATTCCTGTCATTCGGGTACAGCGACCCGGGGATTTGACCCTCGCGCGGGCACGGCGCGTACGCGCTTGGGCGGGTACGGGAAAATCGTCGACGACACCCTGCCGCCGCCGGATCCGGATGCCGCATCCATCAACCGCGAACAGCTCGACAACGTGATATTTTTCGGTGCTGTCCAGGATCATGAACTGGTGATCGAGGTGCCGATTGACGGTGAAGCCCGAGGGGCGCTTTCCTGGTCATTTGCCAACGCGCTCAGGGGCGATGCGGATCGCAATCTGGACGGCGTCGTCAACACGCGCGAACTGGAAAACTATCTTGTGGAGAGTGTGCGGACGGTATCCGAAGGGCGCCAGTTTCCCCAGATGGCGCCGCGTGGACGGCCGACGGAGATCGCCTTGCAGGTCAACAAGAAGGGTCTGGGCCGTATTGATGCCGCGACAGAAGGCAGTGCCAGGAAAAACCAACTGGGCTTGCGCATCGTCGGAGCCGATGACGTAAGTACGTATTATGGCGGGTTGAACAGTGTGTACAAAGCCGACACGGGGCGTGCGGATCTGGTCTGGGATTTCGGAAGCGGTGATGTGATCAATGCGACCGGAGATGTGGTGGCCCGTCTTGGCGCCCATGCCCAGGCTTCTGCGATTCAAGGCCTTGTGGACAAGTGGTTGCTGCTGCGTGCGCTGAGAGATCTTTCGGCGTCGAATCCGCTGCGCTTGAGAATTGCCCCCGACCACCGAGCGCACGAAGCCGGCTCGCAGGTCTCCGTGACACTTGAGGGGCATGAACATCCGCGGATCTCGGTTTTCAATCTCGGTACCGACGGCACCGTTCAGTTTCTGATCCCGTGGCCGCCGTCTCCGGACAACCGATATCATGGCAGGGTCGAGGTCGGTCAGACCTTCAGTTTGCCGTTCTGTATCCGGGAACCGTTCGGTGCCGACCATCTGGTGGTGATTTCAAGTCCCGACGGGACACCCCGGCTCGACAGGCGCCTGGACGCCCTGCACGACCGCAAGGCGGCGTCCTTGCTGCTGAACGAATTGCCGCAGCTTTTGGAGGACGTACGCTTTCAGGTGGGAACGGTCGGTCTGTTCACAACGGCTGGATCGGGAGCAAAGAAATGCCGCTACTGAGAGGATTGTCCATTGTGGCAGTTACAGCCCTGCTGTACGGCATGGGATCGGACGATGCGGGTGCCGCCGGCAAGCGGGCGCTGCTTGTGGGCATTGGTGACTACGAGAACATCCCCGACCTCAAAGGCCCGCCGGTGGACATTGCCAATGTTGAGAGGTTTCTGATTGAAGACTGGGGGTTTGCGAAAGACGAAATCGCTGTCCTGCAAGACAGCACGGCGAGCCGGAAGAACATCATTCGCGCCATGGAGCAATGGCTGATCAATTCCACCAAACCTGGCGACGACATCGTGTTCTACTACTCCGGCCATGGCGGCCAGGTTAAAGACCGCAACGGCGATGAACGCGACGGACTCGATGAAACCCTGTCGCCCCATGACACGAGCAAGAATTTTGGCAACCAGATAACCGACGATACATTCTCGAAACTTCTGGGGCGCATGAAAGGCAGGAATTTGACCGCGATCATTGATTCCTGTCATTCGGGAACGATCTCGCGCGGCGGGGCGCCGGCAGCCAATACGGGCGACTTTTCACCACGTACCTATTTCCCCCGGTTCCGCGGCGGCGACGATGCCAAGACTCAAAAGCGAAAGGAGCAGGCGCATCGGCGTGAAGAAAGCTTTGTACGCAATTCAGCCACCCAGCGGATCTGGTCGGCGGCGTCTTCGAACCAATACGCCTGGGGCAACCGCAAAGGCGGCATCTTCACGAACTACTTCCTCGAAGGACTCCGCGACCGCAAGGCCGACAGCAACGTCAATGGCGTGGTCTCCAACGCAGAACTTCTGTCCTTTGTACGGACAAAGACAAAAGCCTGGTGCGACAGTCGTAAACAGTGCAACCGGGGTTTCACGCCGTCGTTCGAGGCCCCGAAGACGGAGTTTGTGGCAGGGGCGGCGATCGGTACCGGCGTGCATGTGGTTGCCGTGGAGCCTACGGATGTGCTCGTCGGCCATGACAATGGCGAGGTTGACATTCAACTGCTGCCGGGCAACCGGGTCAAGCTGGGGCAGAAAATCCGTTTCAGGGTGACGTCGAAGCATCAGGGCTGGCTTGTGCTTCTTGATGTCAATGCCGAGGGCCAGGTGACACAGCTGTTCCCGAACGACATCATGCGCAAGAACGGCAAGAGCAATGCCATCTCTCCGGGCAACCCGATCACCGTCCCCGACGCCTATTACGGGTTTGATTTCAGGGCATCCGAACCGACCGGCGAAGGCACGATGATTGCGCTCGTGACGCAAGACAACATTGATATTGCACAATTGCTCGAAGAGAACGGGTCCCTGGCCTCGATGTCCGATCCGAAGATTTACCTGGCCGAACTGGCAGCGGCGCTGACGCGGGTCTGGACCAATGATCGGGTCAATCGGAGCGCGCGTTGGTCGCGGGCGCTGAAGGGGTATACTATTGTCCGGTGATTTGGATCACACCCCTTGTGTGTCGCCCAACCCATATTATGGTTGTCGAGGACGCGGCGTATTGGGTGCCGCACGTTGGACAATCATGTAACAAGCCGTCTACCCTGCGTGCAACGGGGTTTGAAATTCAGGAGGACAACACCATGATCCACAGGGCAAGAACTTACGCCGATAACGATACATCGAAAATCCGGGGCCGTTTTGCCGCGGTTCTTGGGGCGGGAGTGTTGTTTGCTGCCGCAATTGCGGCAACGCCGTTCGCCCCGCAAGCCCAGGCCGAAGCGCTGCTTTCCGATGCCCAGCGCTCCCTGTCGGTCGTTGCGGCGCCAAAATCCGACCTCGACATCGATGGCTGGGTCAATCACAAGAGCGCGAAGTACAAGATTGGCGAGGTTGTCGATATTTACATCCGGGCAAACCTGGATGCCTATGTCACGATTTTCAGCGTCGACGCTGAGGGAAAATCGACGATGATTTTCCCCAACAAGTTCAACAAGGTCAACAAAATCGCCGCTGACACTGTGATGCGGGTGCCGGGCGATGCCGCAAAATTCAAACTTCAGGTCGGTGGTCCCTCGGGCGCGAACCTGTTGAAAATTCTGGCAAGTACAGACAACAGATCCTTTGAAGAGGCGATCGTTTTCGCTTTCAACAGTGGCTTCGGACAGTTCGAAGGCGAAACCGAAAAGCTGGCAGACCAGATCAAGGACGTTGTCACGGACTCCGAAGGCGACAACCAATGGGCAACTGCCGATATTGCGTTCGAAGTGCTTGAAAATTGATCGGGTCTGATTGTCAGGTAATGTGTGAGGTATTGTCGCCGTTGCCGGACGCAACACTGGCAAGACGGGGTTGACATACCCTTCAGCGGGAGAGGACCGGACTCATGAATGCCATTCCAATGACGATTGCCGCCGCGGCCATGTCCGTGGCGGTCCTGATGCAAGCCCACGCCGAAGAAAAAGCCCGGGTTCGGACGCTGGTTCCCAAGGACGTCTCCTCAGAATTCGTTGTGCGTTCGCTGACCCCTGTGGGCGTCGACGAGGGAACCGAAGTCAGTGTCGCGGCACCGGTCACATTCCGCTTCAACAGCGCGGATTTGACCGACGAAGCACTGGACCTGCTGAATACGATCGCCACAGCACTCTTGTCGCCGGAGTTGCAGGAGTACCGGTTCCTGATTGAAGGCCACACCGATGCATCAGGGTCGGCCGCCTACAACAAATCGCTGTCCGAGAGGAGAGCTGCGTCAGTCCAGCGATACCTGACCAACAGGGGCGTTGACGACAAGCTCCTGGTTTCCGTTGGACATGGCGAGACCCGGTTGCTGGAGGGCATCAGTCCGACGGCCGAGAACAACCGGCGGGTCGAGGTGGTAAGGATCGCGAAAAACTGAAAAACCGGAGTGAGGCGTGGAAGAGCATTTCGAGATCAATCACCGCCGTTGGGAAGAGGCGGTTCAGATCCATGTGAAGTCCACGACAGGCGTCTACGGCGTGCCGGAGTTTCGCGCCGGCGCTGACGTTCTCGGTCAGATCGAGAGCGAGGAAGTCGGCGATGTTTCGGACAAAAGTTTGGTCCATCTTCAGTGTCACTTCGGACTTGACACACTGTGCCTTGCGCGGCGGGGCGCTATCGTCACGGGGCTCGATTTTTCCGGGAAAGCCATTGAAGCGGCGAGGGCGCTTTCGGCGGAGACCGGCGTTGCGGGCACATTCGTCGAAGGCAACGTTTATGACGCGGCGCAGTTGGTCAGTGGTGCGTTTGACATTGTCTATGTGACCTGGGGCGCCATCAACTGGTTACCGGATATCGAAGCCTGGGCAACCGTGGTGGCGCATTTCCTCAAACCCGGCGGGTATCTCTACTTGCTTGAAGCGCACCCGGCAGCAATGATGCTCGAGGAAATGGAGGATGGCACCCTGGTGCCGACCTATCCCTATTTTCAAGGCAGGACGCCTCTCACATTCGATGAAAGTACAACCTATACAGGCGATCCAGACCGCCTGAAGAACACCCGGACGTGTGAATGGAATCATTCACTCTCAAGCATCGTCAATGCTCTCATCGGCGTTGGCCTTCGGCTTGACTTCCTCAACGAGCACGACCGCCTCGTCTGGAAGGCTTTCCCCTCAATGATCAGTGACGGCCAAGGGTTTGAAGTGCTGCCGCCGGGGGTGCCGTCCGTGCCGCTGGCCTTTTCACTCAAGGCGTCCAGGCCCTGAAAGATCAGCTGCGTGATGCCAGGAGCTTCAGTCCGGCAATGCCAAAGATGGCCGCGGTTGCCCCATCAATCCAGCGTCTGGCCGACAGATAGGTTGTGGTCGCTCTCCGGGTTGAAAACACAACAGCATATCCGCCAAAAATCACGATTCCCAGCAACCAGCATCCGGCGATGATGGCTGCAGCCACCCATGTCGGCGAACCCGGTCCGACCCCGATTGCAATGATAGCCAGCCATGCAAAGATCGATTTCGGGTTTGTCAGGTGAATGACGAGCCCGCGGGTGAAAAATGCCCGGCCCGAGCTTTTTGCCGCAGCGGCAGGAGGGATCGCCCTATCGTGGTTCAGTGCCGAACGCATTGATCGCCAGGCCAGCCAGAGCAGATAGCAGCCGCCGGCAATCCTCAGGACCTCCATGGTCCAGCCATAGGCAACAAGGAACGTCGACAAGCCCAGGGCCGCCAGAATGCCCCAGGTCAGCGAGCCGAGCAAAACGCCTGAGGCGAGGCTGAGCCCCGCGGCGCGTCCATTGCGAATCGATGTGGCAACAATGGCCAGATTGGCGGGGCCCGGACTTAACGTTGCAATCAGGTAGGCCAGATAGGCCAAGGCAAGATCAGGAAGGTGGCCGGAAATATTTTCCATTTTAAACCCGGTTGTTTCAAAAGGGTTGTGTGTCCCCCACAGGCGGGAGCGTCAATTCACAATTCACTTGATACCGATTTGCAGCAGGAGCGCGTTGCGATAGTCCAAGAGGCCCGGATCACGAGCCGTTTTGGCAAAGGCGTCAAACCAAATGCCCTCGGACGCGAGTGACCGGGCGACGGTAGCCTTGTCGCCGGACCTGACCGGGGCGTTCGACGGCCGTCGTTCGAGAAATGTGATGGCCCGGCTCGGTTCGCCGGAGCCGGCAGGATGGAGCGTGATCGACCATTCGTAAATCTGCCGGTCACGGATGCGAAGGCCGAGACTGCCGAGGTCGAACGCTTGCAGGCCGCGGGGCACTGAAAGGTTTTCCTCCAGATCGAGAAGCGGTCTTTCCGCGTCGTTGGCGCGAAGCTGAATCTGGATGGCACCGGAAAAGGGATGATCGAGCCACCAGTAGAGACGCGGTGACTCCAGCCGCGTAAGCCCGCCGCCCTTTGGCGCGACAATGGATACACCAGGCGAGGAGAGGTTTCCCGACCGGGTGCCGGCCCCGACCCGATTCCCCGGAGCACCGATAACCGGTGGTACGAACACGATAGGTTCGACCGTTGCGCCGGTGGATTGAGCCTTCGCCTGAATCGTGGCGGCGGTCTCACAGATAATGAATAGGCACGCTAAAAGAATGCTGCAGACCGCTCTGTTTCTGGCCGTTGGCACTGGATGTTTGTTTGTCATATCTGCTTTCCCGACAAATCCCCGGTTTCGTTGTCTGCCCGGGCCGCCGATACTGCCTTAGCATTCAAGCGGAACGCCTTCATTGCGCTTTGCGCACCGCGCAATTCAATAGCGCCGATCTCTTCAAGGCAATAGCCGTCGGGCAAATGTGATCTGGATGTCTCGCTGATCAGGATACGGCAGTCGATCCGATTGCCAAACCTGTCATTGGCAATGTCCGGTTCGTCCTTGCCATAGGCTTCCAGCCGTGCGGCCAGATTTGCGGCCTGGCCGATCACGGAATACTGCATACGGGTTCGGCTTCCCACATTGCCGGCGGAAAGCCTGCCGGTATGGATACCTATCCGGCAGGTCGTGTAGGGCAGGTGACCTCTCGCGGTCTCTTCGTTGAGCCGGGCCAGTCTGTGGCTCATGTCCAGAGCAGTTTCGCAGGCCCGACGAACGTCGTCGGCAATGGCCGCTTCATCGGTTCTGGGGATCGGCACGCCGAACACCGCCATCAACCCGTCGCCGGTGAATTTCTCGACAACGCCGTCGTGGACCAGCACCGCATCGGCCATTTCAGCGAGAAATCGGCTGACCCAATCGACAAGCTGATCCGGGGGCAATTCGTCGGCAACCGTGGTCGAATCGGCAAGATCAACGAAGAGAACCGTTGCCGTCAACCGGGTCGGGATTGGTTTTGTCCCTTTCAGGATAGCATGACGGTTTTGCCACAGTTGCTGAGCAACGGCGGCGGAGACCTGATTGGTCAACAGACCGGCCAAGGCTACACGCCGGCGACGGTCGACGACACCCCGGTATCCCATTACCAGGGTCGAGGACAACAAATACGACAACATGACGGGCGCGACCGGAATCCACCAGTCCCAGACAAAGGCAACGTAGGCGGCCACCGCGATCAGGGCGGCGCCAAGAAGGCCAAGGACGGCATGAACCTGAGCACGGTTACCCAGTTGCAGCACGACCGCGGCGAGTGTCGCACCAAGCAGGATCAGGATGGTTTCGACCGGTGCCGGTAGATCCGCCATCACGGACGACTGGCCTACGGCCTGCCTGACGATCTGGTCGGCAGCATAGGCGTGAAGGAACACGCCATAGGTCGACTTGCGATCCTTGCTGCCATCCTGTGGCGCGATAAAGAGGTCTTTGACCTCCTGGCTGGTAACTCCAACAAAGACAATACGGCCATCGAGGGCGTCAGGCTTGATGACACCGGACAACAGATCCCGGGCGCGGACCACTGGAATTTGATCGGGCCGCCTCCGGAAATCATAGGCAATCTGGAAGCCGCTGGCATCCAGGCCGACGTAACTGCCATAGGCCGATCCCAACGGGTGCAGGTCGGCTGCACCAATCTGGACACCTGTGGGGCTGGTGGGCGACCGACCTGGCGCAATCTTGCGTTCCGACAACCAAATCCTGGCGGTCTGGAGCGCCAGGCTTGTGCGCGTGCCCTGTTCGTTGTTCTGGTAGAGCAGAGCACGCCGAACGAGGCCGTCGTGGTCAAGCGGAATATCGGAAAAACCGATCCGATGCGGCGATGCGATTGCCGGCGGCGGCGCCACGCCAACCCCGCTTTCGGATGGAAACCGGAAAATGCCGACCACGTCGGGCCGGGTCTTCAGGGTCTGGTCAAGGGCGTCCGATCCGGGCGGCTGGGGTGTCGGCCGATAGATATCGAGACCGACAACCTTGGCCCGGAATTCCAGTGCGCGGGCGACAATGTCGTTGAGCGTGCCGTCGGGAACCGGCCAGGTGAGTCCCTTCAGATCCTCGTCATCGATAGTCACGACCGCTGCATAACTGGGTGTTGTGATCGTGCCGGCGCGCATGCGCAGGAATTGATCGTAAGCCGCGAATTCGAGGAACTGCAACAATCCCAGCATGCGTGCGGTCTGAATGAGGCCGGCGGCCAGCACAACGAGGAAAAACAACAGATTCAGGGGTACGCCTTCGTTGCCCGGTGTGACCGGGCCAATTTCGCGAGACGTTGGCAGGGTGAACCCCATCAAGCGTCCTCGGCAACCTCGGTCAAACGTTTGATGTCGACCACAATGATCGACCCGTCTTCCATTTCGATCAGGCCGGACTTTACCCAGGATCGGAGCTGCCGGTTGATGCTCTCCCGGGTCGCATTGAGCATGGCTCCCAGATCAGACTGGCTCAACGGCAGTTCGATTCTGGAACCGTGTTCATGGATCGAGCCGTAATGTTCGGCAAAGGCTATCAGTTTTTTCGCCAGCCGCGTGCTCAACTCGAAGAAAGCGGTATCCTCGATCTGGCCGGTGGCGTTGCGCAGGCGTTTGCACAGCACGATCATGAGTTCGACGGCAACCTTCGGATTCTCCTCCAGAAACGGCAAGAAATAGCGGCGTTCAAGCACCAGGTAGGTTGTGTCTTCAAGGGCTTTGGCGTCGGCTGAGCGGCTCTCTTCGTCGAGAAAGGCGATTTCTCCGAAAACTTCTCCGGTACTCATGATGTTGAACAGAATTTCACGACCTTCCGCGGATTTCGAACCGATCATCACGCGTCCCGATATGATGACAATCATCGAGTCGCCCGGATCATGCTTCTTGAATATAACCGTACCGGCCTTGGCGTTCAGAATCCGGGAATGACGGGCGAGGCGTTCCAGATCCCAGTCACGCAGGTGGCGCAACAGGAAATGACCCTTCAGGAGCTCCTTCTTGCGGTCGAGCGAGAGTGTTGTCATGCGTAATTCCCCCCAATGGCCACCGGTAGCCAACAGTCACACCAAAGAATGCGACGGGTGAAGCCGGCAGCGCAATTGTTTTCCTGTTCGGTCGTTCGAACTTACCTTCTCTTTTCTACATTGTAGCATTGAGGGCGCCGCGTTGTGATTTGTGTCACAAAAGGTTTTCACCAAACGAACTGACAAAAAGGCCGGATGTTTTCCCTTGAGCCTTCAGTGCGTTGATTGTTGTGACGGAGTAAGCGCATAACGAGCGCACGAAGGTGTTGAAAGAATGCCGGAACTGTGCCGCCACGGTGGCATCAAGTTGGGATATTCATGACCGTACTCGTGAGAACCGATAACCAGATCAGGCTTCAGAGAAGGATTCGTGAACGTCACCCCTGGACCGCTGATTCACCCGGCCTTGCCAATGGCGGGCGGATTCTGTGCTTCGTCGATCCCAACGGTGTCGGGTGGGGCCGTGTTGCAGCACTCGCATATGGTTCGACGGCGTGGACCGGGAAAGCTTGTCAACGCCGCGATGCTGGACGAGAGCCATGCGCTCTTCGGATGGATGATGGCCAAGGAACAGGTCTTGCCTGACAATACTGCATCGCAAGCCATGATCGAGGCGTGCGGGTTGCACAACCGGGATGGTTACGTCTCCATCGCCGCCATCAATTCAGACGAAGGTATTAGCCGGTAATCCGTCACACCGGACAGCGCTCCGGCAGAATCAATACGCGTTGGATTTGTTGGCGACCAATGACACAGGGGTCATGGCGAGAATGTACAGGTCGAGCATGATCGACCAGCGTTCGATGTAATCGAGATCGTATTTCACACGATTCTCGATCTTGTCAGCCGTGTCGGTCTCGCCGCGCCAGCCGTTGATCTGAGCCCAGCCTGTAATCCCCGGCTTGATCTTGTGGCGGCCAAAATAACCCTCGACCACTTCCTCATAGAGCTGGTCTTGCGCCTTGGCCTGGGTGGCATGGGGCCGGGGGCCGACCAGCGACAATTCGCCTTTCAAGACGTTGAACAGCTGCGGCAGTTCATCGAGACTGGTCTTGCGGATGAAACGGCCGACTCTGGTAACCCGCGGATCGTCCTTGGTCACCAGTTTAGCAGCCGTGGCGTCACAGCGGTCGGTGTACATGGAGCGGAACTTGTAGACCTCAATCAGTTCGTTGTTGAAGCCGTAGCGTTTTTGTTTGAATAGGGCAGACCCTTTTGACTCAAACCGCACGGCCAGGGCGGTTGCTGCCATGACCGGCGAGAAGGCGACGATCATGACCGCTGCCACAACCCGGTCGAACAGAGCCTTCACAAAAGATGACCAACCGCCCAGGGGACGATTGAAGACCGACAGCAGCGGCAGATCGCCGATGTGCGTGTAGGCTTCCGGTGCCAGGCGCAACTTGTTGCTGTGTCCGGAGATGCGGACGTCGACGGGCAGTTCCCAGAGTTTCTTCAACATGTTCAGAAGGCGATCTTCGGCAAACTGGGGGATGGTCACGATTACCAGGTCGATACGCGCCGCACGGGCATGTTCTGCCAGATCAGCGATTGAGCCTATCTTGCGGTGCCCGGGAATTGAAACCGTGCGTTCCGGATCGTTGCGGTCGTCGAACAGCCCGATGATTTCGAAGCTGTTGTCGGGTGTGCGCTGGAGGATATTTATGGCCTGTTCGGCAACGGCATCGCTGCCGACGATGGCGATGCGTTTGCGGAATGCGCCCTGACCGGCTTTCTCGGATACCCAGGCAGCCGCGGGAAATCGCGTCAGGGCAAAATAGCCCAGTGTACCCAGCAGCCAGTATTGCAGCCATGACCAGTCGAGGGGAAACAGGGCCCAGTTGGTGAACAGATAGACCACGATGCCGAGACCACTGACAACCGACCAACTGGCGGCAAAAGAGGAGACGGGTTGAGATAAAGCCCGGACGGTGTAGAGCCAACATCCGCGTAACACATAAAGACAGATAAAGGAGGTAAAGGGCGCTATGAACGCGGCGGCGGTAAAATTGTTGGCTTCGCTTCGGACGCCTGCAGCAAGAAACAAGGCCAGGGACAACACACAAAGGAAACCAAAATCCGCCAGCTTGACAAGCCGTTGAACCACGATCGGATCAATGAGCTTGTTGTTCGACAAACTGCCTTTGTGCATCGAATCGGCCATCGCCATTGCCTTTACCCCTGTTCCCGCACAACGTTTTCCAGCATCAAAACCTGCGCGCGATCCCGTCATAGCAGGAAGAGTTTAAGGCTCGATGTCCGTGTCAGGAGGGATCTAGGGGTTTGGTTTCTAAACCGTTACCGCTGCTGCTGCCGGCTTGGGGACCCGGGGACGGACGAGTGCAGTGCCCAGCAAGGTCAGACCAAGGGCGCCCCAAACATAGGCCGAATGAATTTCATTGAACAAAAGGATGCCCCAGGCGACTCCCGCCAAAGTGATCACATACGCGGTCTGACTGGCGAATACGGGGCCTGACGTGCGGATGACGTAGAGCAGGACCGTGAAGGCAACACCGCTGATGACACCGTTAGCGGTTGCCGCCCATTGAAGCACGCCCCACGGTTCGAAAACCGGCATGAACGTGTCGGTCACCCATGCGATCGGTAACAGGACGACGACCGCGCCCAGTTGCCTTACCGCGCTGAGCGGCAGGGACGACAGACCCGGAGGGCGGTATCCACCGGCATAGAAATTTTCAATCGACATGCTGACGCTGGCAGCCAGGGCAAGCATGACCCAGGGTGCCAGACCTGGTTCCGGCAGTGCCGATCCGGGGAAAATGATCAGGGCCATGGCGCCAAGCCCGATAGTGACGCCCAACAGCCTGCGGCGTTCTCCGCTTTCGACCCCAAACACAACCGTCAGGACATAGGTGAACAGAGGCATGCTGGCGAAGGCAATTGCGACCACACCGGCAGGCAAATGAAGCGCACACCAGAACAATGCCATTGCCGGAAAGGCCACGCCGCAGATGCCGCAGATCATGCTGAACCGAAAGACGTCGGCACGAGGCAACGGGGGATTGCCGGTGAGCACTGAGACCGCCAACAGAAGGCCGCCGCTGACGCTGACCTGCCAGAGTGCCAATCCGATCGGATGGCCGCCCTGGGCTCCGGCGATCTTGGCGAGGGACAGGGCGAAACCCCAGATGACGCCCATGAAAAGGAGCCATAGATAGGCGGAGGGGTTCCTCCGTTCCTGGATTTCCGATTGCACCGCTTGCATCTGGCTTGCCGTCCCGCCTGTTTTTTCCATTGCGGGGGAAAAACCGGAATGAAGCAATGGTTTTTACCCACATGGCAGCCATGCGTCGAGCGCATGGCTGCCATGTGCCTGACGAATTTGCCTTTTGCGCCGGTGCGGCCGACCCTGACGTTCTGCCGTTGAGTGGGGCGGTTCAAAGGGGCCGGTATCGTGCGCCGTATTCATCTTCCGATCTTGCTTCGAAATGTCGAAGAGTCGAAGGCCAACAGATTTGTGGTGCTTTTCACGCTTGAATCGGCGTGCCGTGCGCTTCTCATGACCCTTGTGCCGCTTCAGCTCTATGGTCTGCTCAAGGATGCCCAGACCGTCAGCGTCGTCTATCTGTGTGTCAGCGTCGCGGGCCTTGTGGTCAGCCTCGTCCTGCCCGCTGCCATTCACGTGTTCAAACGGCGCTGGATCATGACGATCGGTACGTCCTGTTACGTTGCTTCCGCCATTTTGTTCATGCAGGGCCATATCTGGTCGGCCGTGCTGGCGCTGCTGCTGCAGATCTCGGCGACCGCTGCTCTGGAAGTGACGATCAGCCTGTACATGCTCGACCACATTCCCCGGCGTGAACTCAATCACTTTGAACCCAAGCGGCTGCTGTTTTCCGGGATGGTGTTCATCGCCGGCCCCTGGGTCGGGGTCTTTCTCGACCGCAACGTGCTTGAAAACCTGACTTATCTCGTGGTTGCCTGCACCGCTGCCCTGCTACTCATCATGTTCTGGAAATTCCGGCTGTCCGATAATCAGGCGATCAAGGCGGCCACGAAGCCGCCGCCGGACCTTTTGAAGATCGTGCCGAAATTCATCAAACAACCCAGGCTCGTTCTTGCCTGGGTACTGGCTGTGGGCCGCAACGGATGGTGGCTGATGTTCTTCGTCTACACACCGATCTTTGCCACGGAAGCGGGTTACAGTCCTGAAGTCGGGGCAGCCCTGGTGTCGTTTGGCGTCATGCCCATGGTGTTTGTGAGGAGCTGGGGGCGGCTCGGTGAGAAGTACGGTGTCCGTCAATTGCTGGTGGGCGCCTATCTTGCCACCGGGCTGGCAACGATTGCCGCTGGTCTGTCTGCGTCATACCCATTCTCCTGGGCTGAAGCGGGCATGGTCATGATGGTGGCGGCAGCGTTTTTTGCGACCATGATCGACGGCGCCGGAAATGTGCCGTTCCTGCGGGCGGTGCACCCCTATGAACGCGCGGAAATGACATCGGTTTACACCACCTATCGGCACGGCACGTCGCTTGCCACACCGGGCCTGTTTGCTCTCGTTCTTATCTTTCTGCCGCTGCCCTTTGTATTTGTGGCAGGCGGTGCGACCCATTGTGGTATGGCTTTGCTGTCGCGTTATCTACCCAAGCGGCTTTAGTACAAGCCAGGTAACAATCTCCACAGACCCGTCAATTCCGGAGGCGAACACTTGGAACCCATAGTCTTTTTTGCCGTCCTTCTGGCTGCCGCCCTGCATGCGTCCTGGAACGCCCTTGTCAAGGGCAGCGGCGACAAGCTTCAAAGCATGGCGGCGGTGGTTTTGGGCCATGCCCCCTATGGCGTGCTGGTTCTGTTTTTTGTGCCTGCGCCGGCACCGGAAAGCTGGATTTACCTGGGTTTTGGCGTGGCACTCCATGTGGGCTATCAGCTTTTTCTGATGATGTCCTACCGCATCGGCGACCTGACGCAGGTCTATCCGATCGCGCGCGGTTGCGCACCGCTGATCGTGGCGGTCGTGTCGGTCGTGATTCTGGGGGTTGAACTTTCAGTCATGGAACTGGGCGCCATCCTGTTTATCGGATTGGGCATCATGAGCCTGGTTTTCGTGCGCTCCAGTTCAGGACTGCACAATCCCAAGGCAGCTGCGTCGGCCGTCGCCACGGGCTGTTTCATCGCCGGTTATTCGCTGGTCGACGGGCTTGGCGCGCGCGAAGCGGGAACTGCATTGGGGTTCTATGGCTGGCTGACGCTGTTCAATTCACTGATCTTCCTTATCTTCGTCCTGATCAAGCAGCCCAGTGCCCTGAAGAACATTGCTAATGGTGGGCGGAAAGTATTTTTTCTGGGCGGCGGTGCATCTTTTGCAGCCTACGCCCTGGTTATCTGGTCGTTTACCCTTGCCCCGATCGCGCTGGTCACGGCGCTGCGGGAAACCAGCATCATCTTTGCGCTCCTGATCGGGGTGTTCTTCCTCAAGGAAGCACTCAACCTGGTGAAAGTGTTTGCGACCTTCGTGACGGTGCTTGGCGTTGCCGTGTTAAGGCTGGCACGATGAACACACAATACCGGATGGTTCTGGAAATTCGTCAAAGGTGATCGGCAACGTCCAGTGTTTCACCATTGGCGGTTCCACTTATGGCGGCCAGATAAGCTTTGGCGGTTTCGGCAGCAGAAATGCCGGACGTGGGGTCCATGCCCATCAACTCCATGGTTTCCTTCACGAACCGTGGACTCACGATGTTCAGCCGATGACCCTTATCCAGTTCCTGGGCTGCGGCTCTTGTGAATGACTGCAGGGCGCCGTTTGCCATGCTTACAGCCACAGCGCCGGGTATCGGACTGTGCGCCATCATTCCGGACGTCAGCGTGAAGGAACCACCATCCTTGAGATAATCTTGCCCAAGGCGAACCAGATTCACCTGGCCCATCAGCTTGCTGACGAGGGCCAGTTCGTAATCCTCGTCGGTCAGTTGTGCAAACGGGGCAAAGTTGGCGTTGCCCGCGGTGCTGACAACGGCATCGATCACACCGACACGGCTGTACAGTCCGGCAATCGAGGCCTTCGACGCCAGGTCAACCTGAAAATCGCCGGAGCTGTGGCCGACGCGAACAACCTCATGGTTGCGGGAAAGGAGATTTGCGACTTCCTTGCCGATGATGCCCGTGGCACCGACGACCAGAATTTTCATTTTTTCCCCTGTCCGACCTGTTGGTCGTTCTGGTCGTAAGACCAGATCATCGGCAGACTTTTGACCTTCCTCAGGTCCTAAGCCGCCAGTTCCTCAAGTTCGTCGTCAATCTTGCGGATTGCCGCTATTTCAACAGCGATCTCATTGTTCAGCTGTTGCAGTTCACGCTGAAGGTTGTTCATGCGTTCGACCTTCTGTTCAAGCAGATCGAGCCGACCGGGTCTGGTGGGCATAGGGTCGTACTCTGCACCGCCATCGATCAACCAGAGCAGCGGCACGCCGAGGACGCCGGCAAGCATCTGGAGCTTGTTGGTGCGCGGGCTGGTGACACCGCTTTCCCAGTTTTCGATTGTCTTTGTCTTCACAGCCAGTCTGCGGGCAATCTGTGCGATTGAAAGGCCTGCCGCGTCTCTGGCTTCGGTAATGCGGTGGCTCAGGGGAGTATTTTGAGACAACGTTGCGTCCTCGTTCTGTAATTGGAATGAATGGGATGCGTGGAGGCATAGCCCAGTTGCCGGGACTGATGCAACCGGTGGACCGGCACCTGTGCGGATAAGACGCTGTTCCACGATGATTCCGGGACCAATCAACGTCATTGCGCCGGGGTGATCGATGTGAAATAGAGGAATGAACCGGTTTTGGATTTCCAGCACGGCGGGGGAATATGTCCGTACCTCTGATTGATCATCTCGCACACAAGCTGGAACACCGATCTGCGCGCTCGATTCTGGAAGAGCGCTCCGTGGTGTCGGAAAGTGGTTCGGATATCCGTATCGACAAACCCTACACCGGGCTTGCCGTCGCCGAGTGCAGCAGCCTGGAGAACAAGGGCTGGTTCATCGCCAAGCAAATTCTCTCGATTGGCGGCATTGTCGATGCGCCGCCGTCACGCGCCGCAATGCCGCGCGAACAGGTCCATCTGATCAACATGGCCTCCTATGACTTTCTCGGTCTGGGCAGCCACTACGACGTGGTGCGTGCGGCCAAGGAGGTGATGGACCGCTTCGGGGTCGGTGCCGGCACGTCTCAGAGCAGCGATCCGGTTCTCAATCTCGAGGACGACGTCAATCGGTTTACCGGCTCGAAGGCAGCGCTGGCGACCGGCTCGCGCCAAGATGCCTGGTTCAGCCTGCTCGGCGCGATTGTCGACGACCGGGACACGATCTACATCCGTGCCGGTGGCGATCCGGTCCTGCGTGCCGCAGCCCAGGCAAGTGGCGCTCAGGTCATCGATCACGGACCGCGTTCGATGACATCGGCCGGCAGCGCCCCGCGTGATCCCCGGTTTACGGTGGTGATTGCCGATAGCGTCGATCTCGAGTCTGGCACGGTCAACAGTTTGCAGCCGGTAATGGAGTTTGCCGAAAGCCACAAGGCGCTCGTGGTTATCGATGAGACCGGTGGGCTCGGCGTACGGGGACCGTGGGGAAGGGGAGTCATCGAGGAGCAGGGTTTGTGGGAACGTGTGCCGGTTATCGTGAGCGGCTTCGGCTGCGGCCTTGGTGCCAGTGCCGGCGCCATTATTGCGGGCAACCGCGAGGTCGTGGAAGCGGTTCGACAGGCAAGAACCGGGCATACCTACACTGATCAGTTGTCGCCCGGATCCGCGGCCGCCGTATCGCGCGCGATCGTGCTGGCGATGCAAGACCCAGCGCTGCGGGACCGTTTGGCCCTCAACATCGGCAGGTTCAGTGAGCGCGTTGCTGCCGGCGGCGTGGCGTTGGCAGACTCTGACTACCCAATCCAGTCGAGCGTAATCCCCCGGTCGGATCGCGCGGCGGGTTTTGCCGAGATTGCGCGGGCGAAGGGGATTTCGATGCCGTCTCCTGCGACAACCCGGTCGGGGGATCTGCGTCTGCGGTTCATGATCTCCGCGGCGCACACACCGGAACAGATTGACATGGCAGCGAGTGCCGTCGTTGAGGTTTTCGATGAGTTGAATGGAACGCCATGAAACAGCCGCGTGCCGTGGCCGTTATCAGGACGTAAGAAGAAACCGATACCAGGAAGCGCCAATCTCCAAGGGAGCACAAGATGGGTGAAGTCGACGCCGGGGACACCGGTTCAACACGGTCAGGGGGACGGCGCGGACGCAGGGCACGACAGAGCGGTGCGTCGGACGCCTTCGATCAGCTCGCCTGGGGACAGCCGCGGATGATCTACCCGCCGGTGCCGGTGGTTTCCCAGGACGAACTGGAGAGCATCCATCAGGCATCCCTCACGGTTCTGGAAGAGATGGGCGTCGAGTTTCTCAACCAGGAAGCCAAGCAGATCCTCAAGGAAGCCGGCGTCGATGTTCCAAGCGATTCCGACCGGATCAAGTTCGACCGCGGACTGGTAGAGGAATGTCTTGGCAAAGCGCCATCGGAATTCACGATGCACGCGCGCAATCCGCAACGAAACCTGCAGATCGGCGGCAACTGGATTGCCAACTGTGCGGTGGCGAGCGCGCCCAACTGTGCCGACATGGATGGTGGCCGGCGCTCGGGCAACCAGGAGGATTACCGCAAGTTCCTGAAGCTCGGGCACATGCTCAACATCGTGCACATGTTCGGCGGCTATCCGGTGGAACCGGTCGACATTCATGCCTCGATCCGCCACCTGGATTGCCTGTCGGACTTCGTTACGTTGTCGGATAAAGTGTTTCACGCCTATTCGCTCGGCAAGGAACGCAATCTCGATGCGCTCGAAATCGTCCGCATTGGGCGCGGAATTACTGACGCGCAACTCGATGCCGAGCCCAGTCTGATGACGGTGATCAATTCGAACTCGCCGCTCAGGCTCGATGTCCCGATGCTGCAGGGGATCATCGAAATGGCGCGCCGCAACCAGGTCGTGGTGCTGACCCCGTTCACGCTGGCCGGTGCCATGGCACCGGTGACAATTGCCGGGGCGGTTGTTCAGCAGAACGCCGAGGCGCTTGCCGGACTGGTGTTCACGCAGACCGTGCGGGAGGGCGCGCCGTTTGTCTATGGTGGTTTCACGTCGAATGTGGACATGAAGTCCGGGGCACCGGCGTTCGGTACGCCCGAGGCCATGCAGGCCGCTATGCTCGGCGGCCAACTCGCCCGCCGCTACGGCTTGCCGTATCGCTCTTCAAACGTGTGTGCGGCCAACGCGGTCGATGCCCAGGCAGCTTATGAATCGGTGTTCTCGCTGTGGGGGGCGGTCATGGGTGGGGTCAACATCGTCAAACATGGTGCCGGCTGGATGGAAGGGGGCCTGCATGCCTCGTTCGAGAAGATGATCCTCGATGCAGATCTGTTACAGATGGTGGCCTGTTTTCTCAAACCGCTCGAGGTCAGCGACGACACCATGGCACTTGACTCCATCCGGGAAGTGGGCCCGGGTGGGCACTATTTCGGAACCGCCCACACCCAGGCGCGCTACAAGTCAGCATTCTACTCGCCGATACTGTCCGACTGGCGAAACTTCGAGTCGTGGGTCGATGCCGGCCGGCCCGAGGCGTTCGGCAAGGCAAACCAGGTGTTCAAGCAACTGTTGACCCAGTATGAAGCGCCGCCCCTCGATGCAGCGATTGCCGAAGAACTGGAAACGTTTGTCGCAAAACGCAAGGAGGAAGGCGGGGCACCGACCGATTTCTAAAGCGGGTGATGACAGGCGACCGGGTGACCACCGTCAGAGCCAAGCACGGGCATTTCGACTCTGCATTTTTCCGTTGCCGCAGGACAGCGCGCGGCAAACGCGCAACCGGGTGGCAAATTGAACGGACTGGGCACTTCACCGGCCAAGGGTTCTATGGTCCGGCGGCGTTTGGGATCGGCGTCGAACGTGCTGTCCAGCAGCGTGCGGGTGTAGGGATGGCGGGCCGATGCTTCGGTGTCGGGAAGGGCCTCAACCACGCGGCCTAGATACATCACCAGAATTTCGTCGCAGAAATACTTCACCAGCGACAGGTCGTGCGAGATGAAAATGTAAGTCAGGCTCAACTCGTCGCGCAGCTTTTCCAGCAAGCTGATAATCTGCGCCTGAACCGACACATCTAGCGATGCGGTTGGTTCGTCAAGTACAAGCAATGCCGGATTGAGCGCCAGGGCGCGGGCAATGCCGACGCGCTGCTTCTGGCCACCGGAGAGTTGGTGCGGGTAGGAACTGGCGAAATGTTCACTCAAGCCCACCATGGACAAAAGTTCCGCGGACTTCTTGTCCGCCTCCTTCGCCGTCATCCGGACGCCTTGCACCTGAAACGGCTCGATAACAGCGTCGCGAATTGTATAGCGTGGATCAATGGCAGAATACGGGTCCTGGAAAACCATCTGCATGCGTGCCCGCAGCGCCCGCATCGGCTTTGGCGCCTGTGCAAGAAGATCGAGATCCTCAAAGCGCACGTCGCCACTGCTTGGCTCGATCAGGCGCAGGATGAGCCGTGCAAGTGTTGACTTGCCGCAACCCGATTCACCCACGACACCGACCACCCGGCCCTTGTGGACGCTGAACGATACATCATTGACGGCGTGCATGGATCGCACGGGACGAAAGGGGCCGCCACCGGAGACAAACCGTTTGGAGAGATTCCTGACATCCAGGAGTGTGGTCATTGCCCAGCCTCCAAAGCGAAGTGGCAGGCAGCCGCGCGCTTTCCGCCGGCACTGAATATCGGCACCGTCTTCTTGCAGATATCTTCCGCGATGACACAGCGCGGATGAAACCGGCACCCTGGCGGATACTGCGCAACGCCTGGCACAGTGCCTTCAATGCCCTTCAGACGCACCGATTTGGAAAGCCCATGCGGGATGCAGCCAATCAGGGCCTTTGTGTAGGGATGTTGAGGATTGTCGAAGATGTCCTGCACCGGGCCACGTTCGACCGCTGTCCCGGCATACATGACCATCACCTTGTCACAAGCCTGAGCCACCACGCTCATGTCGTGCGTGATGAAGACAAGGCTCAGGTCGCGTTGCCTGACCAGATCGTTCAGCAGGCGGATTATCTGGGCCTGAACCGTCACATCAAGTGCCGTTGTCGGCTCGTCGGCAATCAACAGGTCGGGGTCGGCTGCCAACGCCATGGCGATGACAATGCGCTGCTTCATGCCACCTGACATCTGATGCGGATAGAGGTGGTAGATCGACGCCGGTTCGGGAATGCGCAGGTCGCCAAGCAGTTCAATCGTCCGGGCTTTTGCGCCCGCGTTGTCGAGACCAAGATGAAGAAGCGAGACGGCATCGACCTGCGGACCGATTTTCTTGAGCGGGTCGAGAGAGGTCATCGGGTTCTGCGTAATCAGGCCGATGCGCCCGCCGCGCAGTTTGCGATATTCGTTCTCGGATAACTGGGTCAGTTCAATCCCATCGAACAGAACTGAACCGTGATCAATCCGGCCGCCGATGAGTGGCAGCAACCCCATAATACTCATCGCCGTAATCGATTTGCCGGAGCCGGACTCACCGACAATGCCGATGATCTCACCGCGCTCAAGTTCGAACGACACGCCGGTCAGGGGTGAAATGGGTCCAATGGAGACGCCAAGCCCCTGAACATTCAGCATGGTCATGAGCGCACCCGGTCGCGAATATCGAGTGCTCGGACCAGTTCATCGCCAAACAGGTTGACGGCAATAACGGTAACCGCAACGGCGACGCCCGGATAGATGATCACCCATGGAGCAATGAACAATTGCGCCGTGCCGCTGCTCATCATCGCACCCCAGCTCGGCGTTGGCGGCTGCGCGCCCAGTCCAAAAAAGCCCAGAGTCGCCTCCAGGACGATACCGTCACCAATGGCCAGCATGCCGACCACGATCACCGGGGCCACGGCGTTGGGCAGCAAGTGGCGCAGGACCACATGAGCCGGCGTTGCGCCCAGATTGATCGTCGCTTCCACAAAGGTTTCGTTCTTGAGGCGAACAATTTGTGCCCGGGTCAGCCGTGTGAACTGTGCAAGGTAGGCGATGGCGATCGCAAAGGTTGTGCTGGTCAGGCCGGGGCCGATGATCGCCACGAAAATCAGGGCAATCAGAATGTCCGGAAACGACCAGGTCAGATCAACAACCGTCATCACGACCCGCTCAAACAGGCCGCCGAAATACCCGGCAGCCGCACCGAGCAGCATGCCGACGCTGATGGAGATCGCAATCGCCGTCGCGCTGACTGAAAGCGAGGTGCGGGCACCATAAACAACACGGGAAAACACATCGCGGCCGAATTCGTCGGTGCCCATGATGTGTGGCCAGCCGGGCCCCGCGTTGGCATTGGCAAGGTTTTGCGTGGCCACATCAAAAGGCGTGATCCATGGCGCGAAGAAAGCCACCAGCAGAAGCAGGATCAGGAAGCCGCCGGCGACCATGCCAATGGCCGAGGTGAATGCCTGCAGCCACGCAATACCGGCAAGCTTGTTAAAGACTATCGATGTCATTTCGTGGCCTCGCGAATGCGTGGATCCATGGCGGCTTGCGCAATGTCACCGATGAGGGTTCCGATCATGACAGCGAGCGCCAGCATGAGCAGGCTGCCCTGAACGACGGGGTAGTCCCGCTGGCCGAGGGCCCGGATAAGAAGGCTGCCGAGACCGGGTCTGCCGAACACAAACTCGACCGTAACCGCGCCGCCCAGGATCCAGCCGATGCGCAGGGCAAGGATGGTCACGACCGGTAACAGCGCGTGGGGCAGAAGATGTCTGAACAAGATGGTCCGGCGCGGCAGGCCCTTGGCGTGAAGCAGCGTGACGAAGTCTTCGCGGCCGACGTCCAGAAGGGCCACGCGCGTGACACGGGCGACCAGTGCGATGCCGCCGAAGCCGATGGTCAGGACGGGCAGCACAAGGGCGGTCCAGTCTCGGGCGCCAGACACCGGGAACCAGCCGAGGTTTACGGCGAACAACAGGATCATCAACAGAGCCAGCCAGAAACCCGGCACCGTTGACCCCAGCAGGATAAAGCCTTTGACGAATTGTTCGCTCCAGGTGTTGCGCGAGGCCCAGGCGACGACGCCGAGAATGAGGCCCACGACGGAAGAAAACAGAAATGCAAATCCACCCAGTTGCAAACTATAGGGCAGGTTTTGCGCAATCAGATCGGCGACCGGGCGACGCAGGACGATGGCCTGGCCAAAGTCACCGGTCATGATCTGACCGATCCAGAGAAAATATTGTTCGATCAATGACCGGTCGAGACCATATTTGGCCGTCAGGGCAATCCTGTCTTCCGGCGATGACCCGACCCGAATGAGATTGTCGATCGGGTCACCGGGCAGAAGATGAACAATCATGAAAATCACAACCGAGATTGCGAGAGAGACCGGAATGATCATCAATAATCGCTGAATGGAATATTTGATAATCATACCCGGCTCCCGGCTTTATCTGATTGGTTTTACGCTGCCTTCATCTCTATTTCACGACGTCGATATCAACGAAGGTCTGCGAGCGGAAACGCGGTCCCCGGATCTTTTCCGGCACTGTCACCGTGCTCTTGTTGAATGCGATGTTTTGTGCAGGCTGATACAGGGGCACGAACAAATGCTGAGACAGAAGGTGCTCGTGATAGGCCTTGAAGTTGGCAATCCGTTCCGCCGACGTGGTTGACTTGGTCATCGCCACGTCTTTGAGCGATTCAGATTTCTCGTCGGTCCACATGGAGACATTCGGATATCCAAGGCGCGTGCCGGAGAAGAACCATTCCAGAATGTCTGAATTGTTCCAGTCATAGCTGCGCACGGCCAACTGATGGCTGTTCTTCTTGTACTCGTCGCGGATCGTGCTTGAATCAAACACGGTTATCACGGCGTCCATGCCAACTTCTTTGAGCTGTGCCTGGACCACTTGTGTCAGACGCTTGAGGTCTGAATCGTTCTTGGTAAAGAGTTTTACCTGCAACGGTGCGCCGTCTTTCATGCGCACGCCGCCGTCGGCTTTCATCCAACCCGCCTCATCAAGAAGAGCATTGGATTTGGCGGCGTCGAAGTTCACCTTGAGTTCGGACTTCACATCACCAGCGGGCAGAGTGTCGATCAGGAAGTGGTTCGCCTGTGAGCCGACGCCCTTGTAGATGTTGTCCAGAATGGCTTTCTGGTTGATCGCCAGTGTCGTTGCCTGACGCACCTTGATGTCATCGAACGGGGCCGATGTGGTGTTGATCGGCATATAGCTGATTCCGGTGCCGGCCATGGTGATGACACCGACATTTTCTTCGGCATTCAGTATTGCCAGAAAGTCTGTCGGTACGCCCATGAGCACGTCGATGCCGCCGGTCTTCAATTCCAGAAATGCGGTGGACTGATCCGGGATCTCACGAAAAGTGACTTTGTCCAGATGTGCCGCACCCTGATTGACGGACAGGCCCGACGCCCAGGCATAGTCGTCATTTCGTGTAACAACGGTTTCGAGGCCGATTTCAAACTTGGTGAGCTTGAACGGGCCGGTTCCAATAGCCGTTGAAACACCATAGTCCTTGCCAAGGCTGTCATAGGATTTTTGACCGGGAATGCCCATGAATGTGCTGGCAAGATTGTAAAGAAGATTTGGCTCGGGCCTTGCCATGACAAATTTTACGGTCAGGGGATCAACCACTTCGACCTTCTCGATCGCTTTCACCAGATAGGCGTTTTCCGTGTCTTTGAAATCCGGAATCCACGACGCTATTGTTTCGGCGTTGAATGCCTCGCCGTCATGAAACTTGACGCCTTCGCGCAACTTGAAGGTCCAGGTCATGCCATCTGCACTCTCCTCCCAGGAGGTCGCAAGATGGGGGTGGAACGATTGATCGGCATCCTGTTCAACCAGGCGATCGTAGATCAGCGATGTCACTGAGTTCAGATTGCTTGATCGGATAGGGTCGTAGGATGTTGCGCCAAGCTCACCGGTTGGAAGAGCCACTGTCGCTTGTCCGGCTATGGCCATGGACGAAAGGCCCAGTGCAATGACACTGGCAGATAGTAGTGTTGATGAGGATAAAAGGCCTGCTTTGATCAGATGTCGCATTTGGTATTCCTTGTAATTATGATTATCGGATATGCAATGCGCTTAAGAATGCCCTCCCGAAGCCGGGCCTGCCGGATCGCCGACATAGCCCGTGTAGCGGCTGTAGAGCCTTGAGACTTCGTTCATGCGGTTTTCGACTCTTGTACCGAGTTCTATGAACACGCCGTTGACCAACAGATTGGCCAGGCTTGCCATTTGGGCAGTCGACTCCCAAAACAGGTTAAATTCGGTCGGAACAACAAACATCTCGTCGACGAGATCGTGACCCCAGTCACAATAGGCATCGGTGACAAGTGTTGTGGAAATACCAATTTCCCTGGCATCCTGAGCGAGCAGGCGTGCCATGCGGGAATAGCGGCGCGCCTCGAAGATGACGAGGCAGGAACCGGCATTTTCCGGCATCAGAACTTCGGAAAAATTGCCACTGGCAAGATCGACGAGATGCACGCGACTGCGCAGATATTGTAGCTGATTGACAAAAATCTGGGCCATGCCACGCTCCGTCTGGAGCCCGGTTGCAAAAACCGCCGGCGCGGATGCTAGCCGTCGGACCACACGCGCCCACTCCGGCGTATGCGCCAATTCATAAACCTGCACGAGCGCTGCCATTTCCAGCTCCAACCCTCGAGCAAGCTGGTCCTCGCCGGACTTCGCGCGACGCTGAAACTCCTTCAGGCGATCACTGATGAGCCACGGCTTGTCACCGATATCCTGTTTGAGATGGCTCTTGAGGTCTTTGAAGCTCTTGTAGCCGAGCGAACGACAAAACCGCCCTACTGTCGGTTCGCTGACCGAGACTTTTTCGGCGATACTTGCCGCCGTTTCAAAAGCAATTGTGTTGATCTGCCCGAGCATATAGCTGGCGATGGCGCGGTCGGCCTTGGAGCCGTCCCCAATCCATTTTGACAATCTCTGGCGAACGGATGTGTCGATTCCTAGCACTCCCAAACCTTGAGTGCCAATATGTAATAAAACTTTCAAAACATCAAGTATGAAATATTTTCTTCAAAATTTCGGCAGTACGCAATTGATTGCAATGTGCTTTGTGCCTTGCGATTGAGTTTTTCAAATGCTTGTCGCAACCTTGCTAGTTCCCGTCTCGACCTGATGGCTGCAGGCTCAGCATCGCATCGCGCACCTGTCGGTCGCTCCTGTCGAACCGCTCGATCACCTTGTGGCAATAGGGGTTGTAGCGACAGACCTCCTCGAAGAGCTGGCCGTCATGTCGCACGGAATCCACGGCGTCCATCAGAAAACCGAACGAGACTGTGTCGATGTCGGTACGCTCGAATCCGCCGCGAGCAATAACCTGGCCGATGTAGTGGGTGAGGAAGAGTGTCTCTGCCAGGTCTTTGTCGTGCGCTTCGGCGGTCTTTTCGATGATCGAGAACCCCACTGCGGCGAGTTTCTGACACAGTGCCGAGTAACGAGGGGGCGTCAGGCTGTGCCCGGTGACGACGATCCGCAATCCGGTGACGTCGCCACCACGTTTGGCATAACTTTCCGGTCCGAACATGGGATGCATGGCAATAAAGGGGCCAGCGGGCCGCGCCGCCTGCAACAGTTCCATGGTGTATTTCTTGACCGTAGCGATATCGACCACAATGCCGTCCGGCGTCATGTGAGGGCCAATCTCCGCCAGCGTGGCCGCGTAGGCGCCAATCGGTACGGCCAGCACCACCGCATCGCAGGCTGCAACCTCTTCAAGAGGATAGAACAGGATCCCATCCGGTTTTCGCCGGCCTGAATGGATCTTCAGCACTGCGTTCGGCAGATAGCGCTGCGCGAGGGCATGAAGGAACGCGCCGAAATGGCCGTATCCGATGAGGCCAATGGATAGGGGCATGAATTTTGCCTCGCTCTTGTTGCACTGTATACCAAGGTCACTGCCCGGGCTGCTGTCGGCATAGATGCTACTGACTGTATGCGCAAGTAGAGCTTTTGGGCTCCAATCGGGCTGGAACAAGTCTGATCTGAATGGCCGTGTCGGGCTCTTTCCTGCCGCCAGGCGTTTTCCGGACGCAACCGGACGACCAGAAGATCGGCAGTGGATGCCTTGAGCAAAACGCTGGGACTTTGGCCGAATTGGATGTAGTTGGCGGCAGTTATTAGCGCTTTGTGCCCGAATTCGGGCAAAATAGTTGTATTTTTCATTCAGTTTTGCTTTTTACTCTCATGGACGATCTTGAAGAACTGTTTGATCACCTCGCCAGCACGACACGACTGGACCGCAAGGAGGCAGTGCGGGTTGTCGATGAGGTATTCTCGTTTCTGTCGGAAACGCCGGAGGCCTATGTGGTCAGACGTCATACGGAACTTCAGTCGGTGCCGCTGACAAATCCGGTGATCTTTGAGTGCATCGCCCGGGAACTCGAGGAGCGGCGCTTCTGTGCTTCTCCGCTCACGTTGCGTCAGATTCGCCGCATCATTTACGGATAGAACAGGAAAATTCTTATGTGTGGAATTGTAGGGTACGTGGGCCGTCAGAACGCAACGCCGATCCTGCTGGAAGGACTGCACAGGCTTGCCTATCGCGGTTACGATTCGTCGGGTATTGCACTGGCGAAAGCCGGGAAACTGTCCGTTCATAAAGCCAAAGGCAAGGTGCGGGCGCTGGAATCGAGTTTGCCAAAGAGGATCAGCGGGACCACGGGCATCGCCCACACACGCTGGGCAACCCATGGCGAACCCAGCGACCGCAATGCTCACCCTCATGTGGATCCCGCCGGCAGGATTGCCGTGGTGCACAACGGCATCGTGGAGAATGCGTCCGGTCTGCGGCGTGTGCTGGAGGCTGACGGTGCCGAGTTTGAGTCCGATACGGACACGGAAGTGCTGGCCCATATGATTGCGCGGTCCGGTGCACCCAAACTTGAAGATGCCGTGCGGGACGTGCTGCAGAAGGTCGAAGGGGCCTATGGCATCGCCGTGGTGTCCGCGGATGAACCGGACACGATCGTGGTTGCGCGCAACGGCAGTCCGGTTGTCCTGGGCGTCGGCGAGCACGAGATGTTCGTGGCCTCCGATGCCTCGGCGCTGGTGCGCCATACCAGTCAGGTGATCTATCTCGACGACGGAGAAATGGCGGTCGTCGCCCGGAACGGTTATCAGACGTCAACCCTCGATGCCGTGCCGACCGACAAGACGCCGACGACGGTGCAGAGCCAGGGCGACGCCCACGACCGTGGCGACTACGCTCATTTCATGCGCAAGGAAATTGCCGAGCAGCCGGAAGCCGTGACGCGCATGCTGCAGGGCCGGCTCGACCAGCGGTTCATGAGCGCCCACTTTGGTGGCCTAAATCTGGAGCCCCGCGCGTTGCTCGATATTTCACGGGTCAAGATTCTGGGATGCGGTTCGGCGTTCATCTCCGGTTCGAACGGCGCCCAGATCATCGAACAGCTTGCACGCATCCCGACGTCCGCGGAGCCTGCGTCCGAATTCCGCTACCGCAATCCGGTGATTGAACGAGACACGCTCTACATTGCCGTCAGCCAGTCCGGGGAAACCCTCGATACGATGATGGCGGTGCAGGAAATAAAGCGCAAAGGCGGGCGCGTCCTGGGGGTCATCAATGTTGTCGGCAGCACGATCGCGCGGCTATGCGACGGCGGCGTCTACCTGCATGCCGGCCCTGAAATCGCCGTGGTCTCAACCAAGACCTTCACGTCGACTCTTGTGGCGTTCGCCCTGCTTGGTCTCTACCTGGGACGGATCAGGGACCTGTCGCCGTCTGCCGGTCGCAGGCTCATCGACGGTCTGCAGAAACTGCCCGGGCAGATCGAGGAGATCCTTGCCGGCGAGGCCCACATCAAGGCGGTTGCGGAAAAATATGCAAATTCCCGTGACATGTTCTTCATCGGCCGGGCATTGGGATTTCCTGTGGCGCTTGAAGGCGCACTCAAGTTGAAGGAAGTCTCCTATATCCATGCCGAAGCCTACCCGGCGTCGGAGTTGAAGCACGGACCGCTGGCGCTGATCTGTCCCGAAACCCCGACGGTGGCAATCCTTCCGCGCGACGATCTGTTCGAAAAGAATGTGTCATCGGTGGAAGAAGTGCGGGCGCGCAAAGGTCCGCTCATTGCCATAACCCATGATGGTGAGTTGCCGGTGGTGGTCGACGACCGTATCGACGTTCCCCGGACCGAACCGGAACTCGATCCGATCCTGATGGGGATTCCGCTTCAGCTTCTGGCCTACCACAGTGCCGTTGCTCTTAACCGCGACGTCGACCAGCCGCGTAATCTCGCAAAAAGCGTTACTGTCGAATAGTCTAAGAAGGGCCTATGACGGCAGAACCGGTGGCGGGCTCGCTATGGCTTTCAGAACAGCCCGGACCGGGGACCACGACACGACCTTGCCCTTGAATGACGACCGCATTTCGAGCCAGGCGTCCAGTCGTCTTGTCATGTCGTCCAGTTCGTCCTGGCCGGCCGGTTTCACCCAAACGGCAGGATTGTGCTTCAGACATGCCGACAGCGTATTCCGGCGGCGGCCCGCTCCGGTCATCTCGAGACCGGCGGCGGCAAAGAACCTTTGAAGGGAACGCGGCGTGAAGAGCTGCTTGTGGTAATTGTTGACCGGCTTGGTCCGAAAATGCCGTCCGCCAAAACGCAATGCCTCGTAGAAGTCAATTTCGTTATACGTGAATATGGTGCCGTCCGGTTTGAGCATCTTCAGATAGATATCGAGATCCGAACGGGGGTCGAGGGCGTGGGTGAACATGTGGTTGATTACGACAATGTCAAAGGCAGAGTCTTCAAGTAGTTCCGCGCCGGTTGGTTTAAGCAGCCTGGCGTCGACATTGCCGGCTTCATTGGCGAAGCGGACATTTGAGTCAAAGTAGTCCTGACCAACGACAGTAGTGCCCGGATATCTGTCCCGAAGTGCCGGACCCAGGCTGCCGCAGTCGCTGCGGATATGCAAAACGCGCTGGTTATCCCTTAGCGCTCCGGCCGTCTCCAGTTCTCCGACGATCCACTGCGCGACACGCGCCTTGTTGGCGCGATACTCGTCAGGTGGCGGATAGACGGCGTAGTGCCGATGTTCAAGATCGGGAAACAGGTCGTAATAGGCAACCGCCGCTTCCGGTACCTGCCGCCAGGCGGCAAAGACCAGCATGCAACTGCAACACAGGCGATAGTCGCTCCGGCGCAAGGCATCGGGCAGTTGCGACAGGCGGGTGAGATCGTTGTCGGTGAAGGCGTCACGAAAGATCGTGCCGGCACATGCCGGACAACTGTCCAGCTGCGTCATCGCGGCGGCTGCACGGGCGATGTCGTCCGATCCGATATCAATGCCCATCGGACCAGCCTGCATTGTGGTTGAGACTGAATTGAAATCTGTTCATTACGCAAACCCAACGTTCAATCAGACATTCGATCGAACGCCCGTTTATCAAGTTTCCAAGTATCGATGATAGTCATTTCTCAGCGAACAAGCCTGAGACTACCGAAATACTGGATCAACTCAAATCAAAATTTGCGACGTGGATGATCCGGGACTGTCTATGGGCCGGACAGAAAAGGGCCGGATCCCGGTCATTTCGGGTGGTTGCGATAGCTGCCCAGTGCGTCAACATACCGTTCGATGGCATTTGCCGTGCTGGTCGAGGTCTGGCGGTAGAACAACATGAACATCACGATGGCCGTCGCGGCAATGCAGGGTATCGGTCCGATAAACAGAAACATGGCGGACACGGCATAGTAATATCCGCGGATTCCCGAATTGAAGCTGCGCACCGCTTCGGTGAGAACCGTGGCTGCAGTGTCGATCATAACATCGCGGCCCGGTCTGTCGTCGGCGGTCTCCGGCAGGCCGCCGACCAGGGCGATTGTGTAGATCAGTTTCCGCAAGGAGTACGTGAAAGAGAAGAAACTCACGGTCATGAGAAAGACAATGACCAGAAGCTTGAGGGCAAAAAGTTCGACGCCCATTTCAGCCACAAGGGGGAGTTGGACGATGATTTCATGGATCTTCGACACGCTGGCGAGCGTTCCAACCAGACCGGCCAGGACAATGAGCGTCGCCGATCCGAAAAAGGCGACCGAATTGATGATATGACCCAGCAAAACGGCGTCGAATGTCCGGTTCTCCCGTATTATCGAAATTCCGATCCAGTGCTTGCGGACGTCATCGAGCTGGGAATTGAGGGTCCCCCGGGCAAAGGCCGCCAGAAGAGGAGCGTAGGCGACCCAGGACAAGGCCAGGAACGCCACCGCCACGATGTGAAGAATGTCAAAACCCTCGGGCAATACAGTCATTAACGACCTTTATGGTTGACTTCCGGAAGCCCGGCGACAGGATCATATCCAGGCCATTACCGCAACCCGACAGCCCGGTCAAACAACAAGCGCCTGGCTCACGCCAGAGTGCTGTAACCAAAGTCATGACATCGCTGCTCCATGGCCAGAATACCGTCGTAGGCGTCTTCGGCGAGAACCTGGAAACCGGTGATCAGAAGTTCGGAACGGGTTTCCGCCAGATTCTGATTGCCAACTGCCTGTTCGAGTGCCCGACGCAGGGCGTCGAGGACGTCGGACGCGGTGTCCAGGCTGGTGATCAAAGGCAGGCCAGGTGCACTCGGTGTAAACCCGATGGTCTGGAGACCTGCAACTGTTTCGGGCTCGTGGCGGGCGAGCATGGCATGGGTGACGGCGTCGACGGTGCAGACATCCGCTTGGCCCTCCATGACGGCTTTGACCGACATGGCGTGGCCGCCGGTTTCAAGGGTTTCACTGAAATAGGGCTTGCCTCCGGCAAGGGGCGCGATGACGGCACGGAAAGCGGCATAACCAGATTGCGAATCTTGGCCGTTGTAGGCCGCCCGTGTTCCCTTCAGCGAAGGCAGATCACGGTAGGTGCCTGCCCGCACGAGGATCAGGCTGGAGTAGTTGGGGCCGTTGCAACCAGGCGCATCATAACAGGGTGTTGCGACAGTGCGCACAAGGCCGGACAGTTTGTGGGTCAACGGGTAGCCGCAGGTCTGGGCAAGCAGCAGATCCGGGTCGGTCCAGACTGGGTACTGGTCATCCTGTCTGGTGAGGTCCCGGGGAACCCTTTCAATACCGGCGGATTTCAGAGACGAGGCAATCGAGTCCCATAATCGATTCGTCCAGCGGCGCGCCTGAGGCAGATCGTACATGGCGAGTGAGGCGATCATTACGGCTTCTTTCAAAAAAACGGCCCGGTGATTCCGGGTCTTGAGGCCGATACTGCCATAGTGTTGACCATATTCTCGGATTTTTTGTCTGATCGCGATCTGGGGACTTCACCTTTCGACGCGACCGCCGCATACTGCGCAGCGCTCAATCTGGGGGAAAAGGGTTTGCCAATCAGCCGGTTCGTTTTTGTCGCCATTCTTCTGGCATGTTCGTTGGTGCAGTCGACCGTGTCGTCGGCGGGACCGTCGATCGTGTTTGAAGCCGCGACCGGTGATGTGATTCACTCCGACAGCCCCGGTGCCCCGTGGTATCCAGCGTCGCTGACAAAACTCATGACCGCTTACCTGGCATTTCACGCCATCCGCGACGGCAAGCTGACCCTGAAGTCCAAGCTTGTCATGACGCAGCACGCTCAGCGTCAGCCAGCCAGCAAGGTCGGCATGCCTGTGGGCTCCAAAATAACCCTTGAAAAGGCGCTGCAAGTGCTGATCGTCCGGTCGGCGAATGACCTGGCGGTGACGATCGCCGAAGGGGTTTCGGGCAGCGAAGAGCAGTTCGTCAAACTGATGAATGCCTGGGCGCGCCGGCTTGGCATGACCGGCACCTATTTTGCCAATCCGCACGGGTTGCCCGATCCGCGGCAGGTGTCGACCGCGCGGGACATGGGACTTCTGGCCAAGGCTATCGTCAGCCAGTTTCCCGAGCACGCCAAAATCTTCAAGATGAAGGATGTCAAGATCGGCAAACGCCGGTTTAGGGCCTGGAATACACTGCTCAAGAAGATGCCGGGGGCAGACGGGCTGAAGACCGGGTTCATTTGTTCGTCGGGATATAATCTCGTGGGGTCTGCTACCCGCAACGGCCGCCGCCTCGTGGCGGTGGTCCTCGGCGCCAAGTCGTCCAGTGCCCGGACCAACGCAGCACAGGCGGCCCTTGAAAAGGGCTTTGCCACCAACTCCAAAGAAGGCCGCACGGTTGGCGACTATTCCAACGGCGGCCTGTTCCAGTCTTCGCCTTACGACATGAAATCGGTGGTGTGCAAGCGTAAGTCTGACACGCCGCTGGTGTCGCCCTGGGGGGTCCATGGCTGGGGTGTGGAGTTCGGTCGCTTTGAGAACCGGGCAAAGGCGCACATCGTCCTGCGCGAGAACCTGATGGCACTGCGCAACATCATCTACACCGGGCGCGGGGCTGTGGTCCGCGACTATCGCAACAAACAACTGGCGTCGATCATGTATGGCGTGCCGCAACAACAGGCCCGCGATATTTGCGCTCATTTCCAGAAATCCAACACAGCCTGCAAGACCTTCGAGAAGGGCTACTTCAAGCCACCCAAACCGCCGAAATCCGCCAAGAAGAAAAAACGCAAGAAGAAAAAGAAGAAGCGGGCACGGAAAAAGAAAAAGAAGAAAAAGAGATCAACACCAAAATCCTGATCGATTGGGACCGTCAATCTGGCGGCCGAATGCGGGCACGCCGCTGCAAATGCCGATCTACGGGTACGTGATGGTGGCATGCCCGGTGCAAGATCGGGTATAGACTCCATGACATGACCGAACCCGCCACACATTCATCGCAGGCGCCGATACCGGTTGCCGTCCTGACCGGTTTTCTGGGCAGCGGCAAGACGACGTTGCTGAATCAACTGGTGCGTGACACGGCGCTTGCGAATGCAGCGATTATTATCAACGAGTTCGGTGAGATCGGGCTCGACCACCTGCTGGTGGAAAGTGCCGATGAAGGCATCCTGGAGATGTCCAGTGGCTGTCTTTGCTGCTCGATACGGGGCGATCTGGTCGATACCCTGAACGACCTTCTGGAACGCCGTGACGACGGCCGGATCAAGGCCTTCGACCGGGTCGTGATCGAAACCACGGGCCTGGCCGATCCGGCGCCGATCCTGCACACAATCATGAGCCACCCGTACCTTGTCATGCGCTATCGCCTGGACGGGGTGATCGCGACGGTGGATGCCGTCAACGGGTTGGACACGCTGGAAAGCCATGGCGAAGCCGTAAAGCAGGCGGCCGTCGCCGACCGGATCGTTCTGACAAAAACGGACCTGTGCCGCGATGATGGGAAACGGGCGGAGTCCCTGGAAGACCTAAAGACCCGGCTCGGATCCTTGAACCCAGCGGCCAAACTTATTGTCGCCTGTCACGGGCAGGTGTCGGCGGCGGATTTGTTCGATGCGGGCCTCTACAACCCTGACACCAAGGCACCTGATGTGGCGCGGTGGTTGCGAGAAGAGGCTTTCGCCGAGGAACATGATGGCGGTGACCATCATACTCACCACCACGACGTCAATCGTCATGACGAAAACATCAGCGCCTATTGTATCGCGCAGGATGCCCCGCTTTCCATGAACAGCTTCAACCTGTTCATGGAACTTCTCAGAGCAAACTACGGGGCGGATCTGTTGCGGATGAAGGGGATCGTGCAGCTCGAGGAGGATCCGGAACGCCCGGTCGTCATCCATGGCGTGCAGCATGTTTTTCATCCACCGGTCCACCTGGATGCCTGGCCCGACAGCGACCGGCGTTCGCGGATCGTTTTCATCACGCGCAACATTCCGAAGGAACATCTGGAAGGCTTGATGAAAGCGTTCGCCGAACCGCCATCGGCGATGGACGCGGTCGCGGCCTTCGAGCCCAATCAAACGTTGTCAATCAATCGTGGCGGCGGATTTTTCGACAAAAGCTAAGGGGAGCGGCCATGATCGCCGTCTACGGCCTCAAGAATTGCGACACCTGTCGAAAGGCCATTGTCTGGCTGAAGGCTCGTGACTTGCCCTTTGAGTTTCGCGATGTTCGCGCCGACGGTGTGTCGCCTGAGCAGATTGCCGCGTGGTCTGCGGTGGTGGGTTGGGAAACGTTGCTCAACCGGCGCGGCACAACCTGGCGGACGCTTGACGAAGAGGTAAAGCAGGGGATCGGCGAGGCGGCAGCGGTTGCCCTGATGGCGGCTTATCCCGCTCTTATCAAACGCCCGGTCTTCGAAGCCGGCGAGTATGTCCATGTTGGCTTCAAGGATGACGTGAAAGCTGCATTGGTATAACAGACCGTTGAGTCGTCCAAGGCAATCATTATGATCGCGATGTCAACCGACATGCTCTCCAAACATGAACCGCGAACCAATTGATGGCTGGCTTGCGTCAGGTGCGCCTGTTTGCCGACAAGCCGTTGACCTGGGTCTTGATATTTGCGGCCGCCGTGCTGGCCACTCAGATCGGCAGTCTCCACCGGGAGTCAATAGACTGGGACGAAGGCACTTTCATCCTGATGGCCTCGGACGTCTTGGATGGCGAACTGCCCTACATCAAACGTTTTGATATCAAGCCTCCATTCATGTTTTACCTGCTCGCAGGTGTCATGGCCGTCTTCGGCAAGTCGCTGGTCGCGATCCGCCTGTTTGGTGATTTTTGCATTCTAGCCTCGAGCGTGGCCGCGTTCGCGATTGCCCGGCGCAAGGTCGATACCTTATCGGCCGGAGTCGGCGTATTGCTCGCGATCTTCATGAGCGCGCCCACTTTCGGGCAACACACCAGCACTGAACTCCCCGCCATGGCGATGTTGATGTGGGCGCTTTGGCTGATAATTGCGCGGCCGGACCGACTGTGGGCGGTCGCGTTGGCCGGCCTTCTCATTTCACTCGCCACGCTGACCCGTACCAACCTCGGGGTGGTCGCGGTTGCTTTCGGCCTGTACTTCCTGTGGATCAGCGTGTTTGGAGCGAACCAATCACGCGCCCGGCGCTCGTTGCTTGCCTACATTCTTGCCGGACTCGTGCCACCATTGGTGCTTGTTATGGCCTATGCGCATGCCGATGCACTGGACGTGCTGAAGCTAAGCGTGGTCGATGTCGCTCTGGCATATTCCGGCGATCAGATGAGCGCTCTGGATGCGTTCAAATCGTACAGTTGGTACTGGATGTTCAAGCCGATCGTGTTGTGTCTGGCATTTGGTGCGGTCGATACTGTGCTGGGTCTATTCAGGTCCGACGAGGATTCGCGAAAGCTTGTCCGGGAGGATGTTTTGTTGTGGTTGATGTTCGGTGCGGTTTCCGGTTCAGTTCTCATCACGGGAGCGGCGTACCATCACTACTGGCTCCATGTGATCCCATTTGCCGGTGTGTTCGCATCGCGTGGATTAGGTGCTCTCCGGCCAAGCCGTCCGTTTTTTGTTGTTGCCTGCAGCCTCGCGATGATTCCTTTCTATTTTGCCTTGATGGTCAACGGTTCCACGACGCTGCGCGTGCTCACTGAGCCGGGATTTGTCCGGGAATCTCACGGCATGAGAAGAACCGCCGATCGCATCGATGCCGTGCGGCGGCCCGATGATACAGTCTGGGCCCTGGGCAATCATCTGGTCCTTTGGTATCTCGATGCCAAGCCGGTTTCCAAGGTCGTCACCCATCCCAGCAATCTCGTGAGAGCACCGATCATCTCGACACTCAGTGACGCCGGATACATTGCCAAAGACGAACTTCGGCGCATTGTCAGAAGCCGCCCGACCTTTGTTGTTTCCTGGCCCGGCCCGGCGCCTGCATATCTGGGCGAGCATGCGAAAGAGATCCAAAACTTCATCAACAGCGAATATGTGCTGTTTTACAGATACCGGAATGTCGTTGTGTACCGCCTCTGGAGCCCGGCGAGGCCAGAGGCCGATTAGCAACAAAAGAAATTGCCAATGAAATGTGGAGGGCTCACGTGCGCCTGATCCAGTAGGTGAAAAGGTCGTCATCCTGAACCTTATCCACAAGCTCATTGCCGCTCTCCGCACAATAGTGCGGGACGTCGATTACCGATGCCGGGTCGGTCGCCTCGAGCCGGAGAACCGATCCTTGCTTCATACCCATGAGCCGTTTTCTGGCCTTGAGGACCGGCAGCGGACACAGCAACCCCCTTACATCGAGGATTTCATCGGCTTCGCTCATGGTGTATGGTATCCCACAATATGAGAATCTGTCCAAAACCGACTCCTGACTGACCAACGGGCGGCGGTTTTGGACGTAATATGACGTTTGCGGCGGGTAGGCTCAAGGGCCATACAGTGATGTTAGCGCCACCACTACCAAAAGAACCCGCTGTGTCACGGCTTTAGGAATTTTTATCGATGAGTTCACCACAAACCGACCTGAGATCGAAGGTTACACGGCCGGGCAAGAATACCGACGGCAGACGCCGCGGCAAGTCGCGCGCGTTTCCCAAGGGCCGTCAGGTCGATATGGATGCTCTCGACGACGTACAGGCCTTGCTCGGCGACCGCCCGCGCAGAAGCGATCTGCTGATCGAATTCCTTCATCTGATCCAGGACAAGTACGGTTGTCTTGACGCCAGACACCTGCGTGCACTTGCCCACGACATGAAACTCGCCCAGGCGGAAGTCTACGAGGTCGCAACCTTCTACCATCACTTCGATGTGGTGAAGGAAGGCGAGGCGGCGCCGGCGGAAGTCACGGTGCGGGTCTGCGACAGTCTGAGTTGCGCCCTGATGGGGGCCGACGCCCTGCTGGCGCAACTGGGCGAGAACGCGCCCAAGGATGTCCGTGTGGTTCATGCACCATGCATGGGGCGATGCGACCTGGCACCCGTGGCGGTTGTCGGACAACGGCACATCGACCATGCCGACGCGGACAAGGTTCTGGCGGCGGCGGGAAACCGGGACACCACACCGCTGGTGCCGGAGTACGAGACGTTTGCGCAGTATGTGTCCCGGGGCGGTTACGACATGCTCAAGTCATGCCGATCGGGTGATAAGACGCCGGAAGGCGTTATTGAGACATTTGGCGAGGCCGGATTGCGGGGCCTTGGCGGGGCCGGTTTTCCGTCCGGCACCAAGTGGGGATTTGTCCGTTCGGAAGCGGGTCCGCGTTACATGTGCATCAATGCAGACGAGGGCGAACCTGGAACTTTTAAGGACCGCCATTATCTCGAGACCAAACCGCACCAGTTCCTGGAAGGCATGCTGATCGGCGCCTGGGGGGTGGATGCGCAAACTGTTTTTGTCTACCTGCGCGACGAGTACCCTGCAGCCCGTGAAATTCTGATTGCTGAAATCGCCGCGCTCGAGGCTGAAGGCCTGATCGAGCCTGGCTATGTGGACCTTCGCCGCGGTGCGGGCGCCTATATATGCGGTGAAGAATCGGCCATGATCGAGAGCATTGAAGGCAAGCGCGGCCTGCCGCGCCACCGGCCGCCCTATGTGGCGCAGGTCGGCGTGTTCGGTCGCCCGACACTGGTGCACAATGTCGAGACCGTGTTCTGGATGCCGGAAATCCTGTCCCGTGGGGCGCAGTGGTTTGCAGACCAGGGCAAGCCCGGCCGCAAGGGGCTGAGATCCTACTCGGTGTCGGGCCGGGTCAAGAACCCCGGCGTCAAGCTGACGCCAGCCGGCGTCACGGTTCGTGAACTGATAGATGATTACTGCGGCGGCATGGCCGAGGGGCACAGTTTCAGAGGCTACCTCCCGGGCGGCGCGTCCGGTGGGATTCTGCCGGCCTCGATGGACGACCTGCCGCTCGATTTCGGGGAACTCGAGAAATACGGCTGCCTGATCGGATCCCATGCGGTGGTGATCCTTTCGGACAAGGACACGGCCCGGGATGCGGCCTTGAATCTCCTGAAATTCTTTGAAGACGAAAGCTGCGGGCAATGCACGCCTTGCCGGGTCGGGTGCGAGAAGGCTGTAAAATTGATGCAGCAGGATACCTGGGACGAGCCGCTTTTGAACGAATTGTCGGCGGCCATGGCGGATGCCTCCATCTGCGGCCTTGGACAAGCAGCTTCAAACCCGCTTCAATCGGTGTTCAAATACTTCCGGGATGAACTGTAATCCGAAATTTCTTAGCGCCGGACACGGTGCTCAATCCAAGAGACCTGACGGAGCCTTGCGTCACCATGAGCGAAAATATCAAGTTTACCCTCGACGGCCGCGAGGTCGAAGCCGGGTCCGATGAAACGATCTGGCAGGTCGCAAAACGGATCGGGACGGATATTCCGCATCTTTGTTACCGCGACGAACCGGGTTACCGGGCCGACGGCAACTGCCGGGCGTGCATGGTGGAAATAGAAGGCGAGCGGGTTCTGGCCGCCTCGTGTATCCGCACTCCACGCGATGGCATGGTTGTGAACAGCCAGAACGACCGCTCCAAAACGGCACGGCGCATGGTCATGGAAATGCTTGTGGCCGACCAACCGGTCAAGGAAGAAGCGCACGACCAGGCCAGCGGCCTGTGGGCTTGGGCCGAGGCGCAAGACACCACGTCGAGCCGGTTTCCCATGCGCTCGGCGCCCGGGCCGGACAGTTCCCACCCTGCGATGCGCGTCAATCTTGATGCCTGCATCCACTGCAACCTGTGCGTCAGGGCCTGCCGTGAGGTTCAGGTCAACGACGTGATCGGGATGGCCGGACGCGGCAGCAACTCGAAGATTGTGTTCGACTTCGACGACCCGATGGGCTCGAGCACGTGTGTGGCGTGCGGCGAATGCGTGCAGGCCTGCCCGACCGGGGCATTGATGCCCGGGTCAATCGTCAATGAGGCCGGTGTCGGCAGCCGCGGGTTCGACCGCGAAGTCGACAGCATTTGCCCTTATTGCGGCGTTGGCTGTCAGATCAGCTACAAGATCAGGGACAACAAGATCGCCTATGTGGAAGGCGCCGGCGGTCCGGCCAACGAGAACCGGCTTTGCGTCAAGGGGCGGTTCGGTTTTGACTATATCGACAACCGGGAACGCCTGACAAAACCACTGATCAGACGCGAAGACGCGCCGAAGTCAAATTTTCCCGACATGGATCCGTCTAATCCGCTGACCCATTTCCGGGAGGCCACCTGGGAAGAGGCGCTGGACCGGGCGGCCTCCGGTCTGACCGCGTTGCGCGATGGTATGGGCAAAAAGTCTCTCGCAGGTTTCGGGTCGGCCAAATGTTCGAACGAGGAGGCCTACCTGTTCCAGAAACTGGTGCGCACCGGTTTCGGCAGCAACAACGTTGATCACTGCACCAGGCTCTGCCACGCCTCATCGGTGTCCGCATTGATGGAAACCATCGGATCGGGTGCGGTCACCGCGCCGTTCACGGCAGTTCGCGACTCCGATGTGATCATTGTCATCGGTGCCAATCCGACGGAAAACCACCCGGTCGCGGCAACCTATTTCAAGCAGGCTGCCAAGCGCGGCGCCCAGTTGATCGTCATGGACCCGCGTGGGCAGGCCCTGAAACGCCACGCCACACACATGCTCCAGTTCAAACCGGGCGGGGATGTTTCGATGCTGAATGCGATCATGAACGTGATTGTCGAGGAGGATCTTTACGATCGCCAGTATGTGCAGGCCCACACAGAGGGCTTCGAGAAACTCAAGGATCACCTCGCCCAATATACGCCGGAAGCCATGAGCGAAATCTGCGGTATCGAACCCGATCTTCTGCGGGCCGTGGCGCGGACCTACGCCAAGGCCAATGCGGCGATCATCTTCTGGGGCATGGGTGTCAGCCAGCACATTCACGGCACGGACAATTCCCGCTGTCTGATCTCGCTGGCTCTGATGGCCGGACAGGTGGGCCGCAAGGGCACTGGGCTGCATCCGTTACGGGGCCAGAACAATGTACAGGGTGCCTCGGATGCCGGGCTTATTCCGATGTTTTTTCCGGACTACAAAAAGACCGGACATGACGACAGCCGCACCAGGCTTGAGACCCTGTGGAAGATAGATCTCGATCCGGATCCAGGGCTCACGGTCGTAGAGATCATGGACGCAACACATGCCGGCACGATCAAAGGCATGTATGTGCTGGGAGAAAACCCGGCTATGTCGGACCCCGATGCAGGTCACGCCCGCGAAGCGCTGGCCATGCTCGATCACCTGGTGGTGCAGGATATTTTTCTGACCGAGACGGCCATGTTCGCAGATGTGGTTCTGCCGGCGACGGCCTGGCCCGAGAAGGACGGGACGGTTTCCAACACCAACCGCCAGGTTCAGATGGGCCGCAAGGCGGTCGATGCACCCGGCGAGGCCATGCCCGACTGGTGGGTGGTTCAGGAACTCGCCCGGCGCATGGGACTGGACTGGAACTACGACCACCCCAGGGATGTCTTTGCGGAAATGAAACAGGCGATGCCGTCGCTCGACAATATTACCTGGGACAGGCTCGTCCGGGAAAACTCCGTGACCTACCCCTGCCTTTCCGAGGACAGGCCTGGCGAGGATATCGTGTTCGGCGACCGCTTCCCGACCCAGAGCGGGCTTGGCAAGTTTGTTCCCGCCGCCATCATTCCGCCCGACGAGCAACCGGACCACGAGTATCCGATGATTCTGACGACCGGGCGTCAGCTCGAACACTGGCACACGGGGGCCATGACACGACGGGCGTCCCAGCTTGATGCGATCGAACCGGAAGCTGTGGCGTCCCTGTCTCCGGGCACGATTCGTGATCTTGGTATTTCTGCCGGCGACCCCGTGCGGATCGAGACCAGGCGCGGTGCGATCGTGCTAAATTCGCGCGCCGATACCGCTATTCCCGATGGGGTTATCTTCGTGCCGTTTGCCTTTGTGGAAGCCGCGGCCAATCTCCTGACCAATCCGGCCCTCGACCCGTTCGGAAAAATCCCCGAGTTCAAGTTCTGTGCGGCCCGTATCATGACCCACGCTCAGACGGAAGCTGCCGAATAGAGCAAAGGCTCGCGTTTAGTGTTTCACGTAACAGACGGGGACGTCGCTCTAGAGTTGTTGCGTGCCGGTGGCGTCGAAGGCTCTGTTATTGCCTGGCGTGACGTCCTGCACGAAGGTCCTGTTCCGGCATTGCCGTCCCTGGAAGCCCTGTCGCGTGTCAGGGGTCATTTCATCGCGTCGTGCGGTTGGGCAAACGCCGCCGACGTCACGGAGGCCTTTACCTCCCGCGATGCACAATTCCGACACGCGGCCGCTCATGACGAAGTCGTTCTGTGGTTTGAAGCCGATCTCTACGATCAACTACAACTGCTACAAATACTGGACTGTTTCGGAAGTGAAACAAATTATCAAGGCAATATTTCCCTGGTTGAGATCGACGGGTGCTTCGGACGGCTGAAACCGGACGATGTGCCGGATCTGGTAAACAGCCGTACTCCGATAAGCGCGGATGCTGTTGCCGTGGCAGCCGACATATGGACGGCCTTCAGGTCCGATACGCCGGAAAAATTGCGCGACCGTGTGGATGGCGACCTTGCGGCCGTGCCGTATCTACGCGACGCGCTCCAGCGTCACTTTCAGGAGTATCCCTGGATCGGGGACGGCCTGACCCGCAGCGAACGCCAGATATTGAGCAAGCTTTCTGACAGACCTAAGACGCCTGCCCAATTGTTTCGTCCGTGCCTGGAAGACGAGGAACGCCAGTTTCTGGGCGACGCGGTTTTTCTGTGGCTTATGCGCCAGCTTGGCGCGCACGATCACGCACTGATCGAATTCATGCCCCGGGGAGGACAGATCACGACCGGATTTGCCCGCGAGGCCTTTGACATACCGGTCCGATTGACCGACTTGGGAAGAGATGTGCTCGCCCGGCGTCTGGATTGGAGGCACCTGTGCGGCAGATCGCTATGGCGCGGAGGCGTTGAACTCAGTTGCGACAATACCTGGCGATTTGACCCCGATGCCGGACGTGTCGTGTCCGTCGAGTTTTACTGAACGAAAATCATTTCATCGTTGCGGACTTCATAACGCGTCAGGGTCTTCAGAAATGACATGCCGAGTAAACTCTCCCCGAGGGTATCCGATGGCATCACGATCGCTTCAACGGCAGTTCGGCTGATTTCCCCTACTTCCACACGTCCGACGTAATAGGGCGCGCCATAGGCGGTTCCGTTTGCCGTGCTAATGGCAACCAGGTTTTTCGACTTAGCTGGATCAAGACCAAGTTTCTGCCCGTCTTCATAACTCAAGGCCATCGTTGATGCGCCGGTGTCGACCAGCATCTTGATCATTGTCCCGTTGATCCACATGTTGACTCTGAAGTGCCCGTCATCGTCTGCTGAAATCCGATAACTCGAAGACGGAATCTGCTCGGCTTCGACCGGAGAGGTATCGGCAAATACATCTGACCAGGTCCTTGGAATGCCGATACTGGTGGATATCTGGGAAATTGAGAATGGAGAGAATGCGTACACCAGGACACTGACGCCGATCCAGGGGCCTGCAATGCCACCGGTTTGCCCGCGCAGTCCCATTATGATGAAGACTGCGCCCATGATGCCAAAAACCCACAACATCTACACTGTCCTATGTTCATACGTTTCATGATGTTATGTAATGAAAATTTGTGAACATCAGAATAATTATTTACAATACTACTTAGGACTAACAAATATTTGATATAACAAAGCTCAATTCTCAAAATCGCACTCAGTTTCTGCGGAACATTACACAAACATTTGCTGTGCATTGTTTCAGTCGAATGGCGGTGTCAAGACGGTCGATGCCGGCGAGCGTGCAGTTTTTCCATTCTATGGATTTCTTGGTGTGCTGTGCTGAACTATGATGCCGCCTGAATTCTTCAAAATAGGGATCGGCCATGTCCGATGAGTTTCTAGTCGTTCCGGACCCAGATGACCCGATGCTCAGCCGGCCGGTAAGCGGCGTTGATCAGGACGGCAAGCCGGTCGAGATCAACGTGGTGCATGAACGTCCCCTGACCCTGTTCCTGAACGGTCAGGAGATCGTCACCATGATGACGATCGGCGATCATCCGGAAATGATGGCGGTTGGCTATCTGCTGAACCAGAACATGTTGCGGGCAGACGATACCGTTACCGGCATCGACTATGACGAAGACCTCGAACTGGTGGTGGTGCGCACGCAGAGGGAAACCGACTACGAAGAGAAACTGAAGAAAAAGACCCGCACATCGGGCTGTGCGCAGGGTACGGTGTTCGGCGACGTGATGGAGAGTTTCGCGTCAATTAGCCTGAACCGGGATGCCCGTCTCAAGACGTCGTGGCTTTATGCCTTGATGAAGAAGATCAACACCGCACCCAGCCTCTATCTCAAGGCAGGCGCGATCCACGGCTGCGTGCTGTGTCACGAAGACCGGCCGCTGGTCTATATGGAAGACGTCGGCCGGCACAACGCGGTGGACAAGATTGCCGGCTATATGTTCCTCGAAAAAATGTCGCCACACGACAAGATATTCTATACCACCGGGCGGCTGACCTCTGAAATGATCATCAAATGCGTGCAGATGCAGATCCCCATCCTGATTTCCCGGTCCGGCTTTACCGCCTGGGGTGTCGACCTTGCGCGCGATGCGGGTCTCACCCTGATCGGACGGGCCCGCGGCAAACGGTTTGTCGTGCTCGCGGGCGAGGACCGGATCGAATTCGATGCCGACATGTCGCAGGTTGCGGAAGAAGACCGCAGACACCGTCGCAAGGCGACCGAAATGGATTCGGCGTGAGAGTGACGCCATGACCACGACAAAGGGCGTTACAGCTGTTTTGCTGGCGGGCGGCATGGCGCGGCGCATGGGCGGCGGCGACAAATGCCTCCTGGAAATTGGCGGTCGAACCCTGCTCGATCTCGTGATCGAGCGGACCCGGTTGCAGGTGCCGGACATGGTGATCAACGCCAATGGCGATCGCGGCCGTTTCGACCGATTCGGCCTGCCGGTTGCGCCGGATACGGTCGGCGGATTCGCCGGCCCGCTGGCCGGCGTGCTTACCGGCATGGAATGGGCGCGCGACAACCGTCCCGAGAATCCCTGGATCATGACCGTGGCGACGGACACACCGTTTTTCCCCAATGATCTGGCGGCGGCATTGCTCAGACGTGTCAAGGACGGAGCGGACATGGCCTGCGCGCGGTCGGGCGACCGCAATCACCCGGTGTTCGGTCTGTGGCCGGTAGGTCTCGCAAGCGATCTGCGGAAGGCCCTGGTCGATGAGGAGATGCGCAAAGTCGATGTCTGGACGGCCCGTTACCAACTTGGCGTTGCCTCTTTCTCCGCCGAACCGTTCGATCCGTTTTTTAACGTCAACCGGCCGGAAGACCTCGAGACTGCGGCAAACCAGTTGCGGACCAGGGCCTGATGAAAACACCGGTTTTCGGCATTACAGGGTACAAGGACGTCGGCAAGACGACACTCACGGCCGGTCTCGTGGAGGTTCTGTCGTCGCGTGGTCTGGTGGTTTCAACCGTCAAGCATGCCCATGAAATTTTCGAGATCGATCACAAGGGCCGCGACAGTTATCGCCACCGCCAGGCGGGCGCACAGGAAGTTGCCGTTGTTTCCCGGTCGCGGTGGGCGATCGTTCACGAACTTGGCGCGGCGAGCGAGCCGACACTGGCTGCCGTTCTGGAAAAGCTGTCGCCCTGCGATCTGATCCTGATCGAAGGCTATAAGGAAGAGCGCCATGCCAAGATCGAGGTACGGCGTTGCGGGGTTGATCATCCGGGCATTGCAGAGAATGATGCCTCGATCGTTGCCATCGCCAGCGATATGGACATTGCAGGACAAACGGTACCCGTGCTGGATCTCAACAACATCGTGCAGATAGCGGATTTCATTGTCAACTATCTCAAGTCGGACACGGGCCAATGAGCAAACCTGCCCGCCGATTGCTGGATGACTGTTTTCTTCACGACAAGGACCGGTTGCGTCACGACGATGCTCTGGCACTTCTTGACCAGAGACTGAGCGTCGTTGCAACGGGTGAATGGGTTGCACTCGAGGAAGCGCATGGACGGGTCTTGTGCGAAGCGGTTGTGGCACCACGCAATATTCCCGCTTTCGACAACGCAGCGGTCGACGGCTATGCCTTGCGGGCCGAAGATCTTGCGGTGGACGGCGAAACCGAGCTGCCGGTCGCTTTGCGGATTCCAGCGGGCCACCCGTCGCCTCTGGCGCTCGAACCTGGGGGCGTTGCGCGGATTTTTACCGGTGCAGTCATGCCCAAGGGGGCGGACACGGTGGTAATGCAGGAAGATGTTCAACTGGTGGACAAGTCAGGATGCGAGAGGGTGCGCATCCCGGCAGGGGTGCGGGCAGGGATCAACCGGCGCCGGTCAGGCGAGGATGTGGCCGCGGCGGAAGCGGTGCTGTGGCCCGGTTACAGGCTTCGCCCCCAAGACCTTGCCGCGGCCGCTTCCGCCGGCGCCGACCGCGTCAGATGTTACAAGCCGTTGCGCATCGCCCTGATTTCGACCGGCGATGAAATCATCCGGCCCGGCACGCCGTTCAGCGACGGTCAGGTCTATGACGCGAACCACTATCTGCTGTCGTCGCTGCTGGCAACATCCGGCGCGACGGTCACCGATTACGGCATCCTGGCCGACGATGAAAACACCGTCCGGGATGCCCTGGAAGACGCAGCCGCTCGCCACGACGTGGTGATGACGTCCGGGGGAGCCAGCCGGGGTGAGGAAGACCATGTGGTCGAACTGGTCAACCGGATCGGCAAGCTTCATGCCTGGCAACTTGCGGTCAAACCGGGCCGCCCGCTTGCTTTCGGCCAGATCGACGACACCGTGTTTCTGGGCCTTCCCGGCAATCCCGTGGCGGTCATGGTGTGTTTCCTTCTCTACGCCCGGCCCATGCTGTCCCGTTTGCAGGGGACAAATGTCGTCTCTCCCCAGCGTTTTGTCATGAAGGCCGGGTTCGAAATTGCACGCAAGAAAACCGACCGGCGGGAGTTCCTGCGCGGCTGGATCGACAATGACGGACCCGGCGGACCGGTGGCGAGAAAATTCGATCGCGACGGGTCTGGTCTGATTTCGTCGCTGACCCGGGCCAGTGGCCTGATCGAATTGCCCGAAGAGGTCTCGTCGGTCTCTGTGGGAGACGATGTCGCTTACATTCCCTTCAGCGAATTCGGATTGACTCCGCGTTAGTATTTATTGAACTCCAGAGGATACCACCTGATGACATCGGAAATACGCCCCCGTGACGTTCTCGACTTCTGGTTTGCCGCGGGTCCTCAGAAGTGGTGGCGCAAGGACGAGGAATTCGATGCCGACATCAAGAAGCGGTTTGGCGATACACTGAGGGCCGCCCGAAAGGGGCAGTTGGAAAACTGGCGGGATGGTCCTGAGGGGGCCTTGGCACTCGTGATCGTGCTCGACCAGTTTTCACGCAATGTCTATCGCAACGATCCGCGGGCCTTTGCCCATGACAGGCAATCCCTGGAGACAGCTCTTTCGGCGATCGACAGGACATGGGACATGGAGTTGCCGGCGCAGGCCAGGCAATGGTTCTACCTGCCGCTGATGCATGCCGAAGACCTGGGCATGCAGGAACGCTGCATCGAGCTGTGCAAACGTTCAGAGCTTGAAGGCAACCTCGAGGCCGCCATCGAACACGCAGACATCATACGGCGGTTTGGCCGGTTCCCGCACCGCAATGCGGTTCTTGGGCGGGTCTCGACGCAAGAGGAAATCCGGTTTCTGGAAGACGGAGGGTTTGCCGGCTGATTGCTCAGTCCCGGCGGTCCGGCACGGATTCTGCGTGTGGTTCCGGTTATCTGCTCAAATCACGAGAAAGAGGCCAACCCATGTCCCGTTCCGGTACACAATCGTCTTCGAACAGAACACCTGCCGCCCACAATATCTGCCAGATGGCAGGACAACTGGTGGGAAAACACGGGCTGAGTGCGCCGAGAGTTGCGCGCTACCTGGCCGAAGAGCAGCGAATTCTGGGTGACACCCGGGCGCATTGTGCCTGGCAGGCTGTGGAATCGGTGGTGGGCGACTTGCTGAACGGGTATGCCGTGACGGCGAAACCGGTGCTGCATTGAAGCCCGTCTGCGTCGTCCCGACAAAGCCTTGGGCAGAACAAGGCGGCGAACGGAATATTAAAACATTCCTGATAGCAGTGTAGCCGCCCGAAAAGGGTGTTGGGCGCGCAATTTTCATCCTCCAGAGCAGCGCGTACTGCCGGGTTCTGGCCCGACAGAATACAGTGAGTGGCGTTTACATGAGTATCTCGACCGTCGGCAGCGTTCCGATCCAGTCGATTGTTGACCGGATTACCGGTCTCCTGGGCGGCAGCGGCGAGCATGCCGGTGCCCGGAGGGGCGCCCTGTTTGCGTTTGCCATCCGGATTGCAAGCGCTGCCATCGCCTATTTTTCCCAGGTGCTTCTGGCGCGCTGGATGGGCGCCTTCGAATTTGGCATCTTCGCCTATGTCTGGGTCTGGGTGATCATTGTCGGCACGATTGTCACGGCGGGATTCAATACATCCGTCATGCGTTTCGTGCCGGAGTATTTCGAGCGCGGCGAATGGAAACTGTTGCGCGGTTTTGTGTTGAGCAGTACCGCGATTGCCGTGCTGTTTGGCGGAATTGTGGCAGGGGCGGGCGTCGGGTTGCTTCATCTGCTCGGCGACAGTATCGAGAGCTTTTATGTCCTGCCGTTCATCCTGGCGCTGAGTTGCCTGCCGGCGTTCGCACTGTCCGACACAAAGGACGGTCTGGCACGGTCGCGATCGTGGATTCATCTGGCTCTGGGTCCGCCCTACATCGTCCGGCCAATTCTCATATTGGTGTTCATGGCGGCAGCCGTGGGCCTGGGGTCGCCGCCGACCGCGGTCACAGCCGCCATGGCCGCCATCGCGGCGACGTGGCTTGTGGCAATCGTTCAGACCCTCCTGGTCCGCCGGCGGCTGGCTGGAGAGGTGGCGCATGGTCCAACTGCGTATCGTCTCGGGTTCTGGTTCAAGGTATCCCTGCCGATCGTCATCATGGACAGTTTCTATCTGGTGATGGGCCACGCCGATATCATGATTCTCAACCTGTTTGTCGGGCCGGCCGAAATCGCGATTTACTATGCCGTTGTCAAGACCACAAGCCTGATCGCCTTTGTCTACTTTTCGGTAACCGCTTCCTGCGCCCCGAAGTTCGCCGAGTACAGTGCGGCGGGCAAGACCGGTGAACTAAACGAACTGATGGCGAAATCGATCAAGTGGACGTTCTGGCCGTCTCTGGCTGCTGCTGCGGCAATTCTTGCCATCGGCTGGCCCTTGTTGTGGTTGTTCGGTCCGGAATTCACCGCCGGCTATCCATTGATGTTCATTCTCGTCGTGGGTTTGCTGATGCGCGCCTCTGTCGGGCCGGTCGAGTCGATGATGAACATGCTGGGTCATCAGAATGCTGTGGCCTTGACCTTGTTTGGTGCCACGGCGGTGAATATCGGGTTGAACTTCGTACTCATTCCGCTGTTCGGGTTGGCAGGCGCCGCTCTCGCGACAACCGTATCGATGGGACTGGTCGCCGTCCTGCAGTATCTTGCGGCACGAAAACATGTCGGGGTCCATGCGTTTATCGTTGGATCCAAGGCGTCGGAGTCGGAGTGAGGTCATGGGCCCGGGCGTCATCTTGTCACCAACTCACGCGCGTTCCGCGCTGACTGCGCCCTCGAATGCTGTGCCGGCCCGTTCGATTGGCGCGGAAGTGGAAGTCCTCGACATCAGGACCGCGCTTGACCTTTATCAGAACGACTGGGTTCGTTTGGGGCACGAGGCGCTGCACGCCAACCCGGCGTTCGAGCTTGACATACTAGGCGCGGCAGCAAAGGCGTTTGCAACCGGCAAAGATCACCCTCAGGCTGTCCTGATATGGGATGTGGCTCATAGCGGACATTGTCCCAATGTCCTCATTGGCGCGTTCGTCTGCGCGTTGTCGCACCTCAGGTGGGGCGTGCCTGTACCAGTCGCCGCTTTGTGGCGCCACAAATTTGCGTTTGCCGGGCAGCCGCTGGTCCATGCAATGCATGCCGGCCGGGCCTTGTCGGCATTTTTCCACTGGCTGGATGAACATCACAATGGCCGGGCAGCCTGTCTTTTCGAAAAGATACCGGCCGAGGGGCCGTTTCACGATGCCCTGCAGGATTATCTCGCGCATTCGGACCGACCTGCTGCGCATTTTGGCCGTCACGAACGAGCGGCGCTTCGAGCCGAGGCGGACAACGACGACTATTTCGCAACGGCGCTTTCGAACAAAAAACGCAAGGAGTTCCGGCGCCTCAAGAAACGGCTCGGCGAACAAGGCAAGTTGTCCTTCGACAGGTTCGACAAGACGGATGGCGTGCAATCGTGGTGCGATGCCTTCCTGACGCTGGAGGCCGGGGGCTGGAAGGGACGAACCGGTACGGCTCTGGCACAAGTGGACGGGCTGGCGTCTGTCGTGCGCCAGGGCTTTGCAGCGGAAGCGCAGACCGGCAATTTGCTGTTTTGGCGGCTCACGCTGGACGGTGTTCCCGTGGCTATGGCTTGTGGCATTCGGCGCGGCGCGCAGGCCTGGTTGCTGAAGATTGCTCATGACGAGTCCTTTGCCCGGTTTTCTCCGGGCGTGCTGCTCATTCTGGAGCTGACCAATGGCCTGGTCGAAAGTGACACGATCGACTGGGTCGATTCCTGCGCAGATGCCGACCATCCCATGATCGATCACCTGTGGCGCGAACGAATGCCGGTCACCGATGTTCTGGTTGCCGGCCCCCGGATGCGGGTGCCGTTCAAGATGCTCTGTGAACTTGAGGCCCTGCGCCGTAACACGCGATCGAAAGCGGCGCAATTGTACCACCGACTGAAGAAAGGACTGGCGACATGAACACTCACCTGTTGCTTGACCGGACCCACCTGGCCAAGCGGTTCCCCGAACGGCCATTTCCCATCAGGCACCGGTTACAGGATCATCCGTTATTCTCCCTGCCGCGCCTGGTCGACCTTTCGCGTCAATTGGAAAGGGACAAGATCGAATACAGCTCCGGCGACCTTTCTCCCGACCAGAGCCCGGATGACATTCCAAAAATCGACCTCTCGGTCGAGGAAACAATTCGCCAGATCGAGAATTGTCATGCCTGGATGGTTATCAAGAATGTTGAAAGCGATCCCGAATACCGCCGCTTTCTGGAAGGAATTCTGCGTGAGGCTCACGATCAGGCACTGACTGCGGGCAAGAAGCCCGAACCGGTGAGCGATATCCGCGGATTTGTATTCGTATCGTCAGCCAATTCCGTCACCCCGTTCCACGTCGATGCCGAACACAACCTGTTCGTGCAGGTCCATGGCGACAAGTTCATGCACATATTCGAAAACGAAGACCGTGCACTGGTCAGCGAAGAGGCCATGGAAATATCGCCGAGCAAACATCGCAATCAGCACTATGAGGCGTCGTTCGAAGACCGTGCGAAAGTATTCGCAATGCGCGAGGGCGACGGCGTTTTCCTTCCTTACATGTGGCCCCATTGGGTCCGCACCGGAGACCGGTACAGCGTTTCCGTTGCGATCACCTGGAAGACGCCGAGCGTCGAACGGCTGAACAAGATCCGTTTCATGAACGGGTTCCTCAGGCGTGTCGGCATCCCGCAAGCCGCGCCCGATGTGCGACCAAGGCTCGATGGCCTCAAGGTTGCCGCCTTCGATGCGCTTCAGGCCCTTGTCGAACCCTTGCGCAGGTCGGAACGTTCACGGCGGTTCATCCGGCAGATCCTGTTTGGCCGCAAGGCGAACTACTACTACGAGGCCTGACTCTGATTTGTGTAGGATTGTCCTATAAGCGGCAGGATTTCTGCGGTTTCTGAGACGGATTTCCGGGGCAGAATGGCTCCGGTGGGATGCATTGTTCGTGTGCAGGGCCTGAAAGCTTCAGCCATAAGGCGCAAAACCGCAAGAATCTTTTCCACTGCGACAATCTTGGTGTTTACTCAATGCCCTCAGTGGTTTATGACGTTGCCAACTCAACAAATCGATTGCTGCAAAATGAGAGAGCGCAGGTTCTTTGTCGTCCTATTTGCCTTGGCAGGGTTCCTGTTCGGCGGTGGCGTGTCGCACGCAGCTGGCGATGATCTGGAAGCCTGTGAACACGGCACGGGCAAGGCGGCTATCCGGGGTTGCACAAGGGTCATCAACTCCAGTCGCGAGGTCGGACAGCAAATCAGCGTCGTCAATCTGGCCAAGGCTCACAATATCCGCGGCAACGCCTATGAAGAACTGGGCTTGCCGGATCGGGCGATCAAGGATTTCGACCGGGCGACGACGCTTTATCCCAAATATGCGCCGGCCTACTTCAATCGTGGCATGATCTTCAAGAGTGCGCGGCAATTCGAGCGCGCGATCCGTGAATTCGAAACAGCACTCAGACTCGATCCGAAACATGACGAGGCCTTTCGGGTTCTGCTGTCGATGTTCGAAGAGTCGGAGCAAACCGAACGCCTCTATGACCTGGTTGAACGATATTCCGAGACCAAACCGGGCGCCGCTGCTCGGATCTTTCATTCACGGGGGTATAATCTGGCATCGTCCGGTGACATGGAAACGGCTCTTTCATTCTGGCTGCGGGCCGCGGATCTGAGACAGAAAAATCCTGACATCCGGGCATCACTGGGCATGGGTTTCTTTCTTGTCGGAGAAGAGGAAACCGCGATTGCAGAATGGAAAGAAGCCTGCAAGCTCGCCTCCAAAAAGAAAATCGTGGCCTGGCAATCCAACCTGAGCGACAGGAACATCTATGCCGGCAAGGTGGATGGCGTTTGCGGCCCGGGAACGATCGAGTCGTTCAAGCTTTGTGCCAAAGGCAAGTGCAAACTGTAATTCCCGTCCGGTTCAAGTGACTGCACCAGATTGTTCTGAAGCCTGCCAACGGGTTGGTCAGGACCGGTGAATGCTGCTATGGCTTGGTGAGTTATAGCGGGTTTTCTCAAGAATGCGGTGCCGATCCAAGGTGGACGCGAACAACGTTGTCAGAACATCTCTGTTTCGCGATGGCGCCTACCTGCGGGTGTGGCTTGTCGGTGGCCTGACGGGAATCGTGCGCTGGCTGGAGTTGCTGGCGTTCGGCCTTTATGCCATCGATGCCACCGGGTCGCCGGTGTTTGTCGGCCTTCTTGCTCTTTTGCGTTTTTTGCCGCTTGCGCTGTTCGGCATTTTCATTGGCGCCCTTGGCGACATGCTCGACGCCAAGCGGTTGATGTGCATCGCGCTTGGTCTCATCATAGCGGTCAATGCCGGGCTTTTTGCACTTTTTGTCTGGGGACAGCCGGCTTACTGGCATATCGCGGTGGCAGCCTTTCTCTCGGGCGTTTTCTGGGCCTGTGATCTGCCGTTGAGGCGCCGAATGATCGGCGATCTCGTGGCATCCGACCGGGTTGCCGAAGCGATGTCCCTGGACAACGTGACCAGCAATGGAACCCGGATGATCGGTCCGTTGCTCGGCGGCCTGATCTATCAGTCAATCAGCATTAGTGGGGTGTTTCTGCTGGGCGCCGTACTTTATCTGATATCTTTGTGGCTGACATTCGGCACTGCTTACGCGTCAACAAGCGAACATGTCACCGGTTCCCGCCTGTTGAGACCACTTAGAGGCGCCATGACCGCCTTGCAGCATGCCTGGGGCGACGGCGATCTTCTGCGGATCATGGGCGTTACGGTCATCTTCAACATCTGGGGGTTTCCGTTCCTGGCCATGATTCCGGTGATCGGCCGGGAAGACCTGGCCTTGTCGGACGGCTGGATCGGTGCGGTGACGTCCCTGGAGGGTGCGTTCGCGGTCGTCGGTGCTCTTGTTATTGCACGTTCGGTCCGTCCGGAACGGTATCGGGCATTCTACTTTTTCGGCTGCTTCGCCCACCTGGGGGCAGTGTTCTTTATTGGTATGGTGCCCGGTGTCACAGGCATGGCCGTCGGCATGATCGCAGCCGGGCTCTTTATCGCGTGTTTTGCATCGATGCAGGGAACACTCGTCTACACCACATCTCCGGTTGAAATGCGCGGTCGTTTTCTCGGGCTGCTGACCATCAGCATCGGCACAGGGCTGATCGGCTTCAGCAATGTGGGGATCACCGCTGAGTTGTTCGGCGCCTCGAACGCGCTCTGGATCATCGCCATCGAGGGCACGATACCTCTCGCGATACTGGGCTGGACGTGGAAGGAACTGCGCAACGGCAGGGCAGCTATCCACGATCGCGCAGGATCCGCCGGATGACCTTGCCGGTGGTGGTCAGCGGCAAGGAGTCTTCAAAGGCGATCTCGCGGGGGTATTCGTGGGCGGACAGGCGCTGCCTGACCCAGGTCTGAATTTCCTGTGCCAGATCGTCTGACGCTTCGAATCCATCGTTCAATACCAGGAACGCCTTGACGATTTCGGTTCGCTCAGGGTCCGGTTTGCCGACGGCGGCCGCCAGGGCGACAGCGGGATGGCCGATCAGGCAGTCTTCGATTTCGCCCGGACCGATCCTGTAACCGGCACTGGTGATGACGTCGTCGTCGCGCCCGACGAAATGGAAGTAGCCGTCATCGTCGACATATCCCTGATCTCCGGTCAACAGCCAGTCGCCGACATATTTGTCTTTCGTGGCTTCGGGGTTCCCCCAGTATTCAAGAAACATCACGGGGTCCGGCCGTCTGACGGCGACGGTGCCCTGGGCGCCAGGAGGCAATACGTCTCCGTCGCGATCGACAATCGCCACGTCGTGGCCGGGGATCGGTTTGCCGATGGCGCCGGAGCGGGAAACGCCTTGGCCCGTGCTTGAGCCCAGAACAAGGTTGCATTCGGTCTGCCCGTAAAACTCGTTGATCGTGATCCCCAGTTCCTGCCGGCCCCAGTCGACAAGTTTGCGGCCCAGCGCTTCGCCGCCGCTGCCGATCGTGCGTAGCCGCAGATCGTACCTTTTGGAGGGGTTGGGCACTGTCCGCAGCATCTTGAGCGCGGTGGCAGGGATAAACGTATTGCGGACCTTGAACTCTTCCATCAGGGCAAAGGCTGCTTCAGGGTCGAATTTTTCGAATTTGTGAGCAAGCACCGGAACGCCATAGTAGAGGCCGGGCAGCAGGACATTCAAAAGCCCGCCGGCCCAGGCCCAGTCTGCCGGCGTCCACAGGATGTCGTTCGGCTTGGGGAAACCCTCGTGCACGAACTCGGTGCAGGGGAGGTGTCCGATCAGAACCCGGTGACCGTGCAGGGCGCCCTTGGGCGGCCCGGTCGTGCCGGATGTGTAAACCATCAGGGCCGGGTCGTCGGGGCCGGTGTCGACCGGATCGAAATGGGTGGACTGACGCTCCAACGACGCGGCGAAGTTAGTTGCGCCGCTGAGGTCGCCGTCGACGGTGTAGATGGCTTCAAGCGTTGCAGGGCGCTCGGACATGGACGACAGTTTCTCAACGCCGGCGTGCGTCGTGATCACGAAGCGTGCTCCGCTGTCGGCAAGCCGGTAGTGGAGTGCGTCGACGCCGAACAACATCGCCATGGGCACGGCAATGGCCCCAAGCTTGTACAAGGCCAGGTGGCAAATGGCGGTTTCCGGACGCTGGGGCAACAGCAGGGCAATCCGGTCACCGCGATTGACGCCCGCTGCTCGTAACATGTTTGCGGCTCGGTTGGAGTGTGCGATCAGGTCGCCATAGGTGAAATTTTCGACGTCTCCCTCAAGTGTCTTGTAGATCAGCGCCAGTTTGTCCGGTTCACCTGACCACTTGTCGCAAACTGCGGTCGCAATGTTAAAACGTTCCGGAATCTCCCAAGTAAAGTTACGCCACAGATCATCGTAAGCCTTTCCGTCAGGCAGGAGCTTCAGGTCACTTGTGGTCATAATGGGTGGAAAATCCTCAAAAACCGGCGCGTGAAGGGCGGCGCTGGCATTGTAATTCCGCGGCCCGGATCGGGCAATGTTGAAGCGGGGCAGTCACATGAACGCCAGATTAACACCCTCTTCAGGTAGCGCTCAGGCGGCAAGGGGCATTGTGTGGCCATCTTGAACAACGACCACCAACCCAGTGCAACCCGACTGCCAAGGAGACATACCATGAAAAAGGCCATTATCGCTGCTGCCGCAATCGCAACCGCTCTTGTCGCCGGTGCTGCAACCGGTGCCCAAGCCAAGACCAATGTGGACATCCATCTTGGATTTGGCGGTTACTACGGTCAACCGGTTCCGGTTCCCCATTACAATTCCGGATCGAATTACCGTCACAAGCGTGCCCATCGTCGGACCCATTACATCCTGCCGCGCTGGAAGGTCCGGCGCAAACTTCGCCACCGTGGCTTTCGCCGGTGTCACAACCTTCGTCTGCGCCACGAGAGCTACAAGGCCAGATGTTTCAAGCGCGGCCGCCTCTTCAAGCTGAGGGTCGATGCCTATAACGGACACATCATCAGACGTCACAGGATCCGCTACTGAGTGTGAGTAACAGTGGATCCGGTTGCCCGGCACTTAATCGTGCCGGGCAATTTTTTGGATTCTTACCCCAATTTCCTATATCGGTTTGCCTTCGCTCTTTTCCCAGAGACCGGCCATGAGCTCGTTTGACGGGCGGGTCTCGTCAATCAGCTTCTTGGCGGTCGCGGATCCGGCCACGGGCAGCCCTTCGGGATCGAGCTTGCCGATCTGCACCAGAACCGATGACTGATCCCAGTAGATGTGTTCGTGATAGAGCTTGTCGCCGCGGAAGTTGACGATCGCCACAAGCGGCACCTCGACATACTTTCCGGTCGGGGCAATTCCTGGCAGCATCCAGTCGATTTCCCGTGAATGGGTGAAGCAGAAGATCATCTCGTCAACCAGACGGTCGGCGCCGATCGTGCGAGAGATCGGGATCAGCTTGGTATCGTCAGGATTGGAATCGACGAAGTGGTACTTGTAGAACCGCTTCAGGTGATCGTGGCCAACCCCGCCGGTCATGGTTGGGATGTGGTTGACGTAGGGTTCGTCCACCATGGTCGCCATGGTGTCGTCGACATTGCGGGTGGCAAACTCGTGATAGCAGTGCATGTCCCACAATTGCTCGAGATTGTAGATCGGACCCAGTACCTTGCGCAGGGTCGCCAAGGTTCGGGAATAGGCCATCATGGTCGACGGTTTGTCATAGTGATCGCGGCCCGGTGTGGCGAAGGCATGATCCTGGCCGGCGTAGGTGAACAATGCGGTGTCAGGCTGGCCTTCCAGTGCCTTGATGATGGACTCGCGGGCATCGGCGGGACAGAATTTGTCCTCCTCGGCAAAATGCAGTGTAAGCGGGCATTTGATCCGGTCCGCTTCATCGAGATATTTTTCAACGCCGACGGCATAATATCCGACCGACACATCGACGTCGGTCCGGGCGGCCGTCAGGTAGGCAAGCAGACCGCCCAGGCAATAGCCGATGGCACCGACCTTGCCCTTGACCTCATCGAGGCCACGGGCCGTGTTGATGGTGTCCTGTACGTCCTTGATGGCCTGATCGACGTCAAAATTCTGATAGAAGCCGAACGCCTTCTGCATGTCCTCTTCTTCGTATCCCAGGTTTACACCGGGTTCCATGCGCCAGAAAAGATCGGGCACGATCGCCACATAGCCTTCCTCGGCAAAGTAGTCGGCCATCGACTGCATGTAGTCGTTGATGCCGAAGATCTCCTGGAGCAGAACGAGGCCAGGACCGGAGCCGGTCTCGGGCTTTGCGATGTAAGCCTGAAAGGTCCCGCCGTCGGCGGCCGTCACGGTCATCATCTCGCCCTTGCCTGACAGAGCCTCCTCGGTCTCCAGAGACTCGACCATCTGTTGCTGAACGCCAAGCGGGTCGAGCGAAAGGGCCTCCTGCAGGCCATTGGCCATGTCGCCTGGATAGATTTCCCACTCCTTTGTTTCAAGAGCATCCAAGGCAGCCTTGGTGACTTCGCCTGGGGGCATCTTGTCGCCTGGGAAATCCTTGCTCATGTCGGTGTCGATGGCGCCGGGCAGAACCGCCAGGACATGAACGCCCTTGTTCATGAGTTCCGCGCGAATGCCCTGGGTGGCGTTATAGGCTGCCGCCTTCGAGGCCGACAGCGATCCCATGGCGGGCAGGTTGACGCGGCCCAGGATGGACAGCATGTTGACAATGTTGCCGCCGCCGTTGGCGGCGATGACAGGTCCGAAGGCCCGGCACATGGACAACAGCCCAAAGTAGTTGGTGTCCATTTCGGTGCGGGCGGCCTCGGTGTCGGACGCGTCCATGAGACGGCCCATATGATTGACGCCAGCATTGTTGACCAGCAGCGTCACGTCGCCCGCTCTCCGCCTGGCAGCAGAGACCTGGTCCTCCTTGGTGACGTCGAGCTCGAGCGGCACGATCTCGGTTTCACCAATAAAACTGGTGAACGTCAGGTTGTCGACATTCCGTGACGCGGCGTAGATCTTCTTTGCGCCTTTGCGGGCAAGTTCTTCGACGAAGCACTTGCCGACCCCGCGGTTTGCACCGGTTACCAGGGCTATGGCTCCAGATATGGACATTTTTGTTTTCTCCTCATTATTTGTCTTGGTTGGCGTTTCAGGTTTGCGGACAGCATTGGCCTCCGTCCGTTGGTCTTCAATCGCCGCATCTGAGGGCTGGCGGTCGAGCCAGCCGGGGTCCGGGTCGGGCAGGGGTATGGCGTCGATCAGGTCGCGGGTGTACTGCGATTTCGGTGCTTCAAAAAGCGCGTCACACGCGCCTGCTTCCACCACTTCACCGTCGCGCATGACGTAGACCCGGTCACAGATGTGCCGGATCACGGAGAGATCATGACTGATGAAGGCCATGGCCAGTCCGAGCTTGTGATTGAGATCATAAAGCAGGTCGAGGATCTGAGCCTGGGTTGAAACATCAAGCCCTGAGACTATTTCGTCGGCGACGACAAATTCAGGTTCCAGGGCAATTGCGCGGGCAATGCCGACCCGCTGGCGTTGGCCGCCGGACAGTTCGTGGGGGTAACGGTCGGCAAACTCGGGCGCCAGCCCGACCTGCCCGAGCAGCCGGGCAACCCTCTGAATGATATGTTCCCGGCGCCGCACGATGCCATAGAATTTCAGCGGCCGGGCCAGGATCGTGCCGATCTTGTTTCGCGGATTGAGTGAGGATTGCGGGTCCTGAAAAATCATCTGCATGCGCCGCCGGATCGGCCGCAGCACCGGTTCGATGACGTGGGTGATGTCGCTGCCGTCAAAACGGATGATGCCGTCGGTCGGCTCATGCAACCGCACCAGACACCGGCCGAGCGAGGTTTTTCCCGAGCCTGACTCGCCAACAATGCCGACGGTCTCGCCGCGAGCGACTTGAAAGTCGACGCCGCGCAGAATTCGGGTCAGAGGGCGAACACCGAAGAGCACCGGCGCGTTCATGTCCGGCAGGTCAAGCCTGACGTCCTCGGCGAGCAGCAGAGCGTTAGCCATGCGTCACCTCCGGTGTGTCCGGTTTTGGGGTTTGTTCCAGAAGAGCAAGTGTCGTCTGTGACGGTATCGGTTGCCGCCGTTCGCCCGGGCGATCATAGCGCGGGATCGCGTCAAGCAATGCACGGGTATAGGCGTTCTGCGGAGCGGAAAACAGGGCATTCACATCGGCCTGTTCCATGACCTCGCCTTCGCGGAGAACAGTCACGCGATCGCAAATCTGGGCGACCACTCCGAGGTCGTGGGTGACAAAGACGACAGAGGTGCCGTGTTCACGCTGAAGTGCGCGGATCAGCCTGAGGATCTGTTTTTGTACCGTGACGTCCAAGGCGGTGGTCGGCTCGTCGGCGATTATCAACCGGGGTTTTGGCGCGAAGGCCTGGGCAATCAGGACACGCTGACGCATGCCGCCCGACAGTTCATGGGGATAACTGCGAAGAACGCGCTCAGGATCGGTGATATGAACATCGTCCAGAAGCGACCGTGCGCGATCGAGTGCTGCCGGTTTTGAAAGGCCCAGCTTGAGAACGAGCCCGTCTGTCAGTTGAGCCCGGATGCGGCGGGACGGATTGAGGGCAGTCAGGGGATCCTGGGGAATGAGCGTAATGTCGGTGCCCAGCAGACCCCGGATCTTGGCGTCGTCGGCGCGCAACAAATCGTCGCCGTCAAACTTGATTACGCCACCCGTCACTATGACGGTCGGCGACAGGATTCCCAGAATCGCCTTGGCAATGCTGGTCTTTCCAGCACCGCTTTCCCCGACCAACCCGTGAATTTCGCCGGCCCCGACTTTTAGCGTGACATTGCGCAGGATCGCCTTGCCGCTCTTCAGGGCGGCGTCGAGCGCGTATATGTCCAGGAGCGCTTGCGTCATCGGCGCAGAACCGGATCGAGCGCCGCGCGCAATCCGTCCCCCACCTGGTTGAAAGCCAGAACCGTCAGGAACAGAGCGGCAAGAGGGAAAACCAGTAGCCACCACGCGTGGTAGATGACCTGACGGCCTTCTGCGATCATGCCGCCCCAGGTCGGCGTATCGGTCGAAACCGACAGGCCGACAAACGACAGGATGGCTTCCACTGTAACGGCGATCCCCATTTCCAGGGTCAGCAGCACGAGGATCATCGGCAGGACGTTTGGCAGGATCTCGCGGATCAGAATGCCAGCGCGACGCATGCCGAGAATTACCGCGGCGTCGACGTACTCCTGCTTGGTTTGCAGCAGGGTTTCCGACCGCACGACCCGGCAGAACCGCGTCCAGTCGATGATGACGATTGCTAGGATGACCGAATGAAGTCCGCTGCCCATGACGGCGACCAGAAGAATTGACAGCAGTACCGGTGGAAATGACATCCACATGTCGACCAGGCGGGATATGACCATATCCACCCAGCCGCCGAAATAGCCTGCGGCCAGACCGAGCACCGTGCCAATCAGGCAGGCCAGTGTTGCCGCAATGAAGGCCACGGCAACGGTTATGCGGCAGGCATAGATCATGCGCGAAAACACGTCGCGGCCCAGGCTGTCGGTGCCCAGCAGATAGCCCGCCTCGCCGCGGTCCAGCCACGCCGGCGGAAGTTTTTCCAGAAGCAGGTCCTGTTCGAGCGGATCGATTGGGGCAATCCAGGGTGCGAAGAGCGCACAGAATACCACCAGCGCGATAATCGCACCGAACAGGACGACCTTTGGTTCCCTGCTGAGCCTCACGAGGACGGAGGAACCGGACCGATCGGCGGTTGCGGCAATGCCTGGTGTATCGCTCTCGGAAATCCCGATGACTTCAACCATGACGCAACCTCGGATTGAGAAGCTGCGCCGACAGATCGACGACGAGATTTATGGCGATGAAGAGCACACCGAACATCAGGACAAGTCCCTGAATGAGCGGCAGGTCACGGTTGATGACCGCATCGATGCCCATGTTGCCGATGCCGGGGTAGGAAAAAATTCTCTCGACAATGACCGTGCCGCCAATCAGGAAAGCGAACTGGACACCGGTCAGGGTCAGGGTCGGTACAACCGCGTTACGCAGGGCTTCGCGAAAAACGATGCGCCGGTCGGAAAGCCCCTTGATCCGGGCGAGGACGACATAATCCTGGACCATGGCCTCCTTGAGCGCGTTCTTGAGCACCCGGGCAATGACCGACGACAGCGGCAATCCCAGTGCCAGGGCCGGCATGAGCATGTGCCTGAGGACATCGACGGTCACGGTGAAAGCTCCTCTCAACACGCTTTCGATCAGGTAGAACTGCGTCGTAAAGTCGAGGTCCACACGCGGATCGACACGCCCGGAGATAGGAAGCACCGGTACAAGAACGCCGAGAACGAGGACGAATGTCAGAGCCCAGATGAAGTCAGGGATTGCCAGGGCTATGCCGTTTATGTTGTCGATTGCCGATTCAAACCAGGTGGCACGCCACAGCGTTCCCGCGATGGCAATACATCCGCCGAGGAGAACCGCAATGGCAAGGGCCAGGAATGACAGTTCGAGGGTTGCCGGCAGCCTGCCCAGGACAAGTCCCAGAACGTCCTGACGAAGCGAGATCGACGTGCCGAAGTCACCGGTAATTGCACTCTTGGTCCAAACCCAGAACTGGACGAAGAGCGGCTGGTCGAGACCGTAACGGGCCTTTAGCGCAAGAACGTCGGCCTCGCTTGCGCCCGGCGCAATCATCATGGCGACCGGGTTGCCCGGTACCACGCGTACGAGCACAAAGACGATGACGGCAACCCCGATCAGGGTCACCGCCGCGAGAATCAGTCTTTGGATCAGTACGCGATACCACATAGTACTCGTTACGCACGCGGTTGCTTAAGGCAAAGCCGCTTGAAAACCGCATCTGGTTCATGACATGGCGGGCATCGTGATCTGCCCGCCAGGCGTTTTGCGTGGCCGCTATCAGTGTTCGCCGTCAGGACGGCTTCATATCCGCAGGTTCAGGGGCGCCGGCAATGTTCGGCACGATCTTTATCTTGTCGGAATGAATGATCGGCTGGACATATTGCAGGAGCGGGATGACATAACCCTGTTCGGCAATGTACTGGTCGACCTTCTTCCAGCCGGCAATGCGCTTGGTCTCGTCGGGTTCCCCCCAGAGTGGTCCGATCATGCCATCCAGATCATCGGTATCCCAGGTGGAATGAGGCGAGGGACCGAACATGGCAAACCCGGTGGACGTGGTCGGGTCGCCGATGGCATTGCCCCAGTTGTAGAACGCCGCTGGCGCCAGGGTATCCGATGCCCGCAATTCGTAGTGCTTGGCGATCTCGTAGACTTCGATCTCGGCCTCGATGCCGACCTTGCGCCACATGCCGACAATTGCCTGGATCAGTTCGTAATCCTTGGGCTTGAAGCCGCGGGTGGTCTGGATCTTGAACTTGACGGGTTTGTCCTTGGAATAGCCGCTTGCCGCCAGCAGTTCGGCTGCTTTCTTGGGGTCGTAGGCAACCTTGATGGAACTGTCGAAGGCGATGTACTCGGGCGCCTGCAGCGTGTCGATCGGAACGCCGTAACCGCGCAGAAGACGGTCGACAATGGCCTTCTTGTTGACGGCCATGTGGGCAGCCAGACGGACATTCTTGTCTTCCATGGGACCGATGTCGTTGAGGAAGATCATGCCGATGTCGGAAATCGGCGTGGTTGCGCCGGAGAAGCCCGATTTGGCCTTGAGCCGGTCAAATTCCTCGTAAGGGATATCGAGTGTCAGGTCCGACGCGCCGCTTTCGACTTCGGCGACCCGGCTGGTGGCATCGGGCACGAATTTGTAGATCACCGTTTCAAACGCCGGTTTCCCGCCCCAATAGTTCGGGTTGGCCTTGAGGCGCACGAAGGCATTGCGCTCGAACTGGTCGACCATGTAGGGACCGGTGCCGATCGGCTTGGCTTCAAATCCGTCCGCACCGACTTTTTCATAATAGGCCTTGGGCAGGACGTAGGCTGTCAGAAATGCCATCCACTTGAACAAGGTGGGCTCGAAGGCGAGCACGTCGGCGGTGACACGATTGCCCTCGATCTTGAAATTGCCGATCTTGGACCAGACGAACTGGATCGGGTTGCCGGTATCCTTGTTGCCGGCGCGTTCAAGCGACCAGACGATGTCAGCGGGGCCGAAATCGGAACCGTCGTGCCACTTGACGCCCTCGCGGACATCCATCCAGACTTTGGTGCGGTCGTCGTTCCAGCCCCAGCCGGTCAGCAATCCCGGTTCAAACTCGAGGTCAGGTTTTTGCCCGACATACTGATCGAAGACGCTGCGGTATATCGACTGGATGGTCGGGTTCACGGCCGAAAGGCCAACTGTTGGATCCCAGGACGGCAGGTTGACATTGTAGGCGATGGTCAGGGTGTCCGACTCTGCGGCCCACGTCACGCTCGGATGCAGGAGCGAAAGGGCAGCTACTCCTGCGGTCCCGGACTGGATAAACCGTCGGCGGTCAAGCTTGGTCATGTTTTCTCCCCACTGTCATTTGAGGGTTGGAATCCATCGTTCCGTCCCGAGAATTTATACGACGAATTGCATTTGAAGCGATGTTCCTTCAATTGACAAGGTAAACGGCACATCGTGCCGCTTGGCGGGATGCCGACGGGTCAGAAAATTCAGGCAAGGGCGTTGAAAATTCTGAACAATCAAACACAATTCCCGGATACTTGACGGAAATCAATTTCCCGCGAAGGCGATCGGGTCTAAGTTGGCACGATAGGTTGCAGCTTAAACGGGGATTAGCGATGCTAAAGCGTGGCTTCAAACAGATGTTGGCAGAAGCGAATGCCGTGATCGAAACCATATCCGTACAGGATTTGCCGTATCACCTGGACGATCCGGACGCCATCCTCGTGGATGTTCGCGACCGGGTGGAACGCGATGGTGACGGTGGCATCCCGGGGTCAGTTCATGTCTCGCGTGGCATGCTGGAGTTCCATGCCGATCCGGACAGCCCGGTCTACAAGTCCGAACTTGATCCCGAGAAAAGGATCGTCCTGTATTGCGGTACTGGCGGGCGATCCGCTCTGGCTGCGAAAACCCTGCTGGACATGGGGTTTCAGAATGTGGCGTCCCTTGCGGGCGGCATGTCGGCGTGGAAAACGTCCCAAGACTAGTCGGTCAGACTTGCGGGGTCGGCTTGGCGGCCGAAACAATTATTGTTCGAACCGCCTCGAATGCCATTGTACGGAGCAGATCGAGTTCCTACATGTGAGTAAATCCGTTTGTTTGCGGGCTGCGAGCAGCGGGAAATGGCACGGGTTGGATAGTTCGGGCGGATTGTCCATTCTGATTTGCAGTTCAAATATATTGAGGGAGTAATGGGTTTGGCCAAAACGCGTTCACGGGCGATCACAGGTATCGCATCCGTTGTTGTCATCCTGTCGGCGGCGACCGCCGTAGAGGCCAAATGTACTGACAATTCCGGCCCCAAGGTCGATTGGTCCGAATGTGACAAGAAATCCAAGATCATGACCGGGAACGATTTTTCCGGGGGCACATTTGTGAGCACCAATTTTTCGGCGACAGATTTGTCAGGGACAAATTTTTCAGGCGCGAACATGCAGAAGGCGGTTTTCTATCGCACTCTTTTCAGGGATGCCGATCTGCGTGGTGTCGATCTTTCAAAGGCCGAGGCGGTTCGTGCCAACCTTTCCGGCGCCAATCTTGCCGGTGCCCAGTTGGCCAAATCCGAGTTCAACCGGGCTAATTTCTCCGATAGCAACCTCGACAGCGCAGACATGTCCAAGGCGGAGTTCTCGAGGGCGAATTTCTCGGGCGCGACCCTGACCAACATCAACATGACCTTCTCAAATCTGTCGCGGGCCGATTTCCGGGGAGCGAAGGTGGCCAAGATCGATGTAACGCGCGCCTACACCTATCTCCTGCATGTGGAAGGCGTCGATCTGACGGGCGTCGAAGGATTGTCGCAGGACCAGATCAACCTGGCGTGCGGCGACAGCAAGACGGTATTGCCAAACGGACTCGAACCTTCGGCCGCCTGGCCCTGCGCCGAATAGACCGCGACCGGGCCTGCGTTCCCTGCCATTGAACAGTTCGTCCTGTTTATTTTCTCTGGTTTACCCCACAGTGCACCTTGAGCGAGCGAGGAGCGGCGTACGCACTTGTGCGGTTGCCTTTCTGCTTGCACATTGAGTGGGGACAATGACAGTGAAACGTGAGGCACTGCCTGATGCGGTCGGGTTGGTGGACCGGGATACGCCCATTGCGGGAATAGGCCTGGCGCTGATTGCCGCCTTTACCTTCGTTTTGCAGGATGCCGGCATCAAGTGGCTGACTACCGATGTGGGTGTGCTGCAGATCCTGTTTCTGCGCAGCCTGGCGGGGCTGGCAATCATTGTGGCCTGGATCGCGGCTACCGGACAGGCATTGACGTGGCGGGTCACGCAACCGGGCCTCATGATGTTGCGTACCGTAATCAACATCGTGTCCTGGTGCTGCTTTTTCACCGGCCTGAAATTTCTCCCTCTGGCGACTGCAACGGCGCTGTTCTTTGCGTTTCCGATCTTTTTGACGGCCCTGTCCGTCCCCTTGCTCGGTGAACATGTGGGATGGCGGCGGTGGATCGCGGTTGTCGTCGGTTTTGGCGGCGTTGTCGTCATGACCAATCCCGGAGGCGGTATCGAGTGGAGCATGCTGCTGATGCTGGCGGCCGCCGTCGGCTGGGCCCTGACCGCGATTGCAACGCGCAAGCTCAGCCGCACGGAAAGTACCATGACCGTGCTGTTCTATACTTTGCTGGGATTCGTCGTCGTCATGGCTGTTCCCCAAGTCTACGTTTGGGAACCCGTCGGTCCCGGCCAGTATGGTCTTGTCGCCATCGTCGCCCTTTTTGGGGTGATTGCCCAGTTCACGATCATCAAGGCCTACGGTGTAGCGCCGCCGGTCCTGGTGGCGCCGTTCGAGTATACAGGCCTGGTCTGGGCCGCGTTGCTCGGTTATCTGGTATGGGGCGATGTTCCCGCAACCGGCAAAATCGTCGGCGCTATCATCATCGTCGCAAGCGGGATCTACATCGTGCATCGCGAAGCCCGGGGGCAACCACGCAGCAAGTAAAGACGGTTGAAGTGATTTTGAGTTGTACCGCTCAAGTCAATGCGAGACGTATCCAGTTTATCCCGTCCCAACCACTCTCCTTCACACCGGTGAAGGCCGGTGTCCAGGAGCAACGATGTCAAGCGTCACATATTGACTCATTGATTGCAGTTTTCACCGCAATGACGAACGGTGCACTGTGGTTCAGTCGATGTTGGCGAGGCCGAAATCGTCGAGGATTGCGTAGATCGCCGGGACCAGGAACAAAACCAGTACCGTTGTTGTCATGAGGCCGAATGCAAGGCTGGTCACCAGCGGGATCAGGACCTGGGCCTGGAGACTGGTTTCGGCAAGCAGCGGCAGCAGGCCGACGATGGTGGTCAGCGATGTCAGCAGGATGGCGCGAAAGCGGGCCTTACTGGCCAATGGTGCGGCTTCGGCAACCGACTGTGTATCACCATGATAATGCTTGATGAAATTGACCAGAAGGATTGAATCATTGACCACGACTCCGGCCAGGGCCACGAACCCGAGCATGCTCGGCATGGTGAAGTCGAGGCCCAGGAGGATGTGCCCCACGATCGCACCGATCAAGGCAAAGGGAATGATGATCATCACGATCACCGGTTCAACATAACTCCTGAACTGAAAGCTCAGGAGCAGGTAGACCCCGATGAGGCCGAGGACAAATCCCGACAACATGGAGCGCTGGGTTGTCTGGGCTTCCTTGTTCTGACCTTGCAGCGATACCGAAACGCCGGGATGACGCTTGGCCAGTTCCGGAAAGAATTTCTCGCCGGTGTCTCGTAGGATTTCGCTGGCGTTGGCAATGGTGACGTCGACATCCCCCTGGACGGTGACGGTACGCTGGCCATTGACCCGGTTGATGCGCGAAAAGCCCCGCCCGCTTTCGATATCTGCGATGGCCGTCAGGGGGATCCGGGTGCCGTCAGCCTGAGAGATGAAGAAGTTGTCGACATCGGACAAACTGTCCTTGTTGCGCGGATCGACCCGCACGTCGATCTCGTAGGACTCTGACCCGCGCTGTATCTCGCTCACGGTGGTGCCGAAGAACGCTCCGCGCAGCTGGTCAGCGATCTGGCGGGCATCGATGCCCAGGGTCGATGCCCCATCCTTCAACCTGATCCGCAGTTCAGGCTTGCCGGGCCGCAGGTCGTCGATAAGGTTGGATGTGCCGCGATAGCCGCTGAGCCAGTCGCGCAGTTCCAGGGCCGCCGCCTTGAGCTCCTGGAGGTCACGGCCGGCGAGACGGATGTCGAAAGCCAGACCGGCGGGACCAATCACGGATTCACTGAACTTGACAGAAATCACATCCGCCAGTTCACCGGACTCCATACGCCAAAGCTTGATAACATCGTCGATTCGGCTGGATCGGGTTTCGGAATCGAGAAGATCGGCGGTTATGGTCGCCACATGGGCACCGGTTTCGTTGGCGGTTGCGTTTTCATTGAACTTTGTGGCGACCTTTTGAACCAGGGCCTGACCGTCCGGTTGCTCAGGACTGAGCTTTTGGTTGACGCGGACAAGGGCTTGCGTGATCCGGTCGACGACCTGTTCGGTGCGTTTGAGCGGCGATCCCTGGGGCAGCAGAATGCGGGCCTCCATGACATTGCCGTCGAGTTCGGGGAAGGCCGAGAACTTGAGCACACCGCCGGCAATGGCACTGGCGGCGAACAGCAGCAGGCATACAGCGATGCCGGCCGTGAGATAGCGCCATTGAACGGCCATGATGGCGACCGGTGTCACGACACGGTCGCGGCACCAGTCGAGGCCGCGCTCGACCGCGGCCTGAATCCGCGGTGTCTTGCCGTCTGCCTTTTGGAGGGCGTGGGCCAGATGATTGGGCAGGATAAGAAAGGCCTCAACCAGCGAGACCACCAGGACGAACAGCATCACGATCGGTACGACTTTCAGGATCTGACCGATATCGCCTTTGAGGAAGGCCAGTGAACCGAAGATGCAGGTGGTTGTGGCAAAGGAGGCAAAGACGCTTGGCAGGACCTGCCGGGCACCTTCGACGGCGGCTTCCTGCGGCGACTTCCCCTCCGCCCTTTTGGTTGCGACGTTCTCGGCAATGACGATGGCGTCGTCCATCAACAGCCCGATGACAATCAAGAGACCGACCATGGTCAACATGTTGATGGTGTAGCCCGCGGCGACCATCAAAACCGTTGCGCCGAGAAATGAAACCGGCAATCCGGCGGCAACCCAGAATGCATAACGAAAACCGAAGAACAGCCACAGAACCAGCATGACAAGCAGAAGTCCCTGGACGCCGTTGGTCAGGAGTAATTGCAGGCGATCGCGCACGATCGACGAGACGTCGTTGGTGACGACCATCTCGATACCCGGTGGAGCCACCAAACGTTCTGCTTCCAGGAAGGCGTTTACCGCATCGATGACCTCCAGTGTGTCTTCGGCCTCGGTTTTTGTAATGTCGAGGATCGCCGCCGGTTTGCCGTTGAAGAGAACCTTGTCCTCTTCGAGATCAAACCGGTCGGTGATCCGGGCAATATCACCGAGGCGAATCTGGCCGCCGCCGGCGTCAGCCACAACAACCACGTCCCGGAAGTCTTCGGGGGTCTTGCGTTCGTCGGCAAATCGGATCAGGACGTCCTGGTCGCTGGTCTGGATACTGCCGGACGGCAGATCCAGGCTTTGACGCTGGATCGACGTGGCGACATCGGAGATGCTGATGCCGTACTGGCGGGCAACGATATCAGGCAACTCGATGCGGATCTGGTGATCGGAGAAACCCTTGATGTCGACCTTGGGGATGCCCGAAAACCGCAGCATTCGGTCCTTGAGTTCCTCGGCATAGGCCTTCAGGTCCGGCTTGCTGGCAGCCCCCGTGACGGCAACAGACGCGACAAAGTCGGTCCGGCCGAGTTGCTTGACGACCGGTTCCTCTGCCTGGTCGGGGAAATCCGTGATGGCGTCAACCTCGGTGCGGACGTCGGTCGTAAAACGGTCGAGATTAGCCCCCTCATTCATTTCGGCGACGGCGCGGGCGCGTCCTTCGCGGGCTTCGCAGGTTACTTCGGCGACATTGTCGATACCGTCGATTGCATCCTCGATGCGTTGACACAAAGCTTCTTCCACGTCTTCTGCGCGGGCGCCGGGATTGAGCACTGTGATCTCGACCTTGCTCGGCTGGACACGCGGAAACGTCTCACGCTGCAGAACCGGGGCTGCAAACAGTCCACCGACGACGAAGGCGATCATGACCAGGTTTGCGGCAGTCGGGTGATTTGCGAAGTAGCGTATCATTGGGGCGGCGTCTCGCCGGCCGCTTCGGCTTTGAGACGCGTCGACAATACCAGATCGCTTTCAGGCGTCAGGAGCATGCCATCGACCGCAGGCACCAGGTCGGAGACGACAATCGTATCGCCAGCGCGGATGCCGTCGGCGACAATGGCAATGTCACCTTGATAAAGATTAACGTTCACGGTGCGGATTTCCAACCGGCGTTCGGCATTGACGATGTAGAGTTTGCCGTCGTGAAGTGCAGCCCGCGGCACGACTATACGGTCTTTTATGGCGCGCGTACGCAGTTCGATTTCCACAAACATGCCCTTTGACAGGGGCGGACGCTTGCCGGGGGCGGCCTTGGCGTAGGCGCCGTCGACCGCAACGATGGCACCGACGGTTCTGGTCTTTGGGTCGACCGTGTCGCTGATACGGGCAAAGCGTGCAGGCCACTCGACCACCTCACCGCCGGCGCGCAGCCGAACGGTTGCCTCAAGGCCGATCGTCTCAACGATACGCGACAGGGACTGGGCGGTCATGCCATCAGGCAGATTTTCCGGGGTGCCGGCGCGGATCATCGACCGGAATTGTGAAATCGGTATTTGCGCTTCCACTTCAGCCACATCGAGACTGTCCGCGGTCACAAGGGTGCCGCCGGTCTGAACGTATTGGGCGGCCTCGACATTCACCGTTGCGATCCTCGCGTCGAACGGCAACGTGATGCGGGTACGGGCAAGATCGAGCTTCGCGGAATCGAGCTGCGTCTTGTAGACGGCGATCTGTTCCTCCTGCACCGTACTCTGGGTCGGCAACAGGCGCAGGGTGTTTTCGAGATCCTGAACCTTCTTGCGCTGGGCCAGGGTCTCGCGCTGTTCAAGGTCAAGCGCCGAGCGGGCGACGGTGCCGCGATCCAGCAAATCCTGCTTGCGCGCCAATTCCGCCTCACGCAGGTCCAGGCCGCGCCGTTCGATTTTCAACAGGTCGGCGGTGTTGGTTTCGGTAATCTTCAGCTCTGCCAGCTTTGCTTCCGCCGAGCGGATGTTCGCCTGCGCCTGGCTGGTTGCCAGAAGGAAGTCGGCTTCGGAAATACGGATGAGTTCCGTTCCGGCAGCAAGGATGGTGCCCTTCTTGAGGTCGGGGTGCACGTAGACCACCTCGCCGGCGATCTGGGCGATCGAACTCCAGACCGTGCCGGGATAGACACTGCCAAACCCGGTCACGCGCGGCACCAGCGTGACCGGTTCAGCGGTGATCACCCTGACGGCGCGGGCGCGTTCCTCCGGCGGTTTGCGTTCGGGCGTCTGCCGACCACTGGCCGCAAGGTACAAAACGGCAATGCCGAGAAGCACTGGCGGAATAAAAAGGAGTTTTTTTATCAACAGCTTGATCCTTGCGTGTGCTCAAAGGAACGATCGTCGACTACCGATGCAATGTATGCCTATCTTCAGTGTCCGGCCATCTTCAAACGCGCTGATGTGGTACTCTGTCGCGAACACCGGTTCAGCGTGCCCAAATCCGGGCGGTTTGTTGTACGATCGTTGCGGCATTGCCTTTTTGCGGAAAAGTGAAGCGACACTTTCTTGCAATGTCCATCTACTGTTTGCGAAGATCACAACATGATCCGACGTTTTACAATTGCGTTGATTGTCGTTTGTTTGTCCGTACCGTCTGCGACGGGCGAACCCAAGGCAACGTTTGTGGGCGCCAGCGAAGTGCCGCTAGACAACCCGCACGACCTGAAGCTATCGCCCGATGGCAAACGCCTGTTTGTTGCCGATGTCGGGAACAATCGGATAGCAATCCTCGATCCCGAGAGCCTGGAGCTTACTGGCGTGTTCGGAGCGGATCACCAGTCGGGTACCCATGATATCGATTTTGATGCTCAGGGCCGTGCCTATGTTGCCGACACGCATAACAACCGCGTGACCATCTATGACATGGCGGGATTGACCGCCACACTGGTGGGTGAAATCGATGCCCGAATTCGAGGACCGGAAGGTGTGCTCGCCCATCCGAACGGCCGGGTCTACGTAGCCGGTGCATGGTCGGGAAACGTTGTTGCCTTCCTGAACGGCAAGGCCGTGGCAGAACTCAAGGGTCTGTCGTCTCCCCACGATCTTGAGCGCACCGCCCAAGGCGACATTTGGCTGTCTGATGCCGGAAACAACCGCATGCTTCTGCTGACACCTGATCTTGAGATCGTGCGAGAGCTGAAGGGCCCGCCTTACAATTTCAACGGTGTCCGGTATCAGGATATCCTGGCCAACGGGACGATCATTGCAGCAGACAAGAACAGTCATACGGTCAAAATCATAGGCGAGGACGGACATCTCATCATGGTTCTGGGTTCAGGTCGTGCCGAACGGGGGCCCGGCAAATTCACGACGCCCGAGGGTGTCGAGACACGCGGCGACACGGTGTGGATTTCCGACTCCGGCAACAACCGGGTGGTCAAGTACACGATAGATCTGAATTGAATCCCCCTGTTCGTGATCGCAGTCTGGCGAGGGAGCAAAACGCGTGAGCATGAACTATGGCAGCTGGCTGGCAAGGCTCATGGCGATGGACGATGCGACCTGGAAGCGTCATGCCAATCCATGGAGCGTGTGGACCCGGTTCTGGATCCTGCCGCTGCTTGTGCCCGCCATCTGGTGCCGGGCGTGGGTCGGTTGGTGGTGTCTTGTGCCAGTGGGCCTGCTGGTCGTATGGACCGTACTCAACCCCCGGGCATTTCCAAAGCCTGCAACGACAAAGCACTGGGCGTCGGAAGCTACTTTTGGCGAGCGGGTCTGGCTGAACCGGAAAACGCTGTCGATCCCGGAGCATCACATAACGATGGCACATATCCTGAGCGCGGTCTCCGGTCTTGGTCTGGTGCCCCTGGTCTACGGTCTTGTGATGTTCGCGCCGGTGGAAACGTTGCTGGGGTTGGTACTGATCATTCTGGGGAAACTGTGGTTTCTGGATCGCATGGTCTGGCTTTACCGGGACATGAAAGACCGTAACCCGGAGTATGCCTCCTGGTCCTATTAAACTCTCGGCGCGCGTTCAGCTAACGAACCTTGCGCTGACCGAACGTCGGCTGCACTTCCGGGATTGGCGGCATCTGCCAGGTGCCGGTGACCGGAACACCGGTGTCTCTGTTGATGACGACGTCCAGTACGGTAGGGATGTTTGAATGCAGCGCTTCCGCATAGGCGTCCGCGAACTGGTCGGGATGTTCGATCCGGATGCCCCTGCCGCCCATCGCTTGTGCCATAGCGGCAAAATCCGGGTTCCACAATTGCCCGGTTTGTTCATTGACAAAACTGGTGCCCAGTTCACGGCCGTCGAGATAGACCCTCTGAAGATCCCTGATGGTTCCGATCGCATAGTTGTTCTGCACCACCCACACGGCTGGCAAATTGTACTCCACCGCCGTGGCCACTGCATGGGGCCACATCATGAAACCACCGTCGCCGCATAGTGTGACGCAGGGTGAATCAGGTCGCGCCAACCGGGCGCCCAATACGCCGCAGACGCCAAAGCCCATCGCCGCGAAACCGCCGGACGTCATGTGGGTGCCCGGAATTTTGGTTTGCCAGTACTGTTCGGACCAGACCTGGCAATTGCCGATATCGTCGACCATGACCGTTCCGGGCGGTGACAGGCGGTTCATGTCCGCGAGCATGCGGCGCGGCTCGATCGGAACCTCCGCGCTGCGTTCAAACGGCTCGCAGAAATTGCGCCACTCTGACTGCCAACCCTGAATTTCACGCCGCCAGTTGTCCCCGGTTTTCAGTCGCAGTGCCTTGCCTTTTGCAATCTTGATTGCCTGGCCCAGAAACTGCTTGGCATCGCCGGTGATGCCGATCTCGACGGGATAATTACGGCCGATTTCGTTGGCGTCGATATCGACCTGGATCAGCTTCGTCGGCGGTATGTTGTAGACGTAGCCGGGAATCCACGAACCGGTATGCAGATCGTTGAACCGGGCACCGATGGCAAGAATGACGTCCGCATTCCGGCATGCTTCGGTAGCGGGATAGTCGCCCCAGACACCGGCAATGCCCAAATGGAGCTTGTGGTCATAGGGCAGTGATCCCTTGCCCATGAACGAGGTGTACACCGGAATCTCGAGTTGTTCGGCAAGCACCCGAAGCTCTTCGTACGCATCCGCTACCCGGATGCCGCCGCCGGCCAGGATCAGGGGCCGTTCCGATGAACACAGCAGTTGCAGGGCGCGTTCAATCGAGTAATCGGAAATGCTGCTTCTGTGTTCATAGGCTGGAGTGTTCTGTAGGGGATCGGGTGTGCTCACCGGTGCCGACTCGATGTAGAGATCATAGGGCATATCGAAATGAACCGGGCCGGGGCGTCCGGTCCGCATCAACTGAAACGCCTCCGGCAAGGCGCGGCACAACTCCTCGACCTTGCGAATGCGAAACGACTTTTTCACGACCGGTTGAAAGATCGCGGACATGTCGCCGTTGTAGCGGTAGTCATCCTGGAGCGCGCCGCTGTTGACCTGGGTGGTAGGCACCTGGCCCGTGATGACAAAAAAAGCCGAGTTGTCATAAAAGGCATTGGCCACGGAAATCATCATGTTCATGGGGCCTGGACCGGTGGAGGCATAGACGGCAAGCGGTTGCCCCGTGAGCCGGAAATAGACGTCGGCCATGAACCCCGCACCTTGCTCGATCCGGGGTGAGATGTGCCTGATCTTGTCAGTCTGCTTGTAGATCCCGTCGAGCAGGCCAATCGCGCCATGACCGGCATACCCCAGAATGTAGGGCACCTTTTCCTTGACGAGATATTCGGCGATTATATCGGCGCCGCGCATCTCGTTGCTGCCGGGCATGCCGCTGTAACTTGTCAGCGGCGGGCTGTAGCTCTGTTCCGAGGAGTAACTGCTGAAACTCGAAGAATAGGCCCTGCGCCAATCCATGTGTTGTTCCCCTTCCGTTGTCCTGAGACACTGTCAGACAGGCTCAGCCTATTTCACCTGCCAATTGATGTCATGTGGATATCAGGCTGCGGCTACCATTCTCCATGTGCCGTGCGGTTGGGAACTTCGCGAAGGTTTGGTCGATCGAAATGCACTTGGAATTCACGCCACCGACGCAAGGACAGCGGCCCTGCGTGATCTCTATCGCACGACACGACCGCCGTGCGACAGAAGCAAGACCGGATTCGCGATCCTGCCATCGGCGGTTCCATTTTTTCAAGACTGTTCGGACATGTTTGTCCTGTTTCTGCCTGTTCCGAACTTCTCGACCAGAAAATCGACAAATGACCTGACCTTCGGCGACAGGTGGCGGCGGTGCGGGTAGACCGCGTACATGCCGAAGGGCGGGCGGGCAAACTCACTCAGGACAGGTTCGAGCAGGCCGGCTTCGATCTCTTTGGCGCAGGCGAAATCCGGTATCCGCCCGACGCCGAGACCAGCCACGGCCAGAACGCGCTCCAGTTCAGCGCTGTTGCATTGGATCCTTGAGGTCACGTCCACGCCGATCGATTTGCCAGAGGCGTCCTGGTACTCCCAACGGGCCGGGGCGTGGATCAGGGCATAGGTGATGCAGGCGTGGCCTGCCAGTTCCAAGGGATGTTTGGGCCTGCCATGCCGGTTCCAGTATTCCGGGGAAGCCACCGTGAAGCCGCGCACGGTGCTGATCTGGCGGGCGACCAAATTTGAATCCTTCAGTTCTCCTATCCGAAGAACGACGTCGTAGCCTTCTGCAATTACGTCGACACGGCGGTCGTTCAGTTCGATATCCAGCGTCACGTCAGGGTTTGCACGCAGGAACTCCGGCAGAACCGGCGCCACGTCGCTATGGCCAAAGCTGACCGGGATGCTCACCTTCAGGAGCCCGCGCGGTGCCGCGTGTGTATCGGTGACGCTGCGGGCGGCCTGTTCCGCGTCGGCGACGATCTGGCTGCACTGATCGAAATAGGAACGGCCGGCATCGGTCAGGCTGATCGACCGGGTCGTCCGGTTCAGAAGCCGTGCGCCGAGCCTGTTCTCAAGCCGGGCGACGGCCTTGCTGACATGGGATTTGGACTTGTTGAGGCGGTCGGCTGCTTTGGAAAAGCTGCCTGCGTCGACCACAGCAACGAAGATATCTATACCGTTCAGCATTTAATTGTGATTCAAATGGAAACAGTGAGTTTCATAACATACTATTATAAATTGAACGGAAACAACCTATTTGCAAATCACGATTAGAGAGATGCCGGTTTTGACGCCGATCAGAACAGGCACGAACAGGAGACCGACCGATGAAGAAGATCCTCGCCTTTTCAGGCAGCAGCAGTTCCAACTCGATCAACCAGCAGCTTGTCAGGATGGCTGCAACGCAAGCGGCAACGGCAGAGGTGACGGTAATCGATATCCGCGACTTTCCGCTTCCGGTCTACAGCATCGATATCGAAGAGGCAGATGGCTTTCCGGATGACGCTCACAAGCTGAAGGCATTGTTTTCAGAACACGACGGGTTTCTGATTTCCAGTCCCGAACACAACGGCTCGATGCCGGCGATTTTCAAGAACCTGATCGACTGGCTGTCGCGCATGGGCGGCAAGATCTTTCAGGACAAGCCGGTCTTGTTGATGAGCGCCTCGCCTGGTGGCGGCGGTGGCCGGACTAATCTGGCCAATGTCGAAACCCTGATGCCGTGGTGGGGTGGGCAGGTTGTTGGCACGTTCAGCGTGGGCGATTTCCACAATGAATTCGATTTTGAAAATCTGCGGTTCAAGAACGATGACCGCCAACACGACCTGACCGCGGCGGTCCTCAAATTGCATTCGGAAGTACAGGGCGCCAAACGGACTGTCGATGCCTGACAACCGGAATTCAGAGCGCGAAACGGCCCGCGAGTCCTGCAATGACCTGCCGGGTCGCATTGGCAAATGCTATGCGCAGGTGGGACTCCTGACCGGCTCCGAAAAACGATCCGGGCAGTGTCAGGATGCCTTTTTCGCCAGCCAGACGCTTTGAGATTTCAAGCGACGAGGCCTCATCGAATGGGTGCTGCAGGTAAGCGAAATAGGCGCCGATGGACGATACCGACCAGCCGTCGGAGGCATTGATGACGGCACGGAAGGCATCGGCACGCTGCAGAATTGTGCGTCGGTTCTCCTCGCGCCACTGGACAACGCCGGGAATGGCCCAGGCAAGGGCGGTCTGGGCGGCGCGGGGCGCGCAGATCTGCAGGCAATCAAGAACCTTGGCAACCTCGCTTGCCAGTGCCGTCGGCATGATCATGGCGCCGACACGGTGGCCGGGCACGCAATAGGTCTTGGAAAAACTGTAGAGATGGATGACGTTGCCGGCCAGCTCTTCGTCTGCCAGTAACGTGTGCGGTGCGACCCCGGCCTCGGGCAGGAAATCGCGATAGGTCTCGTCGACGATGAGCCAGATGCCCTTGCGCCTGCATACTCGCGCAAACGCCGCCAGGGTCTCCGGCGGATAGATCGCTCCGGTGGGATTGTTGGGCGAGATCAGCACGATTGCCCGCACGGAACCATCAATGAGTTTTTCGGCTTGGTCGGGATCGGGGATGAATCCGTTTTCGGCCCGGCATTCCAGAGGGGCGATGCCGATGCCGAGCATCTGCAGGGTCATCTCGTGGTTGAAGTACCATGGCTGGGCGAGGATGACCCGGTCGCCGGCCTGGGCCAGTGCGGTCATGGCGACGAAAAAAGCCTGATTGCATCCGGCCGTGATTGCAATGTTTTCCGGATTTATGCAGGATCGATAGAGCGCGTTCACGTCCTCGACCAGCGCCTCGCGAAGATCGAGATCACCCTGGATGTCGCCATAGTCCGCAGCGGCGACGGTTCCGGCGGCAACCGAAAGCTGGTTGAGCAATTCGGGATGGGGTGGATATCCCGGCACCGCCTGGGACAAATCGACGACATCACCGAAATCTCCCTTGTAGCCGGAAAGCCAGCCACGGGCCTCGGGTATCGGCGGGGTTGCGGTGTCGCGAAGAAGCGGGTTTGCGGCGGGCGTCGGTGTCATGAAGGTATCCGGTTGGGGTTGTGGCGGGTGGTGCGATAATTGTCACTTCGTAGCGGTCTTGCACAAAGATTTCGAGTCCTTTGATCGGCAAGACTGAGCCAAAGTTCGATTGCAGCAATGCAAGAGCGGACCTAGGGTAGGACTCGCAACCATTGATTGAGGCTCGTCGTGCTGACAGAAAACCAGATTGAAGAGGCCGCCCGGTGCCTGACAGCGGCAAGGCTTGAAAACAAAGTCATGGCGGGTTTGCCGGAAGACTGCCGGCCGCGGACACTGGAAGAAGCCTACGCGGTTCAGGGCCGGTTCGTGGAAATGCTGGGCTGGGAAGTCGGCGGGTGGTTTTGCGCCTGCACGAACACCCGGATCCAGGAGATCCTCAAACTCGACGAACCTTACTATGCAAGGCTGTTCTCGCAATACATCCTGCCGTCGCCGGCACGGCTGGAGGCCGAGGCTTTTCCGCCGATCGTCCTGGAGTGTGAATTCGGGTTCCGCTTGTCCCGCGACCTTCCAGGCCGCGAGGCACCCTACAAACGGGCCGAGATCGAGGCAGCCGTCGCCAGCGTCCATCCGACCATCGAAGTCGTGGCCGGCCACCTTGAGAACTGGCCCGAACAGAATGTCTTCTCCGTGATTGCCGACAATGGAACCGACGGTGCCCTGGTTTACGGCGACGGTGTTGAGGCGTGGCAGACCATCGACCTTGTCAATTGTGCCGTGACCCTGACGGTCGACGGCAACGTCGTGCGAGAAGGTTATGGCGCCAACGTGCTGGGTGATCCGATGGACGCCTTCGTCTGGCTTGCCAACGCACGCTCCCGGGACGGCGACGGCCTGAAGGCGGGCCAAATTCACAATACGGGCACCGCCACGGACATGTTCTGGATTGATCGCACAGGCCGCGTCACGGTTGAGTTTTCCGGCCTTGGAGCGGTTCACCTCGATGTGATCTGAGGCAACGGTGTTAGCAGCCCGGTGAATGTCGATTGTTTGGCTCCCGGTCTCCACTTTGTTTGTCCGGGAAACGCAGGTCGTGGTTGAACGGATTGCGACATGATCTCCATTCCCCGAACAAACTATAGCGTGCCGGGGTCTTACAAACAGCAGGTCTTGAGGTTGGAGCGATCCCGTGTCTGCGACGCAGCACTGACGTACTGCATCGCGCACGGGAAACGGGAAATATTGTTTCCCGGACACGCGACAGCGTGGTTCAGAACCTTGCCTAATGCGGGCCTTTTTCGTTGGAGCGGAGAGCGAACAAGTCTGCATTCAGTCTTTACCTGGAAAGTGAATTGGATTGAGGCCACGCGCGATTCCTCGTGACGGACATGTCAATTAGGGATAAGGGAAATTGGGGGGTGTTTCCATTTCCGGCAACACGCCCCTGAGTTCAACCTATTCAACCGGTCTGGGAGTGACACGATGTCTGCGCTTGCCGCAGCGGCCAACATTGATGGTGCCTATCGGCGCGGCGTCCTGCTGGTGATCCTGGCCGGCACCTGCTGGTCGATCATGGGGATCGTGGTGCGCCTGACCGAGTCGGCGTCGGCCTGGCAGATCCTGTTCTACCGGTCCCTGACCCTGTCGGCATTTGTGCTGATTGTCATGGGGGTGAGGGCCGGCAGCATTGTCGGGTTGAGGCATGTGTTCCGCAAGATGGGCGTATCGGCGGTTGCCGGCGGATTGGCGCTGGTTTTCGCGTTTTGCGGCAGCATCGTCGCGATCAAGGAAACCACTGTCGCCAACGCCATGTTTCTGTTTGCGACGGCGCCGTTTTTTGCCGCCCTGCTGGCCCGAGTTCTGCTTGGCGAAGCCGTGAGGACCGCCACATGGATCGCGATGGCCGTTGCCGCCGTGGGGATCGCAATCATGGTCGCGGAGGGAATTACGCTCGGCCATCTGCTGGGCAACCTGTGGGCAACAATATCGGCCGTCGGGTTTGCTTTCTTTACACTTGCGCTGCGCTGGAAACGTAGCGACGACATGTTCCCCGCGGTCTTTCTGGGCGGTGTCTTCACTACAATCGTCATGGGGCTGTTGTGCGTTTCTTCGGGCGAGGGACTTGCCATTCCGCTGCGCGACGTGGGCCTCTCCGTGTGCCTGGGCGTTGTTCAACTGGGCCTGGGACTCAGTCTCTACACGATCGGTTCGAGACATGTGCCGGCAGCGGAACTGGCGCTGCTGGCGATGACTGAAGTCGTCCTCGGTCCTTTCTGGGTTTGGCTGTTCCTGGGGGAAACCGCCGGGACCGGTACACTGATCGGCGGCGTGGTGCTGCTTTCTGCCCTCGCTTATAATGCCGTCTCGGGACTGCGTCACAAGCCGGTTCCGATAGCGTGACGCCGGTTCGGTGACCGCACTTTTCCGGCTTGGCCGGGCACGAAGGGCATGACAAAGCTCTCTTCGTCTGGATATGGTAGCGCCCGAATGTTGTCACAACCGGGAACATGCCATGCAGAGCGCACAAATCGCCAAAACGCTTCACGAAGCCTATCACACCGGCGGACTTTACCCGGAATCCCTGAACGGTGTTCTCGATCTGCCTGCCGCCTACCAGATTCAGTTCGATCTCATGGGCCTGCACGAAGCCGAGGGTGAGCGCCGGGCGGGCTGGAAGGTCGGCCTTACGGCCAAGGCGATGCAGGAACAACAAGGGGTCCACGAGCCCTGTTTCGGACAACTGCTCGACTCCGGCAGGCTTGCCTCGCCGGCCGGTGTGGCGTTTGATACGCTGGTATCACCGGGGTTCGAGAACGAACTGTGTTTTCGCCTGGGCGCCGACCTTGATGGCGGCCAGGTGTCCTACGGCCAGGCCCGTGCCGCGATTGAGGCCGTCGCCCCGGCCATGGAAATCATCGAAAAGCGCTGTGTCATCGGGCTCGATTTTGCCCTATCGATGGCCGGCAATGCCCAGCAACGTTACTTCGTCACGGGAGACTTCGTGCCATTCGAACCACACCATGATTTGACCGCTGCAACCGTCCAGATCGAAGTCAACGGAGAAGCCCGCGAAACCGCATCCGGATCTGCCGTGCTGGGCGATCCGGTTCATTCGCTGGTCTGGCTGGCCGATGTGCTGGGGCGTTACGGCCGGGACCTGAAGGCCGGCGATTACATCATGTCCGGTTCCTTCACCAAGCAGTACGATCTGGCCCGGGGCGATCACGCCCGCGCCAGATTCGAACCGTTCGGTGTTGCCGAATTCAAGTGCCTGTGACACTTCACCAACTGAAGACAAAAGAGACAACACAAGAGGTTTTTGCATGTCTGATCCGATCAAGGTCACCCGCGACGGTGCCATTCTCGAAGTCCTGATCGACCGGCCCAAGGCCAACGCTATCGATGCCGCCACCAGCAAGATCATGGGCGATGTCTTTGCGGATTTTCGCGATGATCCCGAATTGCGGGTGGCGATCCTGACGGCCGCCGGTGAAAAGTTTTTCTGTCCCGGATGGGATTTGAAAGCAGTCAGCGACGGCGAGGAGCCGGATGGCGATTTCGGGGTCGGCGGGTTTGGCGGCCTGCAGGAATTGAAGAACCTCAACAAGCCGGTGATCGGGGCGATCAACGGCATCGCCTGTGGCGGCGGCTTCGAGATCATGATCTCGACCGACATCATCCTGGCGGCGGAAAACGCCAAGTTCGCGTTACCTGAAATCAATGTCGGCGTTATCGCCGATGCGGCGACCATCAAGCTGCGCCGACGGATCCCCTACCATGTCACGGCGGAATTCCTCATGACCGGCCGCTGGATGGATGTGGACGAAGCCAAACACTGGGGCCTGGTCAACGAGATCCTGCCCGCCGACCAGCTCATGACCCGCGCCCGCGAGATCGCCAAGACCCTGTCTGAAGGCCCGCCGCTGATCTATGCCGCGATCAAGGACGTGCTGCGGCGCACGGAAACGGTGCCGGAAATGGATGCCTTCGATTTCATCTTAGGAATGGACACAGTTCAAACAGTCTACCGCAGCGAGGACCTCAAGGAGGGGGCTACGGCGTTCGCGGAAAACCGAAAGCCGGAGTGGAAGGGGCGGTAAAGCGTTCAGCGGATTGCGGTAGTCCAGGCAACAATGGACATTATTGGCAGGTCTGTGATTGCAGTTTGCGCCACAATCCTGACACAATTCGGCTGCTTATGCGCCCTGATCCAGGGCTCGAAGGAAAAAACTCCCATGTCGTCAAGACCAATGCGCTCAAGACTCGCTGTTGCTGCCAGCCTGGCCGTTTTCGGTTCGATTCTGCTTGCAGTTCCCGCAAGCGCTGCCCAGGAAGGCAAGGCGTCCTGGTATGCCATGACGACAAAGACCGCCAGTGGCGAACGGGCGAGCCCCCACACCATGACGGCTGCCCATCGGACCTTGCGTTTCGGTACGCATGTGCGGGTGACCAACCTGCGCAACGGCCGCTCGGTCATCGTCTGTGTCAACGACCGCGGTCCTTTTGTGCGTGGGCGGATCATCGACGTGACGAAGGCTGCGGCCCGCAGGCTCGACTTCGTGCGTTCGGGATGGACCCGGGTCCGCGTTGTCGCCACCGGCCGCCGGACCAAGCGCTGCACCTGAGTTCGGGTGTTCCGCAGTTGCGCCGCCTGCCAGGTGCGGCAAACATGGTTAACGACATCTTAAAACAATCGGCTGCACAGTCGGATTCCAGACGACAATCATTTACGGGACCCACATGCAGCTCCGTCCGCTTGCAAACCAGGCTCCTGCGACCAACCGGGCCGCCCGCCGACGCCAGAAACGCGACGCAAAGAAGAACGCCGGAGGCAATGCCGGTGCGCCTTTGCAGCGCGTCGATGCCCTCCTGCAGGCAGCGGAAAGCCTGAGGCAACAGGGCCGGCTCACCGAGGCTGAAAGCCTGTGCCGGGAAACTGTCAGGAACCATCCGCAGGTGTCGCAGGCCCATTCAGCGATGGCACTGATCCTCGAGCAGCAGGACCGGCGCGACGAGGCGCTGGAGCACTTCAAGCAGGCGGTCACCCTGGCGCCGCGCCATTTCGAGAGCTGGCTGCGCTTGGGACGGTGTCTGTTTACGCTCAAGCATTACGAAGCCGCCCTGATTGCCCTGAAGAATGCGATCGCCCTGACGCCAGCGCATCTCGGTACGCTGCTCTTCATCGGTCTGACATTGCAGCATCTGGAACGGCACGAGGAAGCCCTGGCCGCCTTCACCGCAGCCGTCGAGCACCATCCCGAGAGTGCCGACGCGCATCTCAAGAAAGGCAAGCAACAGCAGACGCTTGGCGACTTTTCTGGCGCCCGCGATAGCCTCAACCGGGCGGTGGAACTTGATCCAGGACTGATCGAGGGACACTTCCACCTGTCGTCGCTGATCGAGGCGCCTGACGAACTCGAGACCGCCGTCGCGCAACTCAGAGAACTTGCCACCATCGCCGATCTCGCACCTGAGAAACGCGCCAGCGCCCTGTTCGCCGCCGCCCGGATGGTGCAAAAGCAGAAGCGCTATTCGGAAGCCTTTGAACTCTATGGCCGCGCCAACGGTGCGCTCAAGGAAATCGCACGGTTCGACCGCGGCGAGCTGTCGTCATTTGTTGATGCCTCCATCGGCGCGTTCACCGCAGATGTTTTTGAAACCCTGAATGCCGCATCGACCGGGGCACGCGCGCCGGTCTTCATTGTGGGGATGCCGCGGTCGGGAACGACACTTGTCGAACAGATTGTTTCAAGCCACAGTCAAGTCGGGGCAGGCGGGGAGGAGCAGATGATGAGTACGCTCGTCAACGCTCTGTTGCAGGTGACCGACGGCCAACTGCGTTATCCAACGGACTTAAAACGCATGGCGCCGGAAGGACTCTCGTCCATCGGCCGTCAGTATCTCTCACATATGCGGGGCCGCCTGCCGGACTTCACACGCATGACGGACAAGAACCCGTTTAATTTCTTTCACGTCGGGCTGATATCGATCCTGTTCCCGGATGCCTCGATCATTCACTGTCAGCGTGACCCGCTCGACACCTGCCTGTCGTGTTACTTCCAGTATTTCGGCGAGGCGGGGATGCTGGACTTCACCACCGATCTGGAGGATCTCGGGCACTTCTACAACAACTATAGACGCCTGATGACACACTGGGACGAGGTGCTGCCCGGACGTGTCCTCCATGTGCCCTACGAGGACATGATTGGCGACCAGGAAGGCATGAGCCGTGCTGTCATCGATCATCTTGGACTGGAGTGGGACGATGCCTGCCTTCGGTTCAGCGAGAATCACCGCGGTGTGCGCACTGCAAGCCAATGGCAGGTTCGCCAGCCGATCTACACGTCGTCGGTCGGCCGCTGGCGCCGGTATGAAACTGAACTGACACCGCTGTTACGGGTGCTGGAGCAGGCAGCCTGAGACAGCCGCGGAGACTGAAATGACGCAGCTGTGCGATAACGCTGAAACGCTCAAGCAGAGCGAACTGCAGTCCAGACAGCAGGAAGCCTGGCAGCGCCAGCGCCGGTATGTTGCCGGGAACTCGGCTTTCTACCAAACCCTTTGGACCGGCCTCGAACCGCCATCCGATCTTCGCGACCTGCCGGCTCTACCGCTTTCGTCGAAAGCCCAGTTGCGGCTTTCACAGGCCGGCCAACCGCCGTTCGGCGACTATCTGGCATCGCCGCGGACCACGGTATCGCGCCTGCACCGGACATCCGGCACTACCGGCCAGGCCATGAATCTGGCGATGTCCGCCCGCGATTGCGATGTTACGGAAACCGTTGGCGGGCGCAGCCAGCGCGCTGCCGGCCTTTCGGCGGACCACACCGTGGTGCACTGCCTCAATTATCAGATGTGGATGGGTGGGGTGACCGACCACCTGACCCTGGAGAAAACCGGTGCCACAGTCGTGCCGTTCGGCGTCGGCGGCACCGAACTCCTGATCGCGACGATCCTGGAGACCGGGATTGACGCGATCTCGTGCACGCCGTCCTATCCGGCGGTGCTGGAGCGTGTGCTGGCCGAGAAGTTCGAGGGCAAGTCACCGCGGGATCTCGGTTTGAAATTGGGGCTGTTTGGCGGTGAAGCCGGCTTGGACGATCCGGCACTTCGGGACCGGATCAGGCAGACCTGGGGACTGGAGCCGCGCAATGCCAATTACGGGGTGTCGGACGTGTTTTCCAATTTCGCCGCTCAATGTGTCCATGACACACGGCTGCATTTTCTGGCCGGCGACGTCCTGTTCCCCGAGTTGATTGAACCGGAGTCCGGGTCGCCGCTGGCCATCGAAACCGGCCAGGAGGGTGAGCTTGTGCTCACTCATCTGGTGCGTGACTGCCAGCCGTTGGTGCGTTTTCGAACCGGCGACATTATCGCCGTCGACGATACTGAACCTTGTGTCTGCGGCCGCACAGGCATGCGGTTCAGGGTGGTGGGACGCAGTGACGACATGGTCGTTGTCCGGGGCCTCAACATTTTCCCGACCATGGTCGCAGCTGTGATTGCCGGGTTTCCGGAATTGTCAGGCGACTACCGCGTTGTTCTGGAGCGCAAGCCGCCGTACGATCATCTGCCGGTGCAAGTGGAACTGGCCAGGGGCGTGTCGTCCACGGAAGGACTCGGTCAAGGCGTCGAGACGGCGATCAAGCAGAAACTGGGGGCGCGTGCCAAGGTATCCATTCTGCCCGCCGGCAGCTTTGCGTTGACGGAAGGCAAAACCAAACGCGTCGTGAGGACATACGAATGAGCTCTTTTCAGTATGAGACCGTTTTGAGTACGGTAGGCGAAAGCGGCGTGAGAACGATTTCGCTGAACCGCCCCGACAGCCTCAATGCCATGAACCTGACGCTGATCACCGAAGTGGCCCGCGCCTTCGACGATGCCAATGCGGACGCGGCGACAAGGGCTATCATCTTCACCGGCGAGGGCCGGGCGTTTTGTGCCGGCGACGACCGTCGTGAGCATGTGCATCCCGAAAGCGAAGGCCAGGCCCGTGCCCTGGTAGACGCCATCCAGCGCGCAACCCATGCCATTGTCCACGGCGCCAAGCCTGTAGTGGGCGCCATAAACGGCTGGGCTGTGGGTGGCGGCTTCGAGTGGGCCATAAACTGCGATTTTCCGATCTGGGCGGAGAGTGCAAAGGGTTTTTTCCCCGAAGTCTCTCTCAACCTGTTCGTGACCGGTGCGGTTACGTCCATGCTGCCGGCTCTGGTCGGGCTGAACAAGGCACGGGAAATGCTGATCCTGGGGGACCGTTACGATGCGCACGCGCTCAAGGAGATCGGCGTCGCCTGGCGGGTGGCAGACGATGGAGATCTGATGAATGAAGCCCGTTCGGTTGCCACCAGGCTTGCCCAGTTGCCGCCGCTGTCGGTTCGGGCGATGAAGCGTGTGTTGAACCAGTGTGCGGTGACCGACATCAACCGTGCGCTTGGGCTCGAAACCGAAGCGACGATTGCCGGATTTCTCGATCCGGAAACCACACGGTTGTTGAAGGAATTTTGATCCGGGGTGCAATCGTGTTGAGTAACCTCGTAAGCGCTTCGTCAGCTCTGACTGGTCTTTCAACAAGGTCAATTCTTCACGACAAATTGCGGTTTTAGGAAGATCCGTTTCCCGGCCTTGCGCCGGGATCTACTCGCCAAAACAGTTACCTGAAGCAACCGTGATTAGGCCCCGGCGCTCCGGCCGGGGATCGGATTTCTCATGTCCAAATTGTACCGGCTAGCGAAATGGGTGGCATCAAACGGCTCTGAAACCCACAAGCGCCAATTGCCCTTATCCGATAACCGGCATTTCCCGCGAGGCGCGGCGGGTCAGCAATTCGCAGCCATCTTCCGTGATCACCACGTTTTCCTCGTGGACAAGCATCTTGCCGTCACCGAAGGCCATGCCGGGTTCGATAGTCATGACCATGCCGGGGACGAGTGGAGTCCGGTCGCCAAGCCGGTTTGACGGCGGTTCGGTCAGCTGCATGCCGAGGCCATGGCCCAGCCGGCCGACATTGAGATCGGTCGATCCGGCATCCTCAAGAACTCGGGCCATGGTTTTGAAAAGGTCCTCCGACGTGATGCCGGGCCGGGCCGCCGCGATGCCGGCTTCGGTTGCCTGCCAGACCGCTTCGTGTACCCTTTTCAGATCGTCGCCGGCATGCCCGAAGGCAAAATTGCGATCGAAGTCGCAGGAGTATCCGTCGTAGAGCGCTCCCAGGTCGATGAACAGCACGTCGCCGTCTCCCAGAACCCGGTCGGTCGGGCCGACGATGATCTGGTCGTAACCGGCGTGGCCGGAGCACACCGCCATGAACGGAATGGCATCGACACCGCGCTCGGTGAGTTCCAGGCGGAATTCACGGCTGATGTCATGTTCGGACTGTCCGAGGGCGAGGCGTTCCGGCAGAGCCTGATAACCGTCGCTGGCAACGCCGCAGATGTAGCGGACCTTGTCGATTTCGGCTGCCGACTTGACCATGCGCAAGGCCCAGATGGCAGGCGAACCGTCGACAAACTCCAGACCCGATATGCCGTTTCTGATGCGGTCAAAATCGGCAATCGGCATGCGGATGACCGACTCGCGCCCCATCTCCCAACCGACCCGCCCGAAACGGCGGGGCAAGCCTTCAAGGGCCGCCGTGACCAGGGACACACCATCGTCGTCGGGTTGCGGCGCAGGCCAGGTGCGGATGTCATCGATCCAGGTTCCGGCGAACCCCGGGGCTCCTATTTCAGGCACGACGGCAACCGGGGCTCCGTCACGCGGCAGGATGACGAACCACGGTCTGGTCGGGCTTTCCCAGAACTGGGACGCGAAACCGGAGAAATAGCGCACGTTGTGTGGTGACGAGACCACCAGCGCGTCGATCTGTTCATCGACCATTATGCCTTGAGCGCGCGTCAGGCGATTCTCGTATTCCGAAGTTGGGAAGCCGCGGGCGGGCGCCGGTGTGGGATCTGTCATGATGTGGTGAGCCGTTTTCTTGTTGTGCGTCCAGCTCAGTATGAGCAGAGCACGCGGTCTGATTCAAGGAGACATTGCAATCCGGAGGGCCGGTGCAAAAGGGGTTGCCCGAATCCGCGAACAGGGCAATACTCGGGAAGTGTTCAACTATTGAAAGGAGGTGATCCAATGTCTCATGAGATTTCGGTTCTGTCGAAGGACTTTGGATATTGTGCAGGTCTAACGGAGGAAACTTCGTTCTAGCCGCCTCCCATCTTCGGTCCGGATCATCCGACTGAAGCACCTCGACAAACTATCTCATGGAGGGCCGCAGAAATGCGGCCCTTTTTGATTCTGGAGATGCCTGCGCCATGGGCGCGAGGGTTATCGTGACCAGTCGAGCGCCTCTTGCAGAACCCTGGAACAGTGTCCGTCCGGCTTTGAAAAGGTGATCGTGCGGAGTTCGCGTGAGAAGTCGGCGTCGCGTTGGGCAATCGAAAAACTGAAGGAAATCAGGGTGTCGCGATGACGTGAGGGCAGGAGTGTCCCGTCATGACGGAGCTGTCCCGCAACCGGGCCTCCGGTAATGTGGTAGTCGGTAACACGCCAGCCATTGTGGGCTGAGCTGATGGCCGATCCGGGCGTTGCAAAAAACCTTGCCGTGAAGTTAGAGGGATGATTGCCCTGTTCGGACGTCTTGCCGGTGCAAAAGAGGCCTTTTTCCGGATCGGCCAGGAAACTGACCTGTCCTTGTTCCTGCCCGAATTCCTGACTGCATTCCATGTGCCGCGGTGTGGTGCGTTTGGTCTGTACGAACGCAGCATAAGCTGACACGACGCAATCGGTGGCCTTGGCAGGGCTCTGGAACGCCACGCCGGTCAACGTGGCACTGGCGAGATACAACAATTGAGCAATGTTCTTCACGAGACGAGATCTTTCCCTAAATCGCGGGTTCAGCTGTGTTCCGTTTCACTCGATGTCCGGAAGCACCGCCGGGCTTGCGGACAAGCTACTTAACATAACCGTGTTCAGGACGCTTCTAGTCTGCGTCCGATGGAAATTCGGTTGCGGATACCGACGGACAATCCTGCATGGTTGCAAGCCAGGTCGTAAGCACGGGAAACTCCTGGAGCAATCGCGTGCCGGTGGGCGCAATGTTCAGGTAAGTGAACATCGGCAGGGCCCAAAGATCCGGAAGGCAAATTTCTTGCGCGATAAAATAGGAACCGGAAAACAGACTTTCCAGAACCCGGAGAACATTGCGGGCCTCATCGATGGCATCAGCGTTCGGACCGCCTTGCTCGGCATTCTCGCGTTCTGCCACATAAATTCCCCAGACCAGGGTCCGAAAACCGTAATTGTCGAGGATCCGCATGATCTGAATGCCGCGGGCGCGCGTTGCCGCGTCACCGGGCAGCAGGGTGGTCTGTGGTTGCAAATGGGTGAGGTATTGGACGATGGCATCGGTTTCGTAAATCTGCAGGCCGTCATGCGTCAAGGCCGGGATCCGGCCGAAGGGATGCATTTGCCGGTAGTACGCAGGTGGACCGTCTTGGGCAAAAATGTCGACTTCGACAAATTCGTGGTCAAGGTCTAACCGGTGCAGCACGAGCCTGACGATGCGGGTGTAAACACTGTAAGAGGCGCCAAACAATTTCATGCTGCTCATCAGGGTTCACCTGTGTTCCTGTTGAATTCAAAAACGCTTGTCGATCAGGGAACAGCGGTGGTCTGCGTCCCGGATGTCCAATTGGTCCTATGACGACCGGTGATCGTGTGGCATGGAGCATACACCCAGGCAAACACAGGAGACAGGCCATGGCGACGATCGAACTGACAAAACCCCATGACGACCTGAAGCAGGGCTGGCGTCAGCTCTACAATGGGTATGCCACATTCTACAAACGTGAAATGACCGACGAGATTGCCGGAAATGTCTGGCGGTGGCTCAACGATCCCGATCACGAGGTCAACGGCATTATCGCTTTGATGGACGGGAAACCCGCAGGTCTTGCCCATTTCCGCCGGATGCCCAGCCCTCTGCGCGGAGAAGACGTGGGGTTCCTCGACGATCTTTTTGTCGATCCGGACCGGCGCGGTTCAGGCGTCGCCCAGGCCCTCTTCGAGCAGTTGCGCGCAGAAGCAAAAGCGCGTAACTGGGCCCTGGTGCGCTGGTTGACGGCGGACGACAACTACCGCGCGCGCGGGCTTTACGACACGCTCAGCATCAAGACAATGTGGAACACTTACGAGATGCAGGTTTGACACAAAACCGCGGGATTGAGCTGGCATTGGTCGCGGCCATCGGGGTTTTCTGGGGACTCAACTGGCCGGCGGTCAAGTTTATTCTCGGCGAGATCCCGCCCTGGACCTTCAGGGGATTTGCTTTTTTTGTCGGTGCCGTGGCACTGGGCGCGCTGGCCTATGCCAGAGGCGAGAAACTCGTTCCGGAACGCGAAGAGTTCTGGCCGCTGGTTGTCGCCGGCCTTCTGACGATCTTCGGTTTCAACGTGCAGACGGCCCTGGGCCAGTTGCTGACCGAAACCGCGCGTGCGACGATTATCGCCTTCACCATGCCTTTGTGGGCGGCCTTGTTTTCGGTGCTCTTTCTTGGTGAAAGGCTGACGGCGATTCGGATGGTGTCACTCGGTGTCGGCATGCTCGGGCTGGTGGTTCTCGTGTCGGAAGGATTTGCGGCCTTCGTCGAGGCGCCCCTGGGTGGCATATTCATGCTCGGTGCTGCGATCTCCTGGGCGGCCGGAACCGTCGCGCTCAAGGCCCGCGACTGGTCGATGCCGCCGATTTCCCGGGCGGCGTGGCTGGTGGGGGTCTCGGCAGTGCCGACGGTCCTGGTCGCTCTGGTCATCGAGCAGCCGTTATCTTTCTCCGGTGTCTCAGCACCGGTCGCCGCGGTTCTGATCTACCATATCGTGTTTCCAATGATTGTGTGTTACGCCGCGTGGGTCAGTCTGGTAGGACGCATGTCGGCCTCGTCTGCCGCGATTGGGACATTGCTCATCCCGATTGTCGGCGTTCTGTCGGCGGGCTATTTTCTCGGCGATGCCATGACGTGGCAAAAACTGACGGCACTGGCCCTGGTGCTGTTTTCGATTATCCTGACGTTCGTCGAAGGCAACCGGACTTCTGCTGTCAAATGACTGCGGACAACAGGACGCTCCGGTTTTTGGTTGATTGTGGTAGCGTGACGGAAAACCTTCTGGAACATCCGTCAGGAGCTTGTGAATCATGAACAACGGGCGCTGGAATCCAACGTGGACGCGACGTCTTTTCATTGGTGCAGGGGCAGGATTGCTCGCAGTGAATCCATTCACCGCTGTAGCCGAGGAAGCTTCCGCGCCGATAGAGCAGATGACGGACGCGACTCCCAGCGGGTTTATCAAACGGGCGTTTGAGATGCGCGATCGGGCCGCCTTCTCAGGCGATCAGGCCTATGGGGCGATCGTTGTGTCACCAGCCCGCAAAATCGTCGGTCAGGCGCCAAGCCGGGTTGTGACAGCCGGCGATCCCACCGCCCATGCGGAAATGGAGGCGATCCGAGATGCGGCAGCCAGGTTGGGGACGCGCGATCTGGCAGGCCATTTTCTCTATTCGTCCTCGCGACCATGCCCAATGTGCGAGGCGGCGGCCTATTGGGCCAATATCTCGACGATGATTCATGGCCGTGTCGGCAACGACGCCGGCCATCCCCGTTTATGCGGATGATGAGAGAAATGGCGAGCGTGATGGAGTTCAGGATGAGTCTTGTGTTTGAGGCAATTCGGCGCAGTTTGCTGCTGAGTGGAATTGTCGTTTTCGGTCTATTGGTCAATCCGGACGGGACGTTGGCGCAAGTGCCGCCAAGTGCATCCGAAATTGCGAAATATACAGGCCTGCACGCGGCCGCGTGGACGGGTGACGTGGCGGAGATCGAGCGCCTGATAAAACAGAAGGCTAACCTCGGTCTCAGGGATGGGGCGGGCCGGACGCCGCTTCACGTGGCGGCCTTTGCGTCACATGACGACGCGGTAACCGCGCTCATCAAGGGCGGCTCGGATCCAAACGCGCTGGAGCACGACCGCTACGATATCATCACGATTGCCGGTGTGGCCGGGGACGCTGATATGGTCAGACTGGCTGTTTTCCTGGGCGGCAATCCGGCAAATGTCACCAGTATCTATGACGGCACTGCCCTGATTGCGTCGGCCCATCTGGGCCATGTGGATGTGGTTCGGGCTCTGGTCGAGGCCAAGGCGCCGCTGGATCACGTCAACAACCTGGGCTGGACGGCGCTTATCGAGGCGGTGATACTGGGCGACGGCGGCACGAGGCATACGGAAGTTGTGCGTATTCTCGTCGATGCGGGGGCCTCGATTTCAATTGCCGATCGCAACGGCCGCTCGCCTCTCGATCACGCAAAAGCGCGCAATTACACCGAAATGATCGTGATCCTGGAGGCGGCGGCAAAATAGCCTTTTCAGGGTGTTGTACCCGATCAACCGATTGAATGTGACCGTGCCCAAAATATGACCATGATTTTATAGGCAATATTGGCCTGAGAGACCCCTGACCCTTGGAATCCGGGTCGGAAAGCCCTATTTGAAGGTATGAGGGCGTTGCAGGTGAGGAAATATCGATGATGACATTCAGGAATTCAGTGAAAAAGGCAACTTTCGCGTTCGTCGCGCTGGCAAGTGTCGGTGCCATGACGACGGTTGCAGAGGCCTCGCGCTATTGTGAGCGGGAAGCCCGGGATTATGCCGACCGGCGTACCGGTGGCGGCGGAGACGATGCCTTGCGTGGCGGTCTGATCGGCGCCATTGGCGGTGCCATTCTCGGCGGTGCCATCGACGGTGGCAGAGGTGCCGGCAGAGGCGCGCTCATCGGCGGCGGCGTTGGCGTGCTTGGCGGTGCAGTGCACGGCAGTGCCGAATGGAATCGGGCCTACAAGTACTCCTATCGCAGATGCGTCAATGCGCAGAGGACAAACCACCGTCGTAAAAAGATCAATCGCGCCAGAGTGAGACCGGCAGCGTGGTCCGACGAGTGGTATCAGTACTGCTCTAGCAAGTACCGGTCGTTCAATCCCGATACAGGCTATTACAAAACCAATTCCGGTCGCTTCCGCCTCTGCAAGTAGGATTGTAGCCGGCATAACCAAGCCAGTTGAAACGGGCGCTGCAACAGCTGGGCGCCCGTTTTGCATTTTCGCTGGGTGTCTGCCGAAATCACGTCAGTGGTTTACCCTGTTGCGATTGTCTCCATCAATTCGGTAGCGAAAGACTGCATTCACGGTTATCTTTCTCTTAGTGGTCTGCGTTGAGGCTAAGAAGAGAAAAAACATGTATGCCTTGATAAGCACTGCTGTCGCCCGGTTTTCAATCAAACGCAATGCGATGTCTGCTCTCGTGCTGTCGATTGCAATGATGACGGCTGGCGCGGGAACGGCGGTGGCCGGATGCGGCAAAGAGGCATTGCCGATGCGGATAATCCACCTGGATCCGTCGACCTCGAGCCACGTCAAGGGTGTGCTCGACAGCGAGTCTTTGCTCCGAGAGAAAGAAGTCGTGCTCACATTCGACGACGGTCCGCTGCCGGCGACGTCGCGACGGATTCTATCGACACTCGACGAATTTTGCGCGAAGGCTACGTTCTTTCTGGTCGGCCGCATGGCGCGGGCGTTTCCAGGCGTTGTTGCGGATATGGCCCGGCGTGGGCATACCATCGGGTTCCACACCTACTCGCATGCCAATCTCAAACAGCGTTCGATTGGCAGTTCCAAGAGTGAAATCACTCGGAATGTGTCGACGCTTAACGGTATCCTTTCCAAGACCGGCCACGTCAGGGCAATGGCACCGTTATTCCGGTTTCCTTACCTGAAGGAATCTACGGCTGTGAAAGACTATCTGTCCGAAAAAGGGTTTCTGACCGTCGGGACAGACATCGACAGCAATGACTGGAGGCACTCGGATGGCGTCTCGATCGTCAATAGTGTCCTTGGGCAGCTCAAATACCGCAAACGCGGCATCATCCTTCTGCACGACATCAAGCGAACCACGGCGCGGGTTCTTCCACGGCTTCTGGGTCACCTGAAACGCCGGGGGTATCGGCTCGTCCATCTGCGGCCCACTTCGGCAGGGATCGCTTCTGTAGCGGCGCTCAATGGCACGGACACAATATCTACGGCAAAGGCGGAATCGCTCCCTGTCCGAACGGCTCCAGCCAGAGCGGCAGCAAGGCTGCAGAAACGCGGCAAGATCTCGCTGGCCGTCAGACCGGCCAAATCGAGCTTGCAGCGGCGTGATCGCGTTCGTGCCGCCGAAGGGGGCGCAATTGCGTCTCATCAAAAACCAAAAACAAAACTCAAGCAGAAATCCTCGATTCGACAGGTGGTGGACGGCACGGAATACAATTTCAGCAACGGTGCATCCACACTGCCGCCAGCCGCGAAACCTGTCAAAAAAGCGGTAGCGGTGGTTACGGCGACGCGTGGGAGCACAACCACTTTCAACTTCAATCAGTCCGGAAATGCACCTGTGAAGAAGTCGCGCGTTACCAAAAAGAAAACCCTTCAGGTGGTGCCAACACAGGTTCGCGCAAACACGACGGTTACCGGACAGAACATTAACGGCAAGTCGTATAATTTCGTCTCGGTTGCGCCGGCGTCGAATTGAATCGGTCGGTTGGGCGACTGCGGACGTGAGACGTCTGTCGTCGATTAATGACCGCCAAATGAACCCAAACGAAATGTAAACGAATGATTCAGCGCCGACCCGCCTTGAGATACGCCTGATTCTGAAGTATTTTGTGATCAGTTCTGGCTGAGGAGTCGCTGATTTGGAACCCATTCCTCCACGGCATTCGGATATTCTGCAATATGCCCGGCAAACCGGCCGGGTCAGTGTGGAGGACCTGTCCGGTCAATTCGATGTGACACCGCAAACCATCCGCAAGGATCTCAACGACCTGTGCGACCGAGGGCTGCTGCAAAGGGTGCACGGTGGTGCTGTTCTGCCATCGACGGTCACTAACTACGGTTATGAAGTGCGCCGGGTCCAGGCGGCGGAGGAAAAGCGCCTGATCGGTATCAGGGCCGCCTCCCTGATCCCCGACAATTGCTCGATCCTGATTACTGTCGGCACCACGACAGAACAGGTTGCCACTGCCCTGCGAGGTCGGCTGGGGTTGATGGTGATTACCAATAACATGAATGTTGTCAATATCCTGTGCGGTTCACCGGAGGTCGAGGTGATTGTTGCCGGTGGTGTTGTCCGTCCGACCGATCTGGCGGTTGTGGGCGAGGCTGCGGTGGATTTTATCCGTCAATTCAAGGTCGACTATGCGGTCATCGGTGCGTCAGCCATCGACGAGGACGGAACCCTGCTCGACTATGACTATCGCGAGGTCAAGGTGGCCCAGGCGACAATCGAATGCGCCCGGCATTCGATCCTTGTGATCGATCACATGAAACACGAACGAACGGCGCCTGTGCGCATCGGCCATGTGTCGAATTTCGACTACCTTGTGACCGACCGGCCGCTGACGGAAAATCTGTCGGCAATGTGCCGGGAGAACGACGTAAAAATCGAACTGGCCTACTCGTCCTAGGCAATCAAGTCGAATTTTCAGTAATCTTCGGTTTCTACACCATCACACCGCAATCTGACGGATTACACCGTACATGCCTGCACAGAACAGAATGCCCAGGGCAATATGCCGGTAGAGTGTCTCGTTGGACTTTCGGAACAGACGGCTCCCGATCCAGGCACAGAGCATGAACGGCGGCAGAAGCAGTCCGGCTGTTTTCAAGGCGCTCCATCCAATCAACCCGGCGACTGTCATCTGCAGGATCAGGGCACAAAGGGTAACGGCAAAATAGCCCGTGAAGTTTGCCCGGTTGGTGGCGGCGTTATCCCGGCTTGAGAGCAGGTAGAGCATGACCGGGGGGTTGCCCAGGCTGGTCAATGCCATGAGGACGCCGGAAACGCCGCCAACGGTCAGGGTTGCCCACAGCGGTTTGTCACCCTGATAGCGCCAGCCCGACATCAGGAGAAGGGCGAACACCATCACCAGGATCCCGATGCCAATGGCAATCGAGCCGGCATCGAGCGATACCAGAAGCCAGCTGCCCACCGGCATGAACACGGCGGCGACCAGCCCCATTGGAGCGACGACGCGCCAGTTGATGTCGCGGCGGACAGACGGCAGCAACTGACCCGTGACGACAATCTCCATTGCAATGATAATCGCGACCGTCTCGACGGGACCGAACAGCACCACAAAAAAGGGTGCCATGAGCATACCGGATCCGACACCGGCAAAACCGCGCATGAGCCCGGCCGCAGAGGCGATCAGGAGGGCTGCCAAAAGGGTTGAAGTCATGGTGGAGATGTCCAGAACCTTGTTTGATGATGATGCCAGACTGCATGGTTTCAGGCAATTGCCGGTGATCGGGACAACGGCGCTGTGATTCCCCTATCAACCTGTTATACCGAAGCAATCATTGACCGTAGCTTCGGGACTTAATCACATGGCCTATGCATATGGCGAGACGCTGCGCCACAGCATCACCCAGAACCTTGCCGCTTTTTCCGTGTCACATGTAGCAGACGAAAGTCTGCGTGAGGCTGCCGTGGCCCTGGTCGTGACTGGAAACCCGAAAACCGGGGATGCTACCCTGCTTTTGACTTTGCGTTCAGCGGGCCTCAGACGGCACAGCAATCAGTACGCACTGCCCGGAGGACGTCTCGATGAAGGGGAGACGGTTGAACAGGCAGCGCTTCGCGAGTTGCATGAAGAACTGGGCCTCAGGATCGGCCCGCATCACATCATCGGTACGCTTGACGACATGACGACACGGTCGGGTTTTCGCATCTCTCCAATCGTCGTATGGGGACCCAAAGACGCTGAACTCGTGCCCGATCCCGGCGAGGTCGAGGCAGTGTTCCGGATTCCTCTGAGTGAGATTGATGGCGATGAAATTCTTCATCTGCTGCCTGCCGATGGACGGGAACATCCGGTTCTGTCACTGCTTCTACCCTCGGTCGGTCATTTCATGTACGCCCCAACCGCTGCCATCCTCTACCAATTCCGCGAGGTCGCTTTGCGGGGTTCCGCCACCCGGGTCGCTCATTTCAGCCATCCGGAATTTGCCTGGAAATAACCGCGTTGATTCAGTCTCCCGGTGCCCGGCTTGGCTTAGTCAGGATGTATGTGGCGCCCGCCGCCATCAATACCGCCGTGAGCATCAGATAGAGCCAGGGCGTTGCGGTGAAAAACACCAGATAGGCCAGGCTCGCGGTCATGGCGCCGACTGCGGCAATCTTGGCGATCACAGGTATGACCCGATGTTCCTGCCAGCGCTGAAGCGGCGGTCCGAAAATCTTGTGCGTATAGAGCCAGTCGTGAAAACGCGGTGAACTCTTGGAGAAGGCCCACAAGGCGAGGATCATGAGCGGTGTGGTCGGCAAGACCGGCAGGAATGCGCCGAGCACGCCCAGGCCGAAGAAGACCCACCCCAGCGAAAAATAGATCCAGCGCACGGTTCCGGATGACGACAGAGACGGCGGCATGACGGATCCTTTGATCAGGTAATACGTCCTATGCCCATCAGATGGACGCACGGCACTGCATATCAAGCATCATCGCTAAAGGATCGTCTGACTGTGGGAAAAACGGCGGAGACATGCTTTGCCTTTCGGCACTCAAGTCCCCGCCGAAGAATCTTCTCAATCAGCGGCCATCAGCTTCCGGCCTGGTCCAGTGCCTGGGAGATGTCGGCGATGATGTCGTCGGGATGCTCGATGCCGATCGACAGCCTGACATAGCTCTCCGTCACACCGGTTGCGGCAAGCTCGTCGCCGGCAAGCTGGGAATGCGTGGTCGATGCCGGGTGAATCGCAAGACTGCGGGCATCGCCGATATTGGCGACGTGATAAAGCATCTTGAGGGCATTGATGAACTTCTTGCCGGCTTCCATGCCGCCCTTGATCTCAATGCCCATGAGCGCACCCATGCCGCCCGAGAGGTAGGTTTCCGCGCGGCGCTTGAACTCGCCTTCGGCAAAGCCCGGATAGATGACTTTTTCCACCGCAGGATGACGATTGAGATACTCGGCGACCCGCTGGGCGTTGGAGCAATGCTGGCGCATGCGCAAGGGCAGCGTCTCAAGACCCTGAATGAACATGAAGGCGTTGAATGGACTCATGCACGATCCCAGATCCCGCAACAGCACGACGCGGGCACGGATGGCGTAGGCAATGGGAGCACCAAGCGCCTCGGGGACAAGCGTTCCCCAGACTGCGCCATGATAGCTCGGGTCGGGCGTATTCATGAGCGGTTGGCGTTCGGGTATGGCAGTCCAGTCGAAATTGCCGCCGTCAACCAGAAGGCCGCCGATCGATGTGCCATGGCCGCCGATGTATTTGGTCGTTGAGTAAAGCACGATGGCAGCACCATGCTCGAGCGGCCGGCACAGGATCGGGCAGGCTGTGTTGTCCATGATCAGGGGAATGCCGTACTCCCTGCCGATATCGGCCACTTCCTTGATCGGAAAGACGTTCAGCTTCGGGTTTGGCAGGGTTTCGGCATAAAACGCGCGGGTCTTGTCGTCGATCGCACGGCGAAAGCTTTCAGGATCGGTGGGGTCGGCAAAACGGACTTCGATGCCCATCATGGACAACGTATTGGCAAAGAGGTTCCAGGTGCCGCCGTAAAGGTCGGTGGAACTGACAATGTTGTCACCCGATTGGGCAAGGTTTTGTATGGCGAACGTCGATGCCGCCTGGCCTGAAGCCAATGAAAGGGCGACGGCGCCGCCTTCCAGATTGGCCATTCGCTGTTCCAGAACATCATTGGTGGGGTTCATGATCCGGGTATAAATGTTGCCCAGTTCCTGCAGTGAGAACAGGTTGGCGGCATGCTCGGTATCGTTGAACTGATACGACGTGGTCTGATAAATCGGTACCGCAACCGCATTGGTCGCAGGGTCCGCGCGATAGGTTCCGCCGTGAAGCGCGATGGTTTCCGGATTGACGTAATCACCTGACATACTGGTTCTCCCAAGTTGTTATGGCGCAGGCGGCGAGGGTGACCGCAACAGCCCGCAGTGCCCTCCCGATTGATGCCGGGCAGGTTACACTGCAATGATGTCATGGTTGTCGCAAATTGGCCAGATGGTGCTGACGAACAGCCCGCAGTTTATTGCCTTTCCAGGGACGTCGAACTGCTGGATGGTTGCATGGGGTTGCGCAATCTTGAGCCCCGCACGACACCTTCGCCGCGCTCGATGGCAATCCCCATCTGCAGGGATCGTGCGATGCGTTCGGCCCGGTCGACAAAAAGAGCGGCGGCGGCAGGAGGGCAAACCTCGTGTGCCGTGGCGGAAAAGAGTTCCAGCCAACGGGTAAAATGGGCCGCCGAGATGTCGGGGAGGGCTGCATGCGTCTGCATCGGGGTACCCTTGTAGCGGCCGGTCATAAGGGTAACCGATGACCAGAAGGCGCAGAGTTTGTCGAGGTGAGTGCTCCAATCCTCAACCGTCGTATTGAACACCGGCCCAAGCAGAGGGTCACGGCGGACGCGATCATAAAAGCGATGCACGAGGTTGTGGATCATGGCCTCGGTGACTCCGGCATCGACGCCCGGCGCGTTGATATGTGTTCTGCGAATCATGGCTGGACGGCGAGCCAGATAATCGAAAATCCGGCGAGCGCTGCGGCTACGGCCAGGGGAACGATCACCATCTGAAGCACCGCCTCGCCGCGGCCGATCAGGCCGGTGAAAACAGAAACCTGATCCGGCCGTCTGCGCGCATCAACGGCCAGAGGCAGAGGAGTGTATGCCGACCGCATTCTGGCCATCGCGAGGGGAACACCAAAATAGACTGCGCCATAGCCGGCACTGATCAGGATGGCAAACAGCGCAGCACCGCTGCCGGCTAGCGACAAAGCGACGATTCCGAGCCCCACGCCATAGGCGACGAGCATGATCGGGACGGCAGTGGCAAGAAGGCCGTCATCAGGATTTTCTACGGTTTCAAGCAGGATGTCTTGGTGGTTGCGGCGCAAGTCCGGATCACCGGCTTTGACGGTGCGATCTTCGATCTTCTGGAACATGGCAATATCCTAAAAGAGGTATTTTAAATTCATGTTATTGCATATTGCCGTTAAAATAAGATATGTCAAGAATGAATCTATTCGAATGCCGTTGACACAGGTGCCAGATGCAACTGACGAAGTTTTCCGACTATGCCTTCCGGGTTCTCATGTATGTGCATGCCGCCAACGACCGGCTTGTGACGATTGAGGAGATGGCGAACTCCTATCAGGTTTCCCGGGCTCATCTCATGAAGGTGGTCAATGCCTTGACGCGCGCGGACTTTCTGATAGCCGTTCGTGGTCGGTCAGGCGGTCTCAGGCTCGGCAAACCAGCCGAAGAAATCCGGTTGGGCGATGTGGTGCGTGCAACAGAGCCCGACTTCGCCCTGGTCGAATGTTTTTCGACGGGCAGTCAGTGCGTCATCACGCGGTGCTGTCGGCTGCCGGGCGTAATGCAGGAAGCCTTGCAGGCGTTTCTGGATGTCCTCGACAAGCACACGCTGTCCAACATTGCGCTTGGCAACCGGGATTTCAGCGCCGTGTTTCCAAACGGGGCCGCGGGAAATTTGCAAAACGTGCAGTCAGAATGACCACAACGGCAGATCTCGATACCGTCAGCGCGGTTTCATAAAGGCAAAATCGCAACCCTCATCCGCCTGAAGGACCTCCTCGGCGTAAAGCCGGTCATACCCCCGCAGGCTGTTGGTATCGCGCGGCGGCGGCAAAGCGGCACGCCGGGCATCGAGTTCCGTCTCATCCACAAGCAGGTCGATGGTTCGGGCCGACACCGACAGTTTGATACGATCACCTGTTCGTACCAGTGCCAGCGCACCGCCAATGGCAGCTTCTGGTGTCACATGCAGAATGATCGTCCCGAAAGCTGTGCCGGACATGCGGGCGTCGGATATCCGGATCATGTCCTTGACGCCTTGTGCCGCGAGCTTTCTCGGTATCGGCAGATACCCCGCCTCCGGCATTCCGGAAAGGCTCTTTGGGCCGGCGTTCTGGAGGACCAGTGCATCGTCTGTCGTGACATCCAGATCCGGATCGTCAATGCGCTCGGCAAGATCCTCCAGTGACGTGAACACGACTGCCCGGGCTTCCTTCTCGAACAGGCTCGGGTCCGCCGCCGAGCGTTTCAGAATCGCACCTCCAGGTGCCAGGTTGCCGAAAAGGCTCACCAGCCCACCCTGAGGTTCGAGGGGGTCCGTGCCCGGGGCTATCACCGCGCGGTCGACCGGGCCGGCCTCTCGGGCAAGTCTTTGCCCGAGCGTTTCACCGGCAACAGTCGGACAATCCAGATGGAGTGAACCTTTGAGTTCCCGCAACACGGCGCCTACCCCGCCGGCTGCGAAAAAATCTTCCATGTAGTTGGCGCCGACCGGCTTGAGGTTGACCAGTACCGGGGTCTGGTCGGAGAGCTCGTTAAACCAGTCGAGCGGGATGTCGATGCCGCGTCGTCCGGCAATGGCCGTCAAGTGGATGATGGCATTGGTCGATCCGCCGAGCGCCAGCAACACCCGCAGCGCATTTTCAACGGACTCCTTGGTTATGATTTCAGCGGGCGTTAAGGGATTGCCGATCAATCTTACGGCAGCCTCACCGGTGGCTTCAGCGGCGCGCAGACGGTCGGCGTGGACGGCCGGAATTGCCGCCGTTCCGGGCAGGGACATGCCGAGTGCCTCAGCGATACAGGCCATGGTCGACGCCGTACCCATGACAGCGCATGTCCCCGCAGTGGTTGCCAGACGGCCTTCGATGTCATTGATGGTGGCCTGATCGATGTCGCCGGCCCGGTATTTGCCCCAGAAACGGCGGCAATCGGTGCAGGCGCCCAGGCGCTCACCCTGGTATTTCGAGGTCATCATGGGACCGGCCACGATCTGAACCGCCGGCAGGTTGGCCGAGGCCGCACCCATCAGCTGTGCCGGCACGGTCTTGTCGCATCCGCCCATGAGAACCACCGAATCCATCGGCTGGGCCCTGATCATCTCCTCGGTGTCCATGGACATGAGGTTGCGGAACTTCAGGCTGGTCGGGTTGAGAAACACCTCGCCCAGTGAAATCGTGGGAAATTCTACCGGCAGAGCGCCCGAAGCGAGTACCCCGCGTTTTACCGCCTCCAGGAGCTCGGGAAAATTGCGGTGGCAATTGTTGAACCCGGAACCGGTATAGGCAATGCCGACGATCGGTTTGGACAGGCTCTTGGTTGTATATCCCATCGAACTTGCGAACGATCGGCGCAGATACAGTGAAAAGTCGCGGTCGCCATAATTCGTAAGACCGCGTGCGAAACCCTGGTTTTTGTCGTCGCCCACTGACTGTTACCCCTGAATTTTCATTTTAACGTATTTGGGTTCCAGATAATCATGGATACCCAGGGCACCGCCTTCGCGTCCCATTCCACTTTCCTTGATACCACCAAACGGTGCTTCGGCCGTCGCCAACAACATTTCGTTGACACCGACCATACCGACTTCGAGGTCTTCATAGGCTCTGGTCGCGGTGCCAAGGTTGTTCGAAAACACATAACCGGCAAGCCCGAACGGCAGGGCATTTGCGCGGCCCATGACTTCGTCATAGTCGCGGAAACGGGTGAGGGGGGCAACCGGCCCGAACGGTTCGTGGGTCATGATCATCGCGTCATCTGGAACATCGCCCAGCACCGTCGGCTCAAAAAAGTATCCCTGGTTGCGGTCGGCCGGCACGCCACCGCCGGCGAGCACGACGGCGCCTTTCGAAACCGCGTCGGCAACCATTTCCTTGGCCGTCTTCAGGCCGCGCAGATTTGCCATCGGACCCATTTGGGTCCCGTCTTCCAGGCCGTTGCCCACCGTTATGGATTTGGCGACTTCGGCAAACCTGGTGGCAAACGCATCATATTTGCTTTCGTGCACGAAAAACCGCGACGGCGAAATGCAGACCTGGCCGCAATTGCGGAACTTGGTTGCGGCGCATGTCTCCGCCACAGCTTCCGCATCGACGTCATCGAACACAATGACAGGCCCGTGTCCACCGAGCTCCATCGAAACCTTCTTCACGCCGTCCGCCGCCAGATGCAGGATCTGTTTGCCGACAGGCACCGAACCGGTGACGGTTACTTTGCGCACGACCGGCGACCGGATCAGGTGCTCCGCAATCATGCTCGAGTTGCCGGTCACAAGGTTGACCACACCTTCGGGAATGCCCGCATCGTGACAGGCCCGGACTAGTTCTGCACAGGACCCCGGGGCTTCGCTTGCCGGTTTGACAATAATGCTGCAGCCGGCGGCCAGGGCGGCTGCGATCTTGCGGGCCGGCAGGAGGGCTGGAAAATTCCAGGCCGAGAACGCGGCCACCACACCTACGGGCTGATAGATCACGGCCATCCGGCCATCGGGCGTGCGCGATTCGATGGTCTGGCCGTAGATCCGCTTGGTTTCCTCCGAAAACCATTCGAACTGATCGGCGGACGCGCCGGTTTCGCCCTTTGACTCTGCAAGTGGCTTTCCGGTTTCCAGCGACATGATGGTCGCGATCGTATCGATCCGTTCACGGATCAATTCTGACGCTCGCCGCAGTTTTGCCGCGCGATCCCAGGAACCGGTGTTGCGCCAGACCTTCAATCCGGCTTCGGCGGCGGCCAGTGCACGATCGAGGTCCGCCGGCTGGGCATCGGCTATCGTGCCGATGGTTTCTTCGGTGGCCGGATCGGTGACCGGTCTGGTGCTGCCGGTGGCGGCCGGCGCCCATTCGCCGGCAACATAGAGATCAACGTCGCGATACATGGTTCGTCCTTGTCATATGTTTTGCTTGGTGTAACGGGCCTGGACGTCCTCGACCCAGTTGCCCACGTTCCAGGAACCATAAGCCCCCATGCCGCCCAATGGATCGTCTCCAAAATAGACCGGAACATGCACGACGCTCAGGCCCTCGTGCGTGCGTGCTTCAGCCAACGCATTTTGAAATTCTTCCCGTGTCGTGCCGCCGAACACCGCCTTGACTCCGCCGACGGCGGAGGCGAGTGCGACATAGTCCACGGCAACCCGGTCGTTGGTTTTGAAACCGTTGGCGTATTGTGCCTGCTGCAGGCCGGTTATGGCTGCCATCCGCCGGTTGTCAAAGATCACGATCATGCCGTTGACACCGTGTTCGACGCCGTCGATCAATATCTGCGGATTCATCATGAAGGAGCCGTCGCCGGTGAAGGCGATGCCGTATCGCGGCGTTTCCGCCATGGCCGATGCCAGCAGGGCGGAGACGGCAAAGCCCATGTAGGAGGCGCCGGTTTCAGTGAAAGTGTCACCGGTACGCTCGTCCTCGACAATCTGGAAACCGTTTGCCTGAACGTCGCCGGCATCGAAGAATTTTGCCGCGTCGTTGGCCTTGGCAAAATCCGAAACCAGTTTGATGGCGGCCGGTTGTCCGAGCACGGGGCGCTGCCAGACATCATCGTCGATTGGCGGACCGTCATAGCGCTCGGCCTTGAACTGAGACCACGCTTCCTTTTGCTGAGCACAGGCGGACAGCCAGGCCTGCTTGTCCGGCAGATTGAACCCGCCGGCGATTTCCGCTGCGTCCATCAGGCGGGCGATTACCGCGCCTATGTCACCGGCCAGGGCGGTGGTGTTGGCGTAATGCATCAAGTCGGCGAGGTCGCCATTGATGTTGATGACGGCGCGGGCATTGGGGTAACCGACGCCGGAACAATCAGCCTGACAGACGGCGCGCGTGCCGATGGCAATCAGCAGTTCGGCATTCTCCATGGCATGATTGCCGCTGATCGATCCCTTCGAGCCACCAACGTGCATGTTCTGCGGGTGGTCGTCCGGCAGCACGCCGGTTGAGCCGGGCGACAACACAACCGCACCACCGCAGGCCTCTGCCAGCAACCGCAGCGCACCGTCGTGTCCGCGTGTGCCGCCGCCTGCCTTGATGACAATTCTTTGGGCAATTCGAATCTGGTCAACGGCAGTGGTAAGCGCTGCATCGTCAGCCGAGACCATCGGCGGCATTGTCATGCGGGACGGCAGGGTCGCCAGATTCACGGATGTCATCTGAGGCTGGGTGTTCAGCGGGAGCATGAGGTAGAACGGTCCGGACCTGTAGGGATGATGAACGCACAGGGTACCCCGGCGCAGGGCCTCGCGCAGGGCTGCCGGTGTATGCAGCGTATAGGATTGCCACATAAGCGCCGTCAGCCGCCCGAACAGTCCTTGCTGCTCCTTGGGGATCTGCTGCATGTTGTAGCCTTCCCCGCCGGTCGTTTCATCGCCATAGATATGATAGACGCCGACACCGTTGGAGGCGGCCGCAAGCGAACCTGCCATGGCCTGCAGTGCGCCCGGACCGATCGATGTTACAACCGCCGGAGTTTCACCGTATTGCCAGGCGAGCGCCGTGGCCGCATGCGCCATGGCGACTTCGTTGCGGCAGTTGAAAGTCCGGGTCACGCCCTCTTCTTCGTAAACCCTCAGAACTTCACCTAGATCGGTGGAGCCATGTCCGAAGATTGCCAGGTATTTGCTGACGCCCTGGTGTAACAGGCCAAGCACCAGGGCTTCCGAAAGCGTCACGTCGACGATCGTGTCGATGGCGCCCGCCTCGACCGCGGCATCCAGACTGCCGGACTCGCTGATGGCGCGAGCTCGGTTGCGCATGTCCTGCGACAGTTGTGTTTCGTCAGTCATCGGTGTCGATTTCCACTTTCATGATGTTGTCTGGGTCATGGGCGCCGCCGTTTCGGTCGATCCCCTAGAATGTCGGCAATAGTCTTATTAATTCAGGTGGATAGGCCCTGCGGGCTTCATCATAGATTGGCTCCACTGCCGTTCGAAATAAGGCAAGTTCGCCTTCGGCCAGTTCGACGATCTGGCCACCTTCCTTGACGATCTCCCGTCGTGCTTCTTCCTCCTCGGCAATTTTCAGTTCTCTTTGAAACCGCACTGCATCTTGAACGGCTTCGCGCATCAATTTTTGAACCGCTTTGGGAAACTGATCGAAAGACGGTCGATGCAGGAAGATTGGCCGCGACAGATAGGAATGTCCGGTAAGGGTGTGGTACTTGTGAAACTTGTGGGCGCCGTAGGTCACGGTATTGGCTAACGGGTTTTCCTGGGCATCGATTGTGCCGGCAACAATCCGGTCAAGCGCCTCCACGAGATCCAGGGTCAGAGGGTTCGCACCCAGCAATTCAAACGTTCGCGCCTGTATTGCACTGGGCAAAACCCGAATGCTCATGCCGCCAAGGTCTGCCGGTGTTCTAACGGGGCGAAGATCGTTGGAAACGTGCCGCAATCCATTCTCGAAAAAGCCGAGAACGCGCAAGTCCATCTTGCTTTCCAGTTCGCAGGTGATGGCATTGCCGAGATCGCCATCCATCATTGCCCGAACCCTCTCGCGGTCCTGAAAGACGAACGGCAGGTCGAGTGCCCCGAGTGCCGGCACTTTCTCGGTAAAATAGCTTGAAGACTGGTAACCAAGGGTCAGGAACCCGTCTTCAACCAGCCAAAGGATATCTTCCGACCGGTATCCCAGATCGAGTATGTTCCAGACGTATTTGACATCAACGGCATCCCCCAACTCGCCGGTCAACCGGTCGCCGATACATTGGAGTGCAAGGCTGAAACTCGTGGTCGGGGGGCCGTACCCGCCGAGGCGTATCTTGATTGGCTCTGTCACGCACTCAAACCCTCAGTTCGCCTACCAGGCCTTCATCTTTGACTTTGGCCAACTGGTCGTCGTCGTGCGTAACCAGGATGGTGAGATCGGGGTCCGTGCTGAGAAGCCCGTTCAGCCATCTTAGCTGTACCTCGATCTGCTCCTTGTTCTCCTTGACCCAAGGCGCTGCCTTGCCTTTCATCTGCACAATGTTCTGCATGTTCCAGGCCGTGTCGACCGAGTGCAGATACTCTTTTCCGTTCTGCAAACGGACAAAAACCATTTGGGAATCGGGTGAGTGACCCGGCGTCTTGATCATGACGATACCCGGCATGATGGGATAGTAATCGCCGTAGTCAAAGACGATGAAGTCGCGAATGTCATCGGGTGTCACAGCGAGATGCGGGCGGTGGGGCGTTTCCACCATAAGCTGCGCTGTGTGACGGGTGGTAAAGGTCTTGTTTGCGAGTTCCAGACGGTTCGGCGCGCAAACAACGCCTGCTATGTGATCGGCGTGATAGTGGGTGAAGATGATCGCACCGGCCTGATTAAGTGCTTTCGTGAGTTTTTCGAATGCGGCTGGATAGTAGGGCTCTTTCTCCCCTTGGGAAAAGGAATCGTGGGTCGCCTGATCGAGGCCTGAATCGAGCATGACCGTTCTATCCGGATACACCACCTGGAATGCCGTCCGTGGCATGGATGTGGGTGTCTCGTCGCCGCCTTCGATCACAAATCGATTGGGGCGAATGGAGGCGGCAACTTTCACCGCGTTGATTGCCAGGGGCAATTGGCCCGGCTGCAACGTGGCCAGGGATTTTATCTGGGAAAGATCAAACTTCATCTCTCGTCCTTTCTCGGCATGACGCGGCCTGAATTATCATGGCGTTCGAGCGGCGCATCAAAACTTGCCCAACATTACTTGCCGCCTGCGCCGGCGGTGCTGGTGCGTCTTGACCGACGTTCGGCATAGATCGACCAGGCGATGGTCAGAGCGGCCAGCAACAGGAAAAACACGCTGAATGGCGACGTAAAGAAAATCATCGGATCACCTTGCGAACTTATCAGTGAGACCCGCAGGTGCTCCTCCAGGGGGCGCCCCAGTACCAGCGCCAGGAGCAACGGCACCACCGGCATATCCAGCCACTTCATGGCAAGGCCCAGCATCCCGAATCCGAACATGATGTAGACGTCAAAGAAGTTGTTGCGCAGGGAGTAGGCTCCAATGACGCACAGCAGGGCAATGGTCGGCATCAGAAAAGTGCGCGGGATGGCGAGAATCTTCACCAGGAACCGCAGTCCCAGGAGCGCAAGTATAAGGTTGAATATGTTCGCCCAGAAGAATGAAAAAATCAGGCCGTATGCAAAATCGCCGCGCTCCAGAAAAAGCAGCGGGCCAGGCGCCAGTCCGTGAACCAGCAAAGCGCCGATCAGGATTGCTGTCACCGGGTCGCCCGGAATACCGAGGGTCATCATCGGGATAAGCGCACCGCCCGTGACGGCATTGTTGGCGGATTCCGGTGCGGCGATGCCTTGCGGCGATCCCTTGCCAAACTCGTCGGGGGTCTTGCTGAACTTTCTGGAATAGTCATAGCTGATAAAGGCGGCGATCGGCCCGCCGGCACCCGGCAGAATTCCCAGAAACGAACCGACAACCGAGCCGATGCCCGTGGGCACAACCATGCGGCGCAGATCAGCTAACCGCGGCAATATGCCGGTGAGTTTCTTGACCGTGCGCTTGGCCGCCAGGGACGCGCCCAGGTTCTCAACCAACTGAGGGATGGCGAACAGACCGATCAGAGCGGTCAGGACATGGACGCCGGCGATCAGGTTGACCTCGCCAAACGTGTATCGCTGCGTGCCAACCAGCGGATCCTGCCCGATCGTGACAATCATCAGTCCTATCACGGCTGACAACAGGCCCTTGATCAGCGAGCGCGCGGCGAAGCTTGCAATCATGGTTAGACCGAAAAACACCAGGCTGAAGTAATCAGGCCGTTTGAACTGGAGTGCAATGTCGGCCAGCAACGGTGCGATAAAGTACAGGCAGGCGAAGCTGAACAGGCCACCGGCAAAACTTGCGACGATCGCAATGCCCAGCGCCCGCCCCGGCTCGCCCCGTGCCGTCATGGGGTGGCCGTCCAGGGTTGTCGCCGATGCCGACGGGGTGCCGGGAATGTTGAGCAATATGGCTGAAAAACTTCCTCCCGTCATGCCGCTGACATACAATCCCAGCAGCAGCGCAATTGAAATGTCGGGTTCAAGGACAAAGGTGATCGGCAAAACGATGATGATGCCGGTCGATATCGACAGTCCCGGTATCATGCCGACGACGAGCCCGATCAGGGCCCCGCATGCGGTCGCGGCGAGCGTTGACAACGCTGACGCCTGATTGAATCCGTCAACAATATCAGGGCTCATCAGATCCACCCTTCAACTACGCCGGTCGGCAGCCTGATCTGGAAGACGTTCCGGAACAACAGGAAGATCAGCAAAGTGATAACGATCGAGCACAAACCAACCTTGATCGGATTCCTGTCGCCGTACAGAACCATGAGTACGGCGAAGAACATGACATTGGCGACAACGAATCCCAAGCCGGGAAGCACCACCAGGTAGACGACAAAAACGAGTATCCAGACAATGCGCAGAGAGCCCGCACCATTCTCGGAAATCTCATCCGCAGTCGGCCGGACAAACAGGCTCTGGGCAAGAAGTGCCCCCGACAGCAGGAAGAGGCAGGTTGTAACAATCCAGGGAAAAAAGGACGGTTGGGTGGAGTTCTGCAGTGTCCGCGTCGGCAACTGACTGGTAAGGATCGCGTAACCGACACCCAGTGCGATTGCCACGAGTGCAGCGATCAAGTTGCGCTGACGCATTGCCATGAGGATAGCTAGCCTGTTCCCGATTGAATCGTTTCCAGGGCCGTAAGTGCGAAGACGGGTGCCCGCATAGAAGGGGCACCCGCGAACGTCGCCGGCCTCAGCACGTTGTTATTTGGCTTTTGACTGATAGATCCCTGCTTCCTTCATCAGCTTGGCAATCTGTTCATTGTCCTTGGCCAGTTTGGCGTCAAAATCCTTCTGGCCGAGCGGTGCCAGCGTGAACTTCAGCTTTGCAGCGCGCTTCTTGAAGCTTTCGGAGTTTGCGGCCTTGATCATGGCGTCTTCAAGCTTCGCCTTGATCGCGTCAGGTGTTCCCCTGGGTACAGAAAGCCCGCGGAAAAGATCGAACTCAACATCATAGCCAAGCTCTTTGGCGGTGGGGACGTCCGGTGCCGCAGGATCTCTCTTGCCGCCGGAAACTGCCAGAAAACGCATTTTGCCTGCCTTTACGAACTTCAAAGGCGCGATGAAGATATGCACGGCTGCATCGGCTTCGCCACTCAGGATCATAGCGTTTCTTTCTGGTGCCTTAACCGGCAGCATAATCGCCTCGCAACCTGCAGCTTTGGTCAAAGCCACAGCGAACAGATGCGTTGCCGAACCAAAGCCCGCAAATGCGATCTTCAGGGTTTTAGGTTTGGCTTTGCATTCGCTTGCAAATTCTCCGAAATTCTTCCAGCGGGAATCAGATTTCACAACGAAGGGGATTGGCTGATACTCAACCTGCCCGATGTGATCCATGGCCTTGTAGTCAAACGGCACGTTGCCAATGTTGGTGGTCGTCAGAATGGACGTCGAGTTCCAGGCAACAGTGTAGCCGTCGGGCTTGGCATTCGTGAGGTGGGTGTACGTAATCGCACCGCCGCCACCTGGCTTGTTGACGGCCACGACAGGTTGCCCCAGAACTTTGCTCATCTCCTTTGCCAACAGGCGGCCTTCAATGTCTGCACCGCCACCTGCACCGAACGGAATAATCAGCTCGATTGGCTTTTCCGGAAACTCTGCTTTCGCCGGGTTCAGGCCAGTAAATGCGAGAACAACCGCTGCTGCTCCGGCTGCAAAGATGGAACGGCGAGTATTGTTTGGTTGGATAGTCATTGTCTTCCTTCCCTGAGTTTTATTGGAACTTATCTTTGTAAAATCACCTGCCAGCTATGCTGACTGACTGGCCCTGGACAGGACCCATGCATCCCGGATCACACGTTTTGCGTTGGCCAGAACGATTTCCGGTTTCTCGCCTGCAACGACGGGTCGAACCTCAGCGCTGACGATCGGCCGTTCGGTTTTGTCGAAAAACCCGATATCGTGCAATGCCGAGAAAAATTCTGTCACCTCCTTGGTATCAGTTTCACCGCCTGGAATGCCAAAACGCGGCTGGATATCGCCATAACAGGGATGCCGCCGGTCACGGAACACGCAGTTTCCCAAGTGAACGCTATCCAGATAGTCTTTCATCAAGGGCAGACTGATCTCAGGTTTTTCATCGAGTAGCGGAAAGTGACTGAGATCGGTCAAAAGACCGAAGTTTGCAAAGTCCTTGCGTAACTCCTGTGCCACATCAACCGCGTCCTGCGCATGTCCGATCAAATTCATCTTGTCGATGTCGCGATCGAATATCTTCAGTGTGAAGCGCATGTCGCCATAATTCTGGCGGTCGTAATCCATGATCTGAGTTAGCGAATCGACCAATAGTTTTTTCGCTTCTTCGCGCTTTTCATCGCCTGGGTCCCGGCCTGCAATCAGGCGGACCACTTCGGCGCCAAGTTGATGAGCCTCATCAACGCAGCTCTTCACGGCCGAAATGGCCGCATTGCGTTCCCGAGGGTCGAAGGAGTTGAGGTTAAACTTGTTTGACAACACTTTCGGCTGGGTGGCGTAGGCGACAGAAAGGTGGCTGTGGTCGAGGACTTGCCGGGCCGTGTTGCGCACCTGGAAGTCCTTCATCCACCCCACCTCGACGGCGGTAAAGAACTCATCGGCGGCCAGTTTTTCCAAGGTTTCGACCAACGGGCCCACCCCGGATTCCAGCCCCGGGAAAGCCTTGAAATGCACTACGCCAACGCGCATTTTCCTGTACATACTGTCACTCATCTCGTCGTTTCCTATTCCGCTGCAGTCGGGATGGCTTGCTCCGATCGCCGTTTTTGCAGGATTCCGCCCAACACTTTTTCCGGTGTCGCCGGCAGCGACGTCATGCGAACGCCAATAGCGTCGTAGATGGCATTCATTATGGCCGGTGCCGTCGGCACGAGCGCCGGTTCACCGATGCCCTTCGCCCCCAGCGGGCTCAAAGGATCTGGATCTTCGATAATCGTCGACGTGATCTGCGGAACATCGAGTGATGTGGGCAGGATGTATTTGGCAAAACCGTGCGTCGTGGTGTGGCCTTGATCGAGCTTGTAATCCTCCATCAACGCCTGGCCGAGGCCCTGGACGACACCGCCTTCGATCTGGCCTTCGACGCCGCGCGGGTTGATCGCCCGGCCAACGTCGTGAACCGCCCAGATGCCGAGAACCTGAACCTCTCCAGTGACCGTGTCGACCTCGACCTCCGCCACCTGGCAACCGTAAACATAAGCCTGCCACGGGCTGCCGCTGCCGTCGACCGGATCGAGGCCGGTGCCGTGAGCGGTGAAAGCCCCGGATCCCACCGGCACGATGCCGCGTTTCTTGGTAATGTCGACCGCGTCTTCCATGGACATCTTGAAATTGGTGCCCCTGGCCCAGATCTCGCCGTTGAAGGCTTCAATCGTGTCAACCGGCACACCCCAGTGATCGGCAATCTGTTCATCGAGCTTGGCGCGGACTTCCCGGCAGGCCAAGGCTACCGAATTGCCGATCATGTATGTCTGGCGCGTGGCACCGGCATGGGCGGCTTCGGGTGAGCGGGCGGTGTCATTGTCGCCAATCGTGATGTCGCAGGGACGCACACCCAGTTCCTCGGCGGCAACCTGTGCCAGCAATGTGAGAATGCCTTCGCCGATTTCCGTAACCCCGGTCACGATCTTGGCCGTGCCGCCATCGTCGAGTTCCGCCCAGGCGCCTGCCCGGTCGATCGTTGCCGTCCTGGCGATGCCATACCAGGATGCCGCGATGCCGCGGCCTCGCACCTTGCCGGGGACGACATGATCGGGTTTGTCGGAGGCCTGACGGATGCGGGCGCCCAGGGTGCAGGGTTTGCGTGTGCCCGAAAGACCGAGGTCCTTGCGGGTTAGCCCACGGGACGTGGGCACGCCGATCTCCCATTGCGCGCTCTGCTCTGCCGCCTCGAGCACCCGGCCCATCGATACCGACCCGAGTTTCTGTCGGGTGTGGGTGGTTGAACCATCCCTCATCATGTTGCGCCGGCGAATCTCGAATGGATCAAGGCCGAGTTTTTCTGCGGCCATGTCGAGCATAGATTCGGTGGCGAACTGGGCCTGCATGCCGCCAAATGTGCGGAAAGCGCCGGCGGGCGTGTTGTTGGTGTAGATGCCGCGGGTGTCGATCTTCAGATTGGCGATGTCGTAAGGGCCGCACGACAGGATCGCGGCTTTGCGCATGACGCCCTCGGTGGACATGCCGTAGGCGCCGCCGTCGGAGATCATGTGGAATTCCGCTGCCGTGATGCGGCCGTCATTCTTGAGGCCCATGCGGTAGGTGACCCGTGCCGGATGGCGCTTGGCAGTCGATATGATCGATTCTTCGCGGGTGTATACGAGACGCACCGGCTGGCCGGTCTTCATGGCAGCGATCGCCAGCATGCCCTGGTAGATCATGTCTTCCTTGCCGCCAAAGCCGCCGCCGACCGGACTCATGATGAAGCGCACCTTGTTGATCGGCTTGTCGATGATCTTGGCCAGCATATGGCGGTGGTGGGTAATGTTCTGGCTTGGCGAGAGTACGGTCACCACATCGTCGTGATCGACATAGGCGATGCCGGCTTCAGGCTCCAGATAGGCGTGCTCCACGGCCTGCGTCCCGAAGTGTTCTTCGATAATCAGGTCGGCATCGGCAAATCCCTTGTTCACATCGCCCTTGCGGATCGGAATATGCTTGACGAGATTGTCCGGCGCATAGTCGTGAATGATCGGCGCCCCGGACTCCATGGCAACTTCCGGGTCAAACACCGCGGGCAGTTCTTCGTAGTCGACGACGATCTTTTCCAATGCCGCCTTTGCACTGAGAATGTCTTCGGCAGCTACCGCCGCGACGCCCTCGCCGACATAACGCACGACGCCGCTGGCCATGACCGGCTGGTCGTGGACGAAGACACCGAAACCGTCCTCACCGGGGACATCGTCTGCCGTGATCACGCACGCCACGCCGGGCACCTGTTCGGCAGCGGTCGTGTCAATCGACCTGATCCGGGCGTGGGCATGGGGACTGCGCAGCACCAGCATGTGCAGCATGCCGGGCATGATCATGTCGCCGGCATATTTCAGCCTGCCCGACACCTTGCTTGGGGCGTCCATGCGCCGGATATTGTTGCCGATGAAACTGTCGCCGGCATCGCTTTCGTCAAGCGCGGTGATCGCCAGCTTGCCGCTGATCACATCGCGGGCGATTTCCACCGCCTCGAATATTTTTGAGTAGCCCGTGCAGCGGCAGATGTTGCCGCCGAGAACTTCCTTGATCTCCTCGATATCGGCGTCCGGATTTTCGCGCAGGGCGGATGTGGCCGCCATGACCATGCCCGGAATGCAATAACCGCACTGACTGGCACCTGTCTTGTGGAAGCCGCGTTGCAACGCGCTCAAATCGCCTTGTGCGGCAAGGCCTTCTACAGTCTCGATGGCCGTGCCATTGGCCTTGGCAACCGGCATCAGGCACGACTTGACCAGTTTGCCGTCGACGAAAACCGAGCAGGTGCCGCATTCTCCAGCGCCACAGCCTTCTTTCGTTCCGGTCAGGTTGAGGTCGTCGCGCAGATAGTCCAGCAAACGTAAGTGGGGCTTGGCAGGCCTGGCCACGCGGCGGCCGTTGACCGTCAGGTTCATGTCAAGATCAGGCATTGGCCATCTCCCGGATATCCTCTTGTGCGAGTTCGAGGCCGTAATCGCTGAGCGCATTCAGCAGGCTGCGTTCGATGAAGCCCTCGACCACGTGTTTGCGGTAGGCTTGGCGCGTCCGTGAGTTGACCAGCCCGTCGTTCATGGCGGCGGCCTCCCGGATGGTCTGCCGGCTGATGGATTTGCCGGTCAGGAAATCCTCGATTTGGGTGAGCCGGACGGGGACCGGACCGATGCCGGCCATGGCGAGGCGTACGTCCTGGAATGTGGTGCGATCATGGTCCGGTTTCACCAGACAGGCGGCGCAGACGGTTGAAATCACAAGCGACCGGCGCTGACCGACTTTCTCGAAGGCACCGCCGTAACCGGGCAGGGCATCGCAGGTGACGGCTGTCGCTATTTCATCGTGCTCGAGATCGACCTTGCCGGGGCCCAGGACGAAATCCGCGACCGGAAGAGATCGCCTGGCAACGGTGTCGCCTTCAAGCCGGACGATTTCGATCTCGCCGTTCAGGGCCAACATTGGCGCGGTACCGTCTGCCGCCGGCGAGGCGTTGACCAGGTTACCGGCCAACGTTGCCTGCTGCCTGATCTGGTCGTCGGCAAACCACACCGCGCAATAGGGCATGCACGGCAGGTCGCGGCGCAGATCGTCTTCGACCAGGAACTGTTGAAAAACCGTGTTGGCACCCATGCGGATCCGGCCATCGAGGGTTTCTGTGCCCGTGAGTTCCCCAATCCGGCTCAGGTCGATCAGCATCGGTACGTGCACGTCGCCAGCCCGGCCTTCACGGGCCCAGGGCAACAGGTCCGTGCCACCGGTCACAAGCCGGCTGCCCTCGGGCGCCTGCGCCCATTGGGCGAGGGCGTCCGGCAAGGTCAGGGGCGTGATGTATTGGTCGCAAAGCAACATGAGGTGCAGTGTCCTGGATTACATCTATTCCGCGGCGACCGCCTGGGTCGAAGCGGCATGTTTGTTCTTGACCACAACCTTGATGGCATCCTCGACCCGCTCCTTGGCATAGCGCAGAGCTTCGGGCAGTTCCGTCATCGGGAATGTGTGGGTGTGAATCAAGGTTGCATCGAACCGCTTCTGGCGCATGAAGGCCTCGGCACGGTGAGTGGCGGATTTGCCTTCGCCTCTGATGCCGTAAAGATAGATGTTGTTGCGCACCAGGTGGGCGACATCGATCGGCACCTGGCCGTGGGGGAAGGCTGCCAGGCAGATGCGACCGCCGCGGTTGACCATCTGGGCGGCCTCGTTGACGGCGTTTTCAGCCCCGGCGCACTCGACCACATAGTCGACGCCGCGGCCATTCATGATCCGGCGGACGGCTTCGACGGCGTCTTCATTGCGCACGTTGATGACGTGGTCGGCGCCAAGCTGTTTGCCGATCTCGAGCCGGTTATCCCGGGTGCCGGTCAGGATCACCGGCTGGGCACCAAGGGCCTTGGCGACGGCGACACCGAGCAGTCCGATCGGACCGGGACCAGTAACAACCACGCTTTCGCCGGCGACCAGTCCGCCCAGTTCGGTCAGCCCGTACATGGCTGTGCCGGCGGTGACCACGAGGGTTGCCTCCTCATCGGTCATCTCGTCGGCCACGTGGACCAGCGTGTTGACGGAATTGACCTGGTATTCGCAGAACCCGCCGTCTGTGGTGAAGCCGTTGGCGCGGTGGCCCTTGTCGACGTCGCCATAGTTCTTGCCGTAGTTGTGACAGGAGGTGTACATGCCTTCCCGGCAGCGCTTGCACTGACCGCAGCCGGCATGGATTTCAACCGTCACGCGCTCGCCGATGCTGTATTCGTCGACCCCTGGACCGAGTGCCACCACGGTTCCCATGTATTCATGGCCGGGTGTAAACCCCTTGTTGTGCGGGCCGCCGCCTTCAATCTCCGCAGGCGGACCGTGGTAGATGATCTCCAGATCGGTGGCACAGATGGCGACCGCATCGATCCTGACCAGGACTTCCGCCTTGTCAGGGACCGGCACCGGTTTGTCCTGGAGCGCAAGTTCGCCGGGGTTGCCAAGAACCCAGGCCTTCATGGATTCAGGGATGGGATGATCGGCGCTGGTCTTTACATTCGCGGGCATGGTCATGGGGTCACTTCCTTGTCGTATGTGAGTGGTTACGCGGCATCGGTCTGCCGGGATGATTGTTCCTTTGGACTGCCCAGCAATTCCGACAGAATTGCTGCGGCATCGCGCACGGCTTCCTTGACGAGTTCGAAATGATCGCCGCTCGCTCTCGTGTCGGGCATGGAGCTGCTGATCGATCCGATAACGGCACCGGTATGGTCGCGGATGGCAGCCCCGATACAGGTGACACCCGGTTGAAACTCCTCGCGGTCGACGGCGAAGCCATTGCGCCTGACATGGCGAAGGTCTTCCATCAGGCCGGCGATGCCGGTGATCGTCTTGTCGGTAAAACGTGAAAGCCCCTTTTCGGCGATTACACGGGCGATCTCGGTTTCGGGCAACCAGGCCAGAATGGCCTTGCCGGTGGCCGTCGCGTGAGCGGCGTTGGTCTTGCCGATGCCGTCGGTGGCGACCCGGATCGGGCGTGTGGAGTCGAGTTTGGCGAGTGTCGTCAGATCATGTCCCTGCATCACCGCCAGGTGAATGCTTTCGCCGGTCGCACGGTTCAAGTCGTGCAGCACGGGCATGGCCACGTCGAGGACACTGAACTGGCGCAGCCGCCCGTCGGACAGTTCCAGAACCTTGCTGCCGACAAAGTAGGTCCGGCCACGCGGATTCTGGCCGGCATATCCCCGCTTGACCAGTGTCGACAGCAGATGATGGCAGGTGGAGACATTAAGGCCCGTGGTCTCGGCGATCTCGCGCAACTGCATGTCCCGTCCGGAGCTTGCCAGAAGTTCGAGAATATCAAATCCGCGTTCCACTGACTGAACGGTGCGGGCCGTGCGAATACTCTGGATGGATTCCGTCGCAATGGTGCCATTCTCCGTAGCGGTGGACTGATTTTCTAAGCTATTAGCCATTAACGCGGAGCCTTGGCGGTGGAATCCAGGATGGCGGAATGTTAGCGCCGGTTGCCGGAGAGTCAACAAGTTTTGCGATTAACAAAGTAAATTTGCAATTGTGAAATTGCCGCCGTTGCGGTTCGCTGAAACATGACCGTTGGGATTCCGCCCGTAAGACCATCGGTTAACTGGCGCGTTGTCCGCCAAACAGTGTAAAAGGAGCAGCCTTGGCTTGCGGCAAGTGCCGTCGGGCCGCTGTTCAACCGGGAGACATCACACCGTGCGCATCGATGCCATAACGATCGGCGACAACCCGCCCGAAGACATCAACGTCATCATCGAAGTCCCGTCGGGCGGCGAACCGATCAAGTATGAAATGGACAAGGACGCCGGCACCATGGTGGTCGACCGCTTCCTGTACACGCCAATGCGCTATCCGGGGAACTACGGGTTCGTGCCGCACACCTTGTCGGATGACGGCGACCCGGTCGACGTGCTGGTGGCCAACAGCCGGGCGCTGATTCCAGGCTGCGTCATCAATTGCCGGCCGATCGGCGTGCTGCTGATGGAGGACGAGGCCGGCCAGGACGAGAAGATCATCGCCCTGCCGGTGCCGCGCCTGACCCAGCGCTACGACCGGGTCAAGTCCTTTGCCGACCTGCCGGCGATCACGATCGAGCAGATCGAGCACTTCTTTTCCCACTACAAGGATCTGGAGCCCGACAAATGGGTGAAGATCATCCGCTGGGGCGACGGCGACGAGGCCAAGGAGCTGATTGTGAAGGCGATTGCTGCCGGTGGGTGAGGAGCCGGATCTTCTGACCGCCAATTTGAACGATGTTCGGGTGCCGATGCTGGATGTAGCGAACCATCCAGTTGCAAAAAAACTGTCTAAAGTGTTTCCAAATGTGCCCGCACGAGTTCTTTCCCCAACGCCAGGTGCCAGGCGGAAACTTCGCCATTCATCTGCTCCGACTCCTTCGGCGATCGCACTACGGTTGCAGCGCAGGGAAAGGCCTTGAGCAGATCACTCCTGAAAACCGTCGGTGGATGCGTCGAGTCCATTACCAAATGCTCACGCTTGTTGACCCGCCTGACCCGTTCAATTTCTTCATTGGGGACGTCCTGGAACTCCAAAGCGAATGCCGGAATGATCTTGACCGGATCCCGGGAGTGTTTCCGCATCGCGTGATCGAGTTTTTGATGGTTTTGGCCAACAACACTCATCCTTTCGTTGAGAGAGATAAATTCCTGCGTGCCGGAAACGCGTGAGCCAAGATAGTCTGCAAGATATTCGGCTCGTTGAGAGTCGTTCCAGTACAAGTGTATCAGCGCGGTTATGAAAAACCGCACAGGCCAGGACAACACGAGACACCCGTAGTGAACCAGCAGTTCCACCAATGCTCCGCCTTCCTCATGGGTCTGTCTGACGTTTTCATAGGGCTGTCTGAGAAAGCCGTACCATCCCTGAAGCGCATTAATCGCTTCGCCTACCCAGAAACTACGTGCCACATCGCCATTGACCTGATGTGCCATTTCGTGAGCCACAAGGGCAATCTTCTGCTTGGCATCCAGAGATAGCCAGAGCGGTGTTCCCAAGGTGAGGACGCTGGTACGCTTCAAGCCGACCCGGTTGTACGACGCGTTTATTTCCGGGGACAGGCAAATTGCATCTACTGTCTCTGTGCCCAGGGCATTCGATATTTCGTCAACAAGCGCGAAAATTTCAGGGGCGTCGATACGGCTTAGTTGATTATTGGGTGCTTTTCCAAGGGATGGTGCCAATGCGTAGGCACCAACAATGAAGACCCCGCCCAGGATTAGGAGAGGCCAATTAAGCCAGTCAATGTAAATGCACCAGACGCCGAAAATGAAGAACGCCGCAGTCAGAAAATGGACCAATGAGGCAAGTAGGGCTGCAGAGACCTTGGACGTGCCGATGCTCGGTTTCATTGCTTCGGCGGGGCCTTTCACAAGGTCCTCAAAGAGTCTCAGGCCAAATCTTTCGCCGTACTTGGCGTAGACCCCAGCTATGATTTCCAGGGGGCGTTCGGATTCATCGCCAAGGTTCCATTCGCAACTCGGACACCATGAGCGGAATCCTTCATTTTGACTAAGCTCCGAGCCACATTCCTGGCAGATTACTCGAATTGCCATAACTACCTTCATGTTTTCCGTTAGGCACGGGAGGGCATTTCATATTATGGCTAGGATTGTCACAAATTCCGATCAATCTATTGCGCCATGGAGACGGTGCGGACCCTGATCTTCATGGTGACCCCGGCAGGATTCGAACCTGCGACCCTCAGATTAGGAATCTGATGCTCTATCCTGCTGAGCTACGGGGCCATGGTTTGCGTTATAGCGGCAAAGAGGGGGCGCGCACAATCGCCAAGATGGATGCGACGGATGTTTCCGGCGGCACCGTTCAAAGGGTATGGCGATCGTCTTTTCACGCATTGGGTGTCTGTGGGTCTGGGCTCTTGTATGGAGTACCGTGCTCCCGGCCTATCCCGCCCGCATACAGGCGGCGGAGACCTGCGCCCTGGCCGCCGGAGAGCGGGGGCGGGTAGCGGTTGTCGTCGACGGCCGGACACTCACACTCGATACCGGGCTTGAGGTGCGGCTGATCGGCGTGCAGATTCCGGACGACGGAGACTCTGAAAGCACCTTTCCTGAGCCGGGACCCGCAACTGGCGCCGCTGTGACGGCGCGGGGGTTCTTGCGTCAGGAAGTTGTGGGCCGCACCGTGCAGGTGTTCTACGGCGGACGGCGACGCGACCGGCACGGGCGGGCGCTGGCGCATGTCTTTGTTTATTCGGGCGGTGCCGGCCGGCGGCTGCATGGCGACTGGGCACCCGCCATTGACACCAGGCGCACACGATTCTGGGTTCAGGGACGGCTGGTGGCGGCAGGTCTGGCTTTGGCTGCGTCGTTTGCCGATAACCGGGCCTGCATGGCGGAGTTGCTCGACCTCGAGGCAGCGGCGCGCACCGCCGGCCGGCACATATGGGACCAGCAGTCCGGCCAGGCCGGGCCGGTGGTCGGGGCACAGTCCTTGCGCGACCTGTTTGGGGCCCGCCATCGGTTCCAGATCGTGGAAGGCACAGTCAGGGCGGCCGGCGTTGTGCGCGGCACGACCTATCTCAATTTCGGCGACGACTGGAGGCGCGACTTCACGATCGTCATAAGCCCGCGTGCGCGGCGGCGGTTCCTCAAGTCTGGGCTGCCTGACCTTGGGACCCTGTCAGGCCGACGTGTGCAGGTGCGGGGCTGGGTCGGTTTGCGCAACGGGCCGTTTATCGAGGCCGATCACCCCGAACAGCTTAAACTGCTGAACACGGCGCATTCCGCGAACCGGTGATCTGGACGTTTGTCGCCTTTGCGGCGGTCAGGGCAGGAGGCCGCGGGCGGCCGGATCGCCGCCGGCGCCGTGGACAAGCGCTGCCTTGAGCTTCTCAAGGGCGCGGGCCTCGATCTGGCGCACCCGTTCCTTGGAGATGCCTAAGGTTTCGCCAATCGCTTCCAGGGTCTGGCTGTCGTCGACCAGTTTGCGGGCGCTGATGATCTCGCGTTCGCGGTCGTTGAGGGTCGACAAGGCGGTCTTGAGCCACTTGTGGCGCTCGGCGGTATCGATCGTGTCGATCGCAATGTCGTCGGGCAGGGGGGCATCGTCGGCAAGGTTGTCGATCCATTCACTGGAGTCTTCACCGTCGTCGACCAGCGACGCATTCAAGGATGCGTCGGCAAACGATAACCGCGTTTCCATCGTTTCCACGTCAATCGGCCGAACATTGAGGTTCGCGGCAATGGTTTCGCGCGACTCCGGCGACATGCGGGAGCCGGTGCCGTCATTGAGCATGGTGCGCAGGCGGCGCAGGTTGAAGAACAGGGATTTCTGGGCGGTGGTGGTGCCGGTGCGCACAATCGACCAGTTGCGCAGGACGTAGTCCTGCACCTGGGCCCTGATCCACCAGATGGCATAGGTCGAGAACCGGACTTCACGGTCGGGATCGAACCGGGCGGCGGCCTGCATCAGGCCGATATTGCCTTCCTGGATGAGATCGCTCATCGGTAAACCGTAATTGCGGAATTTGGCCGCGATCGAGATCACCAGACGCATGTGTGCCGTGGTCAGGCGATGCAATGCCTGCTGGTCCTTGTGGTCGCGCCAGCGCAGGGCGAGCGCGTGTTCTTCGTCGCGCTCCAGATAAGGCGCTGCCATGGCCTTGCGAATCAGGCCCTGGTCTGCCGCACTCGGAACGGTCGGGGTACTTCGTGCCATGACGGTACTCCTTTCTAGAACATCCTGCTTTAAGATGGCGTCATCTTGATGAAATCGATGTGATCGATCTCACAACGTCGGAACAAACTGCCGGCGCCTCACATAATGCAAACTGTTCCATGCGGCCGAATTCCGCTCGATGTGGAATTCGGTCCGATGTTCATGTCTTTCCTTCATATGGTCATACGAACGAACGGATTAAATGGATCCCCGTCACAACGCAAAAAGCCCGGTCCAGCAAGACCGGGCTCTTCACGAAATTGTGTTCGGCTGAGGACGGTCTAGGCGGCCTTTTCTTCCATTTCCTTTTCCGCAGCCTTTTCGGCCTTGCGGGAGGTTGCTTCGAGCACTTCCTCGATTTCGGCCACGGCACCGGCGTCGTCCAGCTTCTTTACCGCGGCGATTTCACGGGCCATGCGATCAAGCGCTGCTTCATAGAGCTGGCGTTCACTGTAGGACTGTTCGGGCTGGCGGTCGGACCGGAACAGGTCGCGCACGACTTCGGCGATCGAAACCAGATCTCCGGAGTTGATTTTCGCTTCGTATTCCTGGGCCCGTCGGCTCCACATGGTGCGCTTGACGCGGGCGCGGCCTTTGAGCGTTTTCATGGCCTGATCGACAACCGGCGTGTCGGACAGTTTGCGCATGCCGACCGATTCAGACTTCGCAGTGGGTACACGCAGGGTCATCTTGTCCTTTTCGAAATCGATGACGTAAAGTTCAAGCGTCGCACCGGCGATTTCCTGTTCCTCGACGCTGGTGATCCTGCCGACACCGTGAGAGGGATAGACAACAAATTCATTGGTCTTGAATGCAAGTTTTTTCGCTGTTTTCTTCTTGGCGGCCATGCTAATGCGGTACCTCGTTTAGGGTTGCGGACGACATGTCGCACCTGCACCATGTCGAATCGGCCACCATCAGCCGGCAATTGGCTGCTGAAGGCCCTAAAATCGTGCGGTCGGCGGACGCAGAACAGTCAGAGATGGGGCACTTCCCGTCCACTGCGCCAAGACAAAGTCAAAACAATATTGACCGCTATAGCCCTTTTCCTGCCACCGCTGCGCAGTGCATTTGCCATTGAAAAAACAGAAAAATCGAAAAAAAAAGCCCGTGCCCAAAAGGGTCGGTTGCCGTTGATGTTCCTGTCAATCTTTAGCGAAAAAAGCCACTATTGATTGTTAAGGTTTGATATAACACAATTTTTACGTTTTGGGAACCCCGGAAGCGCCAGGTTGCCCAAATTCCGCCCGAATATCCGGCGTTTAACCCACTATCGTTAATCACCGGATTACGCGATTTGGTTAATTTTAACGGAAACGCGGCGCCATTCCGGCTGTGGTCTTTCGGCCCGGTGGCTCAATCGCCCTCGCCGGGGTTTTCCGAAAAGTATTTTTCGAACTTGCCGGCCTCGCCATCAAACTTTTCGGAGCCCTCTTCAGGCTCGCGCTTGACGGTGATGTTGGGCCATTTCTCGGCATACTCGGTGTTTACAGTCAGCCACTTGTCGAGACCGTCCTCGGTGTCGGGCTTGATTGCCTCCGCCGGACATTCTGGTTCGCAAACGCCACAGTCAATGCATTCATCGGGGTGAATCACGAGCATATTCTCGCCTTCGTAGAAGCAATCCACCGGACAAACTTCAACACAATCCATGTATTTGCATTTGATGCAGTTGTCGGTCACCAAATAGGTCATCTTGTTCTCCGAAGTGCGAATTCAATGATGTGGGCAAGGCGTGTCCGCACAACATTGGCAGACATGATATCGTCGGGCGCTTCCTATACCATATTGGCGGGATTGCCCACCATTTTCCTTGTTGTCACACCCGCTAAACCGGATACACAACTTGTTGTGATTGCAGGTGGCTTCGGCACCCCCTCAAGGGCCGTCAGTTTTCCGTACCGCGCCACTCGTCGAGTTCACGGCGCTCCTTTTTGGTCGGCCGCCCGGCTCCTCTGTCGCGGGCGCCGTCGGGTGCTTCATCAAAATCTGCGTTCTTGTCGCCGTCGTCCTGGCCGGCAACAGGGGTCAGATCCTCATAAAGCAGGCGAGCCTCCGAAAACGGACCCCGTCGTTTGCCTAGGTCCAGGACCTTCAGAATCCGAACCTGATGGTTGATCGTGAAAGTCAACACGTCGTCAACCACTAGGCTTTGACTGGGCTTGGTAATTCTTGTCCCGTTGACGCGGATTCTTCCCGCCGCCGCCAGTTTGGAAGCCGCGGTTCTGGTTTTGAGCATGCGGGCGAACCAGAGCCATTTGTCAATGCGTTGTAGGTCGGCGGTCATTGCTGCGGCAAAACTCAGGTGTTGCGATCCGACCCTTCTTCCATCGCTTTCTTGAGCGCACTCAAGGCTGCAAATGGCGAGTCCTCCAGTGACGCAGCTTTCGCGGGGCTGGCGGAGAGGCGAACTGTGTTCGGCTTCTTCGGTTTGCCCTTGCGCTCGGGACGTCGCTTTTGGTGGGGCCTGTCGTTTGTCTTTTGTCCCGTATCCTGCTTTTGGCTGGCATCCGATCCGCGGTGTTCGGGCCGTTTCTTGCGCCGCGGCTTCCAGACTTCAATAAAGGCGGGCTCCGGAGGGCCGGCGGGCTCTGATCCGGACTCGGCGGCCAGTTCTGCCGCCGAGCCGTCGATGGCCGGTTTATCGGGGGCAGGGTCGGCGGCAGCGCTGCCCGGCACGCCGGACACCGGAACGTCGGTCGCCGGCATGGCGGTGTCGGCGGCTGTTTCGGGTTCTCCGGGCGGGTCGGGCAGGGCCGGTGGCGCCTTGCGCCGCTCCATGCGGAATCCAAGTGTGTGAAGGATGCTGGCGAAGTCTTCGCCGGAACATCCGACCAATGACATCATGTCGGGTATAACCGTGAAGCCACCGCCTTCAACCGAGCCTTCGGGGCGTTCGTCGGTGTCCTTTTCCGGTTTCCAGAAGACACGTGTGCGAATGAGATCGCCGAGGCGTTCGAGCATGTCGATGCGCACGGCACGGGAACCACATAGCCGGTATCCGGCAGCCTGATAGAAACCGCGAGGGGTTGAACGATCGAACGGAACCGATGTGAGGCCGTCCGCCGGCAGAGGTGGCACGGCTTCGGCGTCGACCGCCCTGTCGCCGGTCAGGCTGAGCGCCCAAAGCAACAACCGCAGGCGGGCGGGTGCAGGTTTCAGCAGGCTTGGGATGAAGATGTGGAAGGCGCCGAACCGCACCCCGTATTTGCGCAGGGTTCTGCGGGCATCCTGGTCCAGTTGCCGGACGTCGTCGGAAACATCGTCGCGTACCAGAACGCCAAGATTCTCGACCAGGCGAAAAGCGAGGCCGCGTGCCAGCCCTTCGATGCCCTCTCCCGCAGCGAGTGCCGCCAGAGGCTCAAGGAGCGTGTCGATATGCTGCCGCACCCAGGTTTCCAGGCGTTCCTGGACATTCTCCCGGGCGCTTCCGGCCAGCTGCTCGTCAGCCGACAGGGTCAGTTTGGGCCGGAGAACGTCGTCACCGGTGCCAAGGCTCGCGACCGCCTCACCCTTCCATTCGATCTGGCCTTGGGCGTTCAACGCCATCTCGGTGTCGGCGGCGGTGCGGATCAGGCCGGCCCGGTTCGTCAGTTCAGCGGCAATCACCTTGAGCGATGCGGTCTTCATTGCCCTGGGCTGAGCATCCGCCACCCCGGCCTCGGGAACGAACCGGAAGCCTATCAGGTTTCCGATAAATTCGCCTTCCACGTGAATCTCGCCCTGGCCTGAAACTGAGGCCATTACATCTTCCTTCTCCCGGAGCCGCTTCATCAGGACACTTGAGCGACGGTCAACAAACCGTTGGCTCAGGCGTTCATGCAGGGCATCCGATAGCTTGTCCTCGATAGTCCGGGCCTTTTCCTGCCAACCGACCGGGTCCCTCAACCAGTTCGACCGGTTGGCAACAAATGTCCAGGTTCTTATGTGTGCGATACGGGTCGCCAACGTGTCTATATCACCGTCGGTACGGTCGGCATAGGAAAGTTGGCCGGCGAACCAGTCTTCGGGAATGTAGCCGTTGCCGGTCGTGACATGGCTGAAGATGCGGCCGATCATGGCGGCATGTTCGCCGCCGGTAATGTTTCGGTAGTCGGGAATCTGGCAGACATCCCACAAGCGTTCGACGTCGGCCGGTGTCGAGACCAAAGCACGGATGTCTTCATCGCGGCTCAACATTTCCAGCGCCGTAACATCGTCGGCGATGCGTGCGCGAACCAGACCGTTTTCCGATGGCGGGCGAATGAGGCTCGTCATGAGATCGGTGAGCGAAGCAAAGTCGATCTGCCGGTTGCGCCAGTGAATGACCTTTACCGGTTCAAACTCATGGTTTTCAATCCGGCTGATCACTTCCGCTTCCATCGGTGCGGCGTCGGCGGTGACCCCGAAAGTGCCGTCGTTCATGTGGCGTCCCGCCCTGCCGGCAATCTGAGCCAGTTCTCCGGGGATAAGATCCCGGAAATTCATGCCGTCAAACTTTCGGGTCGCCGCGAAGGCAACATGGTCGACATCCATGTTCAGGCCCATGCCGATGGCGTCGGTGGCGACCAGAAAATCAACATCGCCCGACTGATACAGGGCAACCTGGGCGTTTCTCGTGCGCGGACTGAGCGCGCCCAGGACGACAGCCGCACCACCACGCTGGCGCCGGATCAACTCGGCGATGGCATAAACCGAATCGGCGCTGAAGGCGACGATCGCGCTGCGCCGGGGCAGGCGCGTTATCTTCTTCTGGCCCGCATAGGTCAGCTGCGAGAACCTGGGTCTTGAAACAAAATTGGCCCCGGGAAGCAAACGTTCGATTGTCGGTTTGATCGTGCTGGCGCCCAGGACCATGGTCTCGGTCTGGCCGCGCATGTGCAGCAGCCTGTCGGTGAAAATGTGGCCGCGGTCGGGATCGGCGGCGAGCTGGACTTCGTCGATGGCGACAAAATCAACGTCCTTGTCCGCCGGCATGGCTTCGACGGTACAGACGTAATAACGCGGTGAGGCCGGAAGAATCTTTTCCTCGCCGGTGATGAGGGCTACGGCAGACGGTCCGCGCAGCTCGACCACGCGATCGTAGACCTCGCGGGCAAGAAGACGCAGGGGCAGACCGATCATGCCGGACTCATGGGCGATCATGCGCTCGACTGCGAGATGGGTCTTGCCGGTGTTGGTCGGACCCAGAACCGCGGTCACACGGCGACCGCGATTGTAAGAGTTGTTCGTCATTTGACGTGTTCCTGGTTTGTCAGGGTAATCCGGCGGTGAAACCGGCACTGTGGCGGCATGCGATGCAGGGAGCGTTTCCCAGATCGACATACCCCATACACTGTTTCGCAACGGCACATCCAGCCCGTCGTTTGTTAACGACAGGGAACGGGGGCGGAACAAACATTGACCGAATCACTGACACTGAAAATTTCTCGTTTTGTTCGCAGCTATATTTTGATTTCGCCACAGGTCACCGACGCGCAATTATCACAAGGTTTGGACAACAAAGGTGCAGATTTGACTTCAATGGTTAACGCATGGATCATTTTTGTTAGCAAAGTATTCCTCGGCGAGGCGTGCGGGAAACGGCCTGCGTTAAGAATGCGAATGAGACGTGAACAAAACCTGACCGAATCACTGACTCTCACCAGATTCAGGTTTTGTTCACGGCTATATCTGGTGTCCTTGGCACGATGGTGACGGTCTGGGCCGGACAACGAAGCCCTTGCAAGACTGTTTGCGAGGGTGTCGGCCGGCGCGGTTAAAGATTGTGTTCTGTTTTGGCACATGGGCATTTTGCAATGACAGTGGCCGCCGGGGACCGGGGCAGCACGACCTTGGTTGCGCAGTTCAATCGCGGGAGCGGCAGTTACTTTTGGGCCAGAGCAGCGGGCACCAGAGGTGAACCGGCAATGCTGCCCTTTCGGATGAAGATTTCCAGGTTGGCCCATTTCATGCGGCCGGTTGCGCGCACCGGCATCAGCAGTGATCTGCCAAGCATGGGAGACTTGACCGGCGCCATCCAGACTGTGAAGGGCTGGATGGGGGTTTTTTTCAGACGGCGTTTCTTTTTCTTGGACAGACCCGCCACTGGCTCATAGGTCAATTGGCACATGTGGGCCGGGCCTGAAAACCAGCCGTTCGCTGTAATCGGCACAATGTCGCGCTTGATATACTTGTAAATCAGCTGAAAAACCTCTTTTCCGTCGTAGACAACCCGGGTTCCCTCACAAGGCCTGCCGGCGTCGAACATCATGCTCTCGAGCATTGACGTCACGGGATCGGGAGTATCCGGTTTGAGAACCGCCTTGATCGATGCGGACTTTCGTCGGCCGAGATCGTAGGAACGATTGGTTTTGGGTTGCCCGCCGTTGCCCCAGGTAATTTCGAGATTGCGATTGCCCTTGCTGTTCTTGATCTTGGCGAAATATTCGTTCACGAGCAGCGAATCGGTGCGCACCTTGCCTTGAGATATGGCGGTCGTTGTTCCCTTCGAGAATATGCTTGCAAGCCCCTTGGTCTTAAGCTTGTAGCGCGCATGGTACCCGCCGTCGGATAACATGACGTCGAAGCCGAGTGTAAGGACCCGTATGCCATTGCCGTAGAAATCATAATCGAGGCTGATCTTTTCATCGGCGTGCGCTGAGCCGACAGATCCCGGTACTGCCGCCACGGCAATGATAGCGGTCAATGCGAGGCTTCGAAGGCCAATCGAACCGTGCATTCTTGTATTCTCCTGCAGCAGTGGATTCAGGTTAGCGAGGTGTACGTACGAACGAAAGTCTGGCACTCTCCCCAGAATGTGCACTTGTTAGTTTTGACTCGTATGACGTTCGGATGCAATTCCTAAGCTTGTCTCCACGGTCTGCCCCTCTGGGAGTGGATACATTGTTTAGGATTGTGGCTGTTTCTGGGCAAGTGAAGTCGCCTGGACATCCGCACGACGGCAAAAATGCTCTGATTGGACCTCATTGAGTGCGTGTGGGCCTTGACGACCGGCCACGGGAGCAGTATAGCAACACGCGAATTGAAAACCGGCGCGCGCAGGCGCGCCTTTTTCAATGATTGAATTTCAATATTTAGATGAACAGTAAGCTTGGGAGTGTCTTATGGCCCGTCGTTGTGAATTGACTGGCAAGGCGGTTCAGACCGGAAACAACGTGAGCCACGCCAAAAACAGAAACCGGCGCCGGTTCCTTCCGAACCTGTGTGATGTCAGCCTGATGAGCGATGCGCTGGGAGAGACGTTCCGGTTGCGGATCAGCGCTCATGCGCTGCGCTCGGTCGAACATCGTGGTGGCCTGGACGCGTTTCTTGGCAAGGCCCGCAGTGTCGACCTTTCTTTGAAAGTGCAGCGCATCAAGCGTCGGGTCGAAAAAGCCAGAGTCGAAGCCGCAGCCTAGGCCAGATACGGTCTGGTTCCTGGCAGATTTCCGCCTCGAAAAACGGTTGCTGATGAGTTTTGAAATCCTCTGGCAGAGCACGCCGGCGGGTCATTTTTTGACATGCGATTTTCCGTCCCAGGAAAACTGCAGAAACAGCGTGCGTTGAATCGGATTGAAATTATCATCCGACACGATCGTCAACCGGTGCCTGCCACCTTGACCCCGATGTATGGCAAGGCCCTCCATGTTGTCTATGTTGAAGCGCAAATCGGCTTCGACGAGCGTCTTGCCGGTCAGCACCGCGCCGGGGCGTATGTCTGTTGCGGAATGCCATCGTATCAGCATTCCGGGACCGGTCAGAAAGGTGAATCGGCGCTCCAGGGTAAGGACGTCGTGGGTGCCGGGGACAATTGCGAGATCAGTGATGTGATAATCGCGGACCGGCTTGACCGAAAAGCGACCGGGATTGGCACCGCCGACCAGCCATCCCAGAATGTTACCCTTGCGGTCAAGGTGATGCTCACTGATTGCGATGACGCTGCCTCTGAACCTCGATGACTTTGGAAACCGGCCGATTGATTCAAGCTCTTTGTTGTCCGGTCCCTTGCGGGCACGTGACGGCAGCCTGATGGCGCGGGCGCGTGCCTTGGCGCCCTTGCGGCCAAAATCGTAAATCCTCGCCCGCGTCTTGCGTTCGAAGGCAACCAACAGCCGACCACCGAGGCCGGTGTCATACAAGCTGACGGCTTCCGCATCACGGTGTCTGCGCGACGCCAGGGGGCGGCCTCGCTTGTCGAGGATCGGGGCCATGCGGACTTTCTCAAGATCGGCCAGTCGACCGTCCTTGTATGACAGAACTCCTGTGAGCCATCGCCCCTTATCGGTGATCGCCACAATCCGGCGGCCCTTTTCACCGATGACGATGCCCGACAGGCCACCAAAATTCTTGTCCTTGGATTCGACTTCGAATCCGCCTTGCCATCGGAGCGCTCCAAAGTTCCGGCGCGAAGTTTCGAATGGCGAGAACGCAATCGGAATGGTTTCGACGGACACTGGCCGCAGCGTTTGCGCGCCTGAAGCCAGCGAAGGAACGGCAACAGCAATCAATGCAACAGTTGCTGCAAGAAACTCACGAAATCCCGGATTTCTGCAAGTTGCCGGTTTCTCAAAAGAAACTGAGACCGATTTGTGCAAGGCGCGTTCTTGACGCGGTTTCATCAGTGCCGTGCGCGCGATGCCTGGCGTTGGCCGGCAGCTTGGGCCACATCTTCGTCGAACAGTTCAGCAAGCTTGTCGGTCATGGCGCCGCCCAGTTCTTCAGCATCGACAATCGTGACGGCGCGACGGTAGTAGCGTGTCACATCGTGACCGATGCCAATGGCGATCAGTTCGACCGGTGAACGGGTTTCGATTTCCTGGATAACGTGACGAAGATGGCGCTCCAGATAGTTTCCCGAGTTGACCGAAAGGGTCGAGTCGTCGACCGGGGCGCCGTCGGAAATCACCATCAGGATGCGTCTTTGCTCATGGCGGGCGAGAATTCGGTTATGCGCCCAGATCAGCGCTTCGCCGTCAATGTTCTCCTTGAGCAGGCCCTCCCGCATCATCAGACCGAGATTGCGGCGGGCGCGGCGCCACGGCAGGTCGGCGGATTTGTAAATGATATGGCGCAGGTCGTTCAGACGTCCCGGTGTTTCGGGCTTGCCCGATGCCAGCCATTGCTCGCGTGCCTGGCCGCCTTTCCAGGCGCGGGTGGTGAACCCGAGGATCTCGACTTTTACGCCGCAACGCTCGAGTGTCCGCGCCAGGATGTCGGCACATGTGGCCGCGACTGAAATCGGGCGGCCGCGCATGGAGCCAGAATTGTCGATCAGCAAGGTCACCACAGTATCGCGGAAGGTGGTGTCGCGTTCCATCTTGAAGGACAGGGGGTGCATCGGGTCGATGATGACGCGCGAAAGCCGGGCGGCGTCGAGGATGCCTTCTTCAAGGTCGAAGTCCCAGGACCGGTTCTGCTTGGCGAGCAAACGCCTCTGGAGCCGGTTTGCCAGTCTTGCCACCACGCCCTGCAGGCTGCTGAGTTGCTTGTCCAGATAGTTGCGCAGGCGTTGCAGTTCTTCCGGGTCGCACAGATCCTCGGCGGCTACGACCTCGTCGAAGGCGGGCGTGAAGACCTTGTAGCTGTTGTCGGGCGGCATGTTCGAAAACGGCAGTTCCGGGCGCCAGGGCTGGGTGCCGTCAGGATCGTCGGCCGCATCGGCATCGTCGGGCAGGCTGTCTGAATCAAGTTCGACGGCCTGTTGCTCACCGTCCTCGGTCTCGCCTTCGCCTTCTTCCGTGTCAGCGGTGGTGGAGCCTTCGGCCTCTTCGCTGCCGCCTTCGGGATTGGAATCCGATTCACTGCCCTCGGGATCACCGTCGGCGTCGTCATTATCGCCTTCTTCAGACTCCTCGCCCAATTCGTCCGCCATATCGAGCGATGCTATGATGTCGCGGGTAACACGGGCAAAGGCAGTCTGGTCGTCAAGCTGACCGTCAAGGTTGTCCAACTGTTCGCCGGCTTTCTCCTCAACCCAGGGCCGCCAGGCGTCAACAAGCATCTTGGCGGTTTCAGGCGGGGCACGGCCGGTCAGGCGCTCGCGCACGATCAGAGCGACGGCATCCTCAAGCGGTGCGTCGTCACGGTCGGCCGACCGGGCGACCGCAGACTTGGCAAACCGGTCCTCAAGCATGGCATCGAGATTTTGCGCCATACCGGGCATCATCAGGGAGCCAATGGCCTCGACGCGGGCCTGCTCGACAGCATCGAACACGGCCCGGGCGTTGCGGCCCTCCGGCACCAGACGGGCATGGACCTTGTTGTCATGACGGGCCAGGCGCAGGGACAGGGAATCCGCTATGCCGCGGGTCACCGCGACAGTTTCCTTCGGCAGATTCCGGTCGACCTGAGGCAGGCGGGCTTTGTGATCCAGAACGCCGGGCGCGTCGGAACCGAAGGTCACTGTCAGTTCATTGTCCTGAGCGATCGAGCGCATCGCGAACGTCACGGCGCGCTTGAACGGTTCCGCTGGACTTTCCTTGCCGGAGCTCATGACACAAACCGACTTTCTCAATGCTTGTCAGGACAGGCTGACATTTGCCGTTGACTCGGGGAGATCCTCGCCAAAACACCGTTGATAGAATTCCGCCACCATGCCGCGTTCCAGCTCGTCGCACTTGTTGAGGAACGTCAGGCGGAAGGCAAATCCCACATCGTTGAAGATCTCGGCGTTTTCAGCCCAGATGATCACTGTGCGCGGGCTCATGACGGTCGACAGATCGCCGTTCATGAAGGCGCTGCGGGTAAGATCGGCGACTCGAACCATGTTAGAGACGGTCTCGCGGCCGTCGCCTTCGTCGTACTTCTTTACCTTGGCGATTACGATTTCCGCCTCGCGGTCATGAGGCAGGTAGTTGAGTGTGGTCACGATGTTCCAGCGGTCCATCTGGCCCTGATTGATCTGCTGGGTGCCGTGGTAGAGACCGCTGGTGTCGCCCAGACCGATCGTGTTGGTGGTCGAAAACAGGCGGAAATAGGGGTGGGGGCGAATGACCCGGTTCTGATCGAGAAGGGTCAGCTTGCCGGATACTTCAAGCACGCGCTGGATCACGAACATGACATCCGGCCGTCCGGCATCATATTCATCGAAAACAATCGCCGTATTGGTCTGTAGGGCCCACGGCAGGATGCCTTCGCGGAACTCGGTGACCTGCTTGTCGTCCTTGATCACGATGGCGTCCTTGCCGACCAGGTCGATGCGGCTGATGTGGCTGTCGAGATTGACGCGCACGCACGGCCAGTTGAGGCGGGCGGCGACCTGTTCGATATGCGTGGATTTGCCGGTGCCGTGATAACCCTGGATCATGACCCGTCGGTTGTAGGCGAAGCCGGCCAGAATCGCCAGTGTCGTTTCCGGGTCGAACAGATAGTCGTTGTCAATATCCGGCACATGATCTTCGGTTTCCGAATAGGCGGGAACCTCCAGGTCGCTGTCGATTCCGAAGACCTGGCGGACCGACACGTGCATGTCGGGGGTTCCGGAGACTTCGCCGTTTACTTGTGCAGTCATGATTACGATCTTTCAACAAAACGAAACCGGGCACTATGAAGAGCCCGGAAACAACAATTGAGCCACGATTTAAACCGTCCAGCCAAAAAGGCAAGCGCCGAGAAAAACGGCGCAACATTAGAATAAACGGCGGCCAAAGAAAACCGGTCAGAGCAAAAGAAATTGTCCGGTGGAATTCCGGTTCATCTGCATCAATCCTGACACTCTCGGGACAGTGTGCAAAAACCGGTTTTCGTCGCGCACAGAACCCGGCGGGTGGAGCAGATGGTCCTGTCCTCAATCTGCCAGCCCGGCCCGGCGGCGGCCCTCGTCAGTCCCGAGAGAAAAGTCGGTTCCGTCGTGCCCGGCCGCCTCTTGTGTGCACAACCATGCGATGGCGCGCGCGACGTTGTGCGGCTGGATGTGGATTGACGGATCCAGCTGGCTGACCGGATTGATGCCGGATGCCTTGATGGCGATCTGCATTTGGGTGGCGACCGTTCCCGGACTCAAGCCGACGATGCGGATGCCAAGATCAGCATATTCCTTATGGACGCACTGGGTGAGTAACAGCACGGCGGCTTTTGTAGAGCAGTAATGGCTCCAGCCTTCGAGGGCGCTGGTGGCCGCGCCGGAACTGATATTGACGATGACCCCCGCGCCTTGCGCTGCCATGACAGGGATGGCAGCGCGTAAACCGTAATACACCCCCTTGTAGTTGACATCCACGACGTGGGCCCATTCTTCCGGGTCCGAGTCGCCAAGCCGGGCGATCGGTTCGATCAGGCCGGCGTTGTTGACAAGGATATCGACACTGCCAAATGCGCTTTTGCAACGCTCGATCGCAGCGGCGACATCGGAGTAGCTGCTGACGTCACAGGCAATCGCTTCGGCCTTGCCGCCGTGGTTTCGGATTTCAGCTGCAATCGCTTCGGTTTCGGAAAGCGTCCGGGCGACCAGCAAGACGTTGACTCCGAGTTCGGCAAATTCACGGGCCGTTGCCGCACCGATCCCCCGGCTGGCACCGGTTATGATTGCCGATTTGGCATTGAGTTCTTTCATTGGTGTTCTCCACGCGACGCAAGGTGATTTTTGGATGACGCGAACGGGGTGTTGCATGCCGCTGTGTTGACGGGAGTCTGGCGAACTGTCAATCGGGTGCGTAGCTGATGCGGTAGATTGCTCCGGCAAAATCGTCCGATACCAGCAACGAACCGTCCGGTGCGACCACCAGATCGGTGGGCCGTCCCCAATGATTGCCGCCGCTCCCAAGCCACCCTTGCGCAAAGACGTCATAGGCCGCCGGCCTGCCGTCGGTATCGAACGTGATGGTGCTGATCCGGTATCCGACGGGCTCAGATCGGTCCCATGAACCGTGCTCTGCAATGAACAATCGATTGCGGTACGCTGCAGGAAACTGAGACCCGGCATAAAAGGTTATGCCAAGCGGTGTGGAATGGGCCTGCAAGGTGGCGACAGGCGGCGTGAAACGACTGCAGGGCGCCTTCGAGCCCAGTTGCGGGTCGGGTAGGTTTCCGGCATGGCAAAACGGCGACCCGAAGTGCTGGCCGGGCGTGGTGACGCGGTTGATCTCCTCGCGCGGCACATCGTCTCCCATGCCGTCGCGTCCGATGTCCGCGAACCAAAGCTCTTTAGTTGCCGGATGCCAGGCAAGGCTCTGGACGCTCCTAATGCCTTTGGCGTGGCTGCGCCGGTTGCCGCCATCGGCATCCATTGTCAGGATGTGTCCGAAAGGCACTTCGCGCTCGCAGACATTACAAGGAATTCCTATGGGCATGTAGAGCCGGCCGTCCGGCCCGAACTTTATATGGCGCCAGCCGTGGTGACGTTCGCTTGGAAGGTCGTCTACGAGCACGGTTGGTTCGGGTGGATTCGCCAGGTCATTCTCAATGTCATCGAACTTCAAAAGCCGCGAACCGGCGGCAACAAACAGAGCGCCGTCGCGGAAGGCGACCCCGCTGGGAAGATCGAGGTCGGTGGCGGCCTCGAAGACCTTGTCTGCCTTCCAATTCCGGTCCTTGTCGACCAAAGCATAAACACGCCGTTCGCGCACACGTGTGCCGACGAACATTGTGCCAGAGGGGCTGAGTGCGATCTGGCGGGCGTTTGGTACGGCGTCGGAAAAAACCTCGATCTTGAACCCTGATGGAAGTGAAATGGTTTCGATGGGCAGCTCGTCTGCCGCTGCAATTGGAATGTTGCCCGGTTGAGCAGCTAAACTCCAAATGAGAGTGCACAAAGTCAGGGCCCAAGAGCGCCTGAATCTTCTACCTTGCCCAGTCATTCTGTGTCTCTCCCGCAATGAATTCGCCGAAATGTTAGAACGGCGGGGTGTACAAAGCCAGTGACCTGAACATGACGTCATCGGGAACCCTGTGGCCCGATGACACATGCGGCGTGGGGGACGCGCGGTAAGGTGTTCTATCGAATAGGATGTACCGACAACGAGTGCTCAAATGAACCGACGAGAATGTTTATGGAAGCTGATGCTGTCTTGCTGGCACGTGCGCAGTTTGCCTTCACAATCGCCTTTCACATCGTCTTTCCCAGCTTCACCATTGGTTTGGCGGCATTCATTGCAACGCTCCTGGTGCGCTGGCGGATAACCGGGCGTGATCACCTGCATCGGCTGGCACGGTTCTGGACAAAGATATTCGCGGTCTCCTTTGCCATGGGCGTGGTGTCGGGGATCGTGCTTTCCTATCAGCTGGGCACCAACTGGTCGAAGTTCTCGGAAGCGGTGGGAAACATCGTCGGGCCACTCCTGGGTTACGAAGTGTTTACGGCATTCTTTCTCGAGGCCACGTTTCTGGGCATCATGCTGTTTGGCTGGAACCGCGTCTCCGCCAACCTGCATGTGGCATCCGCCATCCTGGTGGCCCTCGGCACATCACTGTCGGCATTCTGGATTCTAGCGGCAAACAGCTGGATGCACACGCCGGCCGGCCACGAGGTGCGCGACGGAATAGCCTATCCGCTCGACTGGTTCGCAATCGTTTTCAACCCCAGTTTCCCGTACCGGTTTGCCCATATGTTTACCGCCGCCTACCTGACCACGTCGATCGTCGTGCTGGCGGTCGGCGCGCGCTATCTGGCCTCAGGCCGGTTTGCCGAGGAGGCCCGGACGATGATGCGGATGGGTCTGGGCATGGTGGTGGTGTTGGCGCCGCTTCAGGTTTTTATCGGAGACCTGCACGGGTTGAACACGGCCGAGCACGCGCCGGAGAAAATTGCCGCGATGGAAGCCCATTGGGACGGCAGCAAGCCGGGCGATCTGGTGCTGTTTGCCTGGCCCAACGAAGCACAGGAGCGCAACGATTTCGAAATTGCGATTCCCAATGGTGCCAGCCTGATCATAACCCACGATGCGTCTGGTCTGTTCCCGGGGCTCAAGGATTTCAAGGCGCAAGACCGGCCACCGGTCCTGCCGGTGTTCTTTGCCTTCCGAATCATGGTCGGACTTGGTTTCCTGATGGTTGCGATCGGTGCAGTCGGCGGCTGGCTCTACTGGCGTGGCAAACTGTTCGACGCCATGTGGTTTCTGAAATCGGTAAGCCTGGTGTGGCCAATAGGCTTTATCGCCATTCTGGCGGGTTGGTGGGTCACGGAAACCGGACGCCAGCCCTGGGTCGTCCGGGGAATTCTGAGGACCGCAGATGCGGTGTCACCGGTGGCCTTCGGGGCCGTTCTGACCAGCCTGATCCTGTTCGTGATTGTCTATGTGTGCGTGTTTTCCATGGGTATCTTCTACATAAACCGGTTGATCGAGATGGGACCCGAGGGCCCAGTGGCGGACAGTCCAGAAGGTCCGGTCAGCCAACGCCCGATGTCGGCGGCAACCCAAGCCGCACGGCAAGCCACTATCGGGGGAGAATAGACGATGGCGGATGCTTCGATCTGGCTGCCGGTTGTCTGGACCGTTCTGATTGGTTTTGCCGTTGCCATGTACGTCATTCTCGACGGCTTCGATCTTGGCGTCGGCATCCTGTTTCCCCTGTTCAGGTCCGAACAGGAGCGCGACCTGATGATGAATTCGGTGGCGCCGTTCTGGGACGGCAACGAAACCTGGCTCGTGCTCGGCGGCGGTGGCCTGCTGGCGGCGTTCCCTCTGGCTTATGCGATAGTCATGCCGGCTTTCTATTTGCCGATCACGGTAATGCTTCTGGCGCTCATCTTCCGGGGCGTTGCCTTCGAGTTTCGCTGGGTCGCGAAGCCGCGCCACAAAGTCTGGGACATGGCTTTTGCCGGCGGGTCGATCATCGCGGCCTTCGCTCAAGGGATAGTTCTCGGCGGATTGCTCCACGGCGTCGATGTCCATGACGGCGCGTTTGCCGGTGGTTCATTCGACTGGCTGTCGCCGTTTGCACTGTTTGTCGGGATGTCGGTTGTCGCAGGGTATGCATTGCTGGGTGCCACTTGGCTTAGCATGAGGGTCGCGGGCGATCTGGAAACCCGGACCCGAAAGATTGCAAAGCCTCTGTTGCTGTGTGTTGTGGCGGCGATGTTTGCCGTCAGTATCTGGACGCCTCTGACGTCCGAGCGGATATTCGAACGCTGGTTCACAGTGCCGAACCTGTTCTATTTCATGCCGTTGCCGGTTATGGCGGCCGTTGCTGCGTTGATGGGATGGTGGGGCCTCAAGGCAGGCCGTCCCGCGGTACCGTTTGTTGCCTCGATAGCCTTGTTCCTGCTGGGCTACGCCGGCCTTGCGATATCGAACGCGCCATACCTTGTGCCGCCGTCGGTCACACTTTGGCAGGCCGCCGCGGCACCAAGTTCGCAAATGTTCATGCTGGTCGGTGCGGCTGTCATGCTGCCGGTGATACTTGGGTACACGGTGTTCGTCTACTGGACCTTTCGCGGCAAGATCAAACCGGGTGAGGGGTATCATTGAGCTTCCAGCGAGGGTGCTCAAAGACCGCATCGTCCTGACGCGAGGAAAGTCTTGCCCGGATCGATCAGTATGCGACCGGAAAGAAACGACCGACCGATAAGGACCGGGTAGGTCATGTCCGAGCGGTCGACCAATGTGAATTCTGTCTCTGAACGTCTTCCCGCCAGGCAGAGCTTCAGGCGAATGACCGGCCGGGTCTGTTGTGGCGCGCCGGCCCGGCGGATTGTCACCCGGCGAATGACCGGCCGCTCGATATCAATGGTCCCGCCGTCCCGATTTGCCAGAGTGAACCGAACGTAATCGATTCCGCCTTGGTTGAACGGTCTGTACGCTGGTGCGCTGATAGAGGACGTTTTTGCGCCTGAATCCAGTTTGACTCTGAACCTGATCGCAGGCTCACCAATCCAGCCGTTCTCCACCCAACCGACAATGACGGGTTGTTTCGCGGACGCGCGAACATCGTCCGACCGGCAGGCGCCGAAAACAACGGCGACCGCCACGAAAACTGCAAACGATGTCGCAACAATCGTTGACGGCATTGGCAAATTACCCTTTCGGCATCAACGGCAGCTGCCACAACGTGAGATCCTGCCATGGCAAACCCAACCAATGTCATCGGGACAGGTAAGACGGGCCCTCCTAAACAGTGGGTTGCAGCATACCCGATGAAATTGAAGACGCAATCAAGGCATTGCAATACCTGATGAAAAGCGGGGCTGGCACTCGACTACGCCTAAAGACTCATTGCGGCGGCCCGAGGATGTGAACTAGAAAACGGTTCGGGAGACGTGGACACCGGTCCATCAATTCTGTCGAAACGCTTAAACTTCCAGGGAGGATCAATATGAGCGATCGCAAGGGTATTACACGCCGCAAGATACTGAAAACCGGCGCCGCCGCAGGCATCACAGTTGCCGCAACACCGATGTTCTTTACGCGGGGCGCGCTGTCGGCTGCTGACGATTACCGCAACGCGCCGAAGGGCGATTCGGTGACATTCGGCTTCAACGTGCCGCAGACAGGCGCTTATGCCGATGAGGGTGCAGACGAGCTGCGCGCCTACCAGCTCGCCGTCAAGCACATCAATGGTGAAGGCGATGGCGGCATGCTGAGCACGTTCTCGTCGAAAGAGCTCAAAGGCGACGGCGTTAACGGCAAGAAGGTAGTGTTTGTAACCGGCGACACGCAGACCAAGTCTGACGCGGCACGCGCGTCGGCCAAGCGCATGATCGAAAACGACGGCGCCATCATGATCACCGGCGGCTCGTCGTCGGGTGTTGCGATCGCGGTCCAGGGCCTGTGCCAGGAAGCCGGCGTCATCTTCATGGCCGGTCTGACGCATTCGAACGACACCACCGGCAAGGACAAGCGCGCCAACGGTTTCCGCCACTTCTTCAACACCGAGATGTCCGGTGCGGCGCTTGGCCCCGTGCTCAAGAACGCCTTCGGTTCGGAGCGCTCGGCCTACCATCTGACCGCCGACTACACCTGGGGTTGGAGTCAGGAAGGCTCGATCATCAAGTACACCGAGGCCCTGGGTTGGAACACCGCCGCCGCGGTACGCACGCCGCTCGGCGCCGGCGACTTCTCGCAGTACATCACGCCGGTGCTCAATTCCGGCGCCGACGTGCTGGTCCTCAACCACTACGGCCGCGACATGGTCAACTCGCTGACCCAGGCGGTGCAGTTCGGTCTGCGCGACAAGCAGGTCAACGGCAAGGACTTCGCCATCGTCGTTCCGCTCTACAGCCGTCTCATGGCACAGGGTGCCGGCGAGAACGTCAAGGGCATCTTCGGCTCGACGAACTGGCACTGGTCGCTGCAGGACGAGGGCTCCAAGGCCTTCGTCAAGTCCTTCGGCCAGCAGTACGGCTTCCCGCCGAGCCAGGCCGCCCACACGACCTATTGCCAGGCACTGCTCTACGCCGATGCCTGTCAGCGGGCCGGCTCCTTCCGTCCCTCCGCTGTCGGCGCGGCCCTGGAAGGCTTCAGCTTCGACGGGCTCGGCAACGGTCCGACCGAATACCGCGCCGACGATCACCAATGCTTCAAGGACGTGCTTGTCGTGAAGGGTAAGGAAAACCCCTCCTCCAAGTTCGACGTTCTGGAAGTGGTCGAAGTCACCCCGCGCAAGCAGGTCGAATACCAGGCCTCGATGCTCGGCGGCGACTTGGGTCCGTACAACGACGGCGCCTGATTTCTCCCTGCCAAAATTCCGGCCACCCCAGCTCTTTTGGGGTGGCCGGCCCTCTTTCTTGGGGACGCTGGACCGATGGATGCGATTCTTCTTCAAATTTTGAATGGGCTCGACAAGGGTGGCGCGTATGCCCTGATCGCCTTGGGCCTGACAATCATTTTTGGCACCCTCGGGGTCGTGAACTTCGCGCATGGCGCGCTGTTCATGCTCGGCGCCTTCTGCGCCGTGTCGGTGAAGGCCCTTCTGAGCCTGGACAAAGTGACCCTTGACCCGGAGAAGCTGACCGCCTGGGGCACGCCCATGGAAATACGCGTGCCCTATGTCGAGGCCTGGTTCGGCGATGCCGGCGCAACCCTGCTGAACTATGCGGTGCCGATTTCCATTCTGATCGCAATTCCGGTCATGCTCATCCTCGGTGTTGCGATGGAGCGCGGCCTCATTCGTTATTTCTATAAGCGGCCTCACGCCGAGCAGATCCTCGTCACCTTTGGGCTGGCGATCGTCCTGCAGGAAATCATCAAAGGCTTGTTCGGCGCCAATCCGATCCCGCAGCCGGCGCCCGACATCGCCAAAGGCATGCTCGATTTCGGGACCCTGATCGGACTCGAGGCCGGCAGGGTCGTCTATCCGGCCTGGCGATTGATCTACTTCCTCTTTTCCGGCCTTATTATCGGCTCTGTATTCGCATTCCTGCAGCTCACCACCTTTGGCATGGTGGTGCGCGCCGGCATGGCGGATCGCGAGACCGTCGGCCTGCTCGGGATCGATATCGACCGTCGCTTCACCATCGTCTTCGGCATGGCGGCCGTTGTCGCCGGCCTCGCTGGCGTCATGTACACGCCGATTCTCAGTCCCGACTACCACATGGGCATGGACTTCCTGGTGCTCAGCTTCGTGGTGGTGGTCGTCGGCGGCATGGGTTCGCTCGGCGGCGCCGTGGCCGCGGGCTTCCTGCTCGGCATCCTGCAGAGTTTCGCCTCGATGAACGAGGTCAAGAACATCCTGCCGGGCATCGACCAGATCATCATCTATCTGATCGCGGTGGTTATCCTGCTGGTCCGGCCGCGTGGCCTGCTGGGCCGCAAGGGCGTGATGGAGAACTGAAACCATGAAACAAGCCATCTCCGC
>JAJFHD010000095.1 GCA_021775805.1 Alphaproteobacteria bacterium | reverse complement strand
AAACTCCTTCGTGTTGATTGAGACAAACGCCTCAATCTTCACGCCGGAGCGCCCAAACGTTAATCAGCATCAAGCGCAACGGTGGAGAGCAGAACGAAGACCCTCTCTCAGCTACTATCGCGACAGCGATTTAGTGCTTTGGCACTTAATCCCCGTGCGTGGATCGGCGAAATCACGTCTGCTTACCACCCAAACACGGAAGTATTTCGCCAGAAATTCCGTTCTACATCAACTTTTCACGGTTGGTCTGCGCAGTCGAAAACAGGCGTTTTTGACCCAACCCGGACTAAATGCGGTGCAGCATCACCAGCGAGGTTGATGGCCGACCTTGCAACCAAGCGGCGATTACAGATCGCTTGTCAGGACACGCTGTCAATTCCGATTTCAGCGATTCTGGGAGTCATCAAGACCGACGCGCGAAGGGCACGGCGCCGATATGTGCCCGCTCTGAGCTCTGGCGGGTGCCCTATCGCTGGGCCGAGCACTGTCCCGCGATCAGTCACTCGATGTCGAACCGAGCGCCGATCAGCGCGCAGGCTCATGCCAGCACAACATTGAAGCTCACCGAGACGCGATCCTCGCTGGCCATATTGACCGGCACTTCGTGGCGCAGCCAGCTCTCCCACAAGAGCACCTCGCCGGCGGAGGGCTGCACGTAAATGAACTGCCGGTTGTGCAGCGCGGCACAGGCTTTGCGCTGCGGGTTGGCCATCATCATGGCGAGCCGCGGATCCTCGAACCGGATTGCGCTCGTCCCTTCGGGAACGTCGACATAAAACGTACCGGAAATGACGCTGTTGGTGTGGATGTGACCGGTGTGGGTGCCTCCGTGCTCCAGCACATTGATCCAGATTGAATCGACCTCCGGCTCAAGACCGCGCATGTCGAAGTCGACGGCGGCGGCGAAGTCGGCGAGCCGCGGCTTCAGGCGCTCGCACAGATCGGCGAAGGTCGGGTTGCGCGTCGGCAGATCGTCGAGCGAGGCGTAAGAGGTGTAGCCCATGTAGCCGGCCTCATTGGACCAGTTCTGGCCTGCGCAATCCTCCTGGGCGATCGAACGGCACGCCATGCGTAGTTCGTCGAGAAACGCTTTCGGGCGCAGCCCACCGATTTTGGCACGGTAGATGGAGGTCGCGAAAACCCGCTCAATGCTTGTCATATGCTCAAGTTACCGCCGTGGCAATGAAGGGCTGTCAACGATGATTGTGTGCTGCAGTCCATTATCGGTCCGTGGCAATTTGCACCAGCTGCGATCAACCCGCAAGGCGTACGACAGATCTCGCCGCCCGCATTATGCGACCGCGACGTTGCATTGTCTGACAGTGGAAGTTCACCCGCCACGTGATGCCCTGGGAGCCGGGCAACGGTATCCTGAGGGACGGAAGCAGGTTGAGCCACTTACGTATTTGCCGAACCATGCACCATGAAAGCGCTATGTTACCATTGCAGCCGAATGCGCTGCAGTGAAGTGACTTGAGCCAATGGCAGAAGTTGGGATTTTCTATCCGTCCTGCACTGCTCTTCTGTCCGGTTGCTCGGGCTGCAGATCGGACATCAAATCCAGGCAAGTTCGATTGGTTTCGCGTAATCTCGAGGCGGTGAGGGCTGACGCATAAATGAACACGTGCGACATTCCTCCGACACTGGAAAACAACCTGATCTAAACGGACGCCACCAAGGCTCCGGGCAAACCGCCGTCAGCGGTTGGACTCCATCGTGCTCGTGCGAATCATGCGCCGGCGCTGACCGGAAAAATCGTTCAGGGGATAATGCAGGCAAAAACGGTTGTCCCACATCAACACGTCACCTTCCTGCCAGCGAAAGCGGCAGGTAAACTCGTATCGCTCCATGTGCGAAAAGAGCTGCGTCAACAAGGGTGCACTTTCCGCCACGGTCATGCCGGACAACCGGGACGTGAACATGCGGTTGACATAAAGCCCCTCCTGGCCTCCCGAGGGGTGTTTTCTGACCACCGGATGTTCGACCACCCACGGCGGCTCCTCACGCCGCTCATACCAGTAGTAGCTGTGGACCGCATTCAAACGCCGGAGCATGTCCCGGAAGGATGGAGAGAGCGCTTCGAACGCGGCAATCGTCGATGCAAAACAGGTGTCGCCCCCGAAGGGCGGAACTTCCAGAGCGTGCAGGATCGACACATATCCCGCCGGTTTCATCCAGGTAACGTCGGCATGCCAGCACTCACCGCCAAACAGTACCGCATCGTCCACGTCGCGCCGGAGTTCCAGAACTTCGGGACAGTCGGGAAACCCGTTGCTTACGATCGGATGCAGAAAATGCGGCCCAAAGTTTTGTGCAAGCGCCGACAACTGGAAGCGATCGAGGTCCTGGCCGCGGAACCGCAAGACGTGGTAGCGGTCGAGTGCGGTACGCAGCGCGGCACTTTCCTCCACGCCGATCTGCGGCAAAGACACGCCGGAGACTTCTGCGCCGAGGGCACCGGCGACTGGAACAATTTCGAAGCTCACGCCGCTCTCCCATAAAATCCAAGGCGCTCTTCTTCGGAGAAGAGGACACCTTCTCTTTCATAGAACGAAAACACCGCGATGACACGTTCGCGGGCACCTTCCACCCGCGTCACGCGATGCGCGGTGTTCTTGCCCCTGAAAACATTCAGGGTTCCGGCTTCCAGCGGCATCAACGTTGTCTCAACTTCGCCCGTGAGCAAGCGCCCGACACCATCGTAGTTCGGGTCGTCGTCAGTGCGTAGATCCCTGGCGTACTCGAAGACGCCACCGGCCTGGGGCGGTTGCAGCAAAAGCGTGGTTGTGAACTCCGAACGGTCAAAGTGCCAGTTAAGCGCCTCACCCTCCCGGTATGCCATGACATTCACCCGCGCCAGAGGATCGGCCATGGTGTAAAGCGTCGGTTTGTCCATGACGGCTGCAAGGAAAGTGGCAAAGTCGGGCCTTTCATAGAGTTGGACGACGATGGCGTCGCCCATCTGGTCTGCACAGACCGTGTGGTTGACTGTCTTGAACTGCGAAAGTGCCGGATGGTCGGGGGCAAGTTCGTCAATCGATGGCTTGAAGTAGATGTTGTGCTCACGTGCATGGGTGAAGGCGTTGTCGCGCAACAGGGATTTCAATTCGCCGGCCGCCGCCTCTGCGACAGGGGGGAGAAGGAATCCCGGCAGATTGAAAAGTCCGCTTGCCTCCAGTTCCGCCTGACAGCGGTCGACCAGAGCCTGCCATCCGGGCGCGCCGGGGCGATTGAGGGGATAGCGTGTGAGGTCGACCAGGTCCTGCATTTCTTTTCCTCCAGGCGAATTGTGGAGGGTTGCATTGGCAATCGGTACTTGCAACAGTAATTCTTCTTTAAGCTCATAAGAGATTCTTTCGGAATATATGACACTGCTCCCACCGCTAAATGCCCTTCGTGCCTTCGAGTCCGTCGCCCGTACCGGGGCGTTCACCGCCGCCGGCGCGGAACTCGGTGTCACCTCAGCCGCGGTCAGTCAGCAAGTTCGCAACCTGGAGACCTACTGGGGCAAGAAACTGTTTATCCGTCAGGGCAACCGGTTGGCCTTGTCTGAGGCAGGCCTTGCCGCCTATCCGGCAGCAGCCCTCGCCATGAACACATTGGCCGATCTGTCGGAATCCATGAGCGAGACCAGGCACCTGTCGTCGCTTGTCCTGAGCGTTCCCCATTCCGTGGCCGAGACATGGCTGCCCTCGAGGCTTCAGGCCATTCAGGCCGGCAGCGGGATTGACGAAGCCACACCATTACGGTTGCAGATTCGCATCGAGGACGACCCTGTCGAATTTACGAGGGGCAGTGCGCACATGCGAATCTTTTACGGTCACGGGCTGTACCGCGAATATCGCGTGGAAACGCTGTTTCATGATCATTTGATCGCCGTCGCGTCACCGGACTTCATTGCCCAAAACGGTAGCGCAATGCAGCACATCGCCGATCATCACTTGGTTCACACCGTGTGGGGTCCGAACTACGCTACGTCACCGAACTGGACGGATCACCTGCCCTCGGACCGGGCAATCGACGTGGCCGCTGGCCTGCGTGTGTCCGCAAGCAGCACGGCTCTGGCCTTCTCCCGCAGCGGATACGGCGCCGCCCTGGTTCCTGCGTTGATGGCCGGGGAAGACATCGCCTGCGGCAGGCTGATACGCCTTGACGCACCGGAATCCCGGATGCCCTATCCCTACTCGATCGCGTTCCCCTACGCGCTGCAGAACCGCCCGGATGTGCAGCAAACGTTGAGTGCACTGTCAGGCGTTGACCCTTAGCGTCGCCGCAACGGCGTCCGATAACATTTTCTAATTCCGGCAATCAGAAATTGTCAGGGGTCTTGACGCAGCGGATAGCGTTCTCAATGGTGACGGCGGCGTGTTCAACGCCCATACCCCGTTGACTTACCGGAGATCCGCAATGAAGTCTCATGCCCGCGTAGTTGTCATTGGCGGTGGTATCGGCGGTTGTTCCACGCTTTACCATCTCACCCGCGAAGGCTGGACCGACGTGGTTCTGGTCGAACGCGACGAGCTCACATCGGGAACCACCTGGCATTCCGCCGCCCAGGTCACCAATTTCGGCCCGGTCCAGACCATGGTCGGTCTCAAGACCCATTCCATCAATCTCTACCGGGAAATGGCGGACGACCCGGAATACCCGATCAATTACCATCATGGCGACGGCGGTATCAGGCTGGCCGCCACCCAGGATCATCTCGACGGTTACCGGCATTTCATGTCCATGGCCAAGGGCATGGACGTCCATTTCGAAATGCTCGATCCGGAGGAATGCAAACGCCGCCATCCGCTGATCGAGACCCACGAACTGCTGGGCGGATTGTGGGATCCGCTGGACGGTGACATCGACCCTGCCCAGTTGACCCAGGCGCTCGCAAGGCGGGCCCGAATGGCCGGGGCTGAAGTCTACCGCCACAATCCGGTTGAGGCCCTGACCCAGATTGCCGACGGCGGCTGGGTCGTCCATACGCTCAACGGCGACATCACCTGCGAAATCGTGGTCAACGCCTGTGGCTACCGCGTCAACGAAGTCGGTGCCATGATGGGGGTCGAACACCCTGTGGTTTCCATGGAGCATCAGTATTTTCTGACCGAACCGATCCCCGAAATCGAAGCTCTCGGTCACCGGGTGCCGCTGTTGCGCGATCCGCTCGACGATTTTTATTCACGTCAGGAAAAAAAGGGGCTTCTGGTCGGCATCTATGAACAAGAGTGCAAGACCTGGGGCATGGACGGGATCGATCCTGATTTTGCCAATGCCCTGTGTCCCGACGACCTTGACCGTTGTCTCGACAACATGGACCGGATTTTCCAGCGCCTGCCCTGTCTCACCCGCACCGGCATCCATTCCATCATCAACGGCCCCATCACCTACTCCGCCGACGGGTTGCCGCTGGTCGGCA
>JAJFHD010000094.1 GCA_021775805.1 Alphaproteobacteria bacterium | reverse complement strand
CGCCGGGCCACGGGTTCCACGGGATGAGGTTGATCTTCGCGGGGATGCCTTTGAGGAGACGCACGAGGGCGCGCGCTTCGGCGTCCGAATCATTGACGCCTTTCAGCATCACATATTCAAACGTAATGCGCCGCGCATTGCTGACGCCCGGATAATTGCGGCAGGCGTCCAACAATTCCGCAAGCGGATATTTGCGGTTGATGGGCACCAGTTCGTTGCGCAGATCGTCATTGGTTGCGTGCAAACTGATCGCCAGCATCGCTGACGTCGTTTCACCGAGGGCATGCATCTGCGGCACGACGCCCGACGTTGAAACAGTGATGCGCCGGCGCGACAGGGAAATCCCTTCGCCGTCAGAGATAATTTCCATCGCCTTTGCGACATTGTCGAGATTATAGAGCGGCTCGCCCATGCCCATGAAAACGATGTTGGAAAGGCGCCGTTCGCGCTCATCGACGGGCCCGGCGGTCGGCCATTCTTCGAGATCGTCTTTCACGGCCAGCACCTGCGCGACGATTTCCGCGGCGGTGAGATTGCGCACCAGCGCTTGCGTCCCCGTATGGCAGAAGGTGCAATTCAATGTACAGCCGACCTGGCTCGACACGCACAGGGCGCCGGCGCGGCCCACATCCGGGATAAAGACGCATTCGACTTCGACGCCCGGTGACAATTCGAGGAGATATTTGCGTGTGCCGTCGTTGGAAACCTGGCGCTCGACCATTTTCAATCGGCGAATGGCGAACCGCTCGGCAAGGTCGCTGCGCATCTCCTTGGCAATGTCGGTCATGGCCTCAAAGTCGGTCGCACCGTAATTGTAGAGCCAGCGGAAAACCTGATTGGCGCGCATTCGCGCTTTCTTCGGATCCAGCCCGAAGGCGTCGGCGAACGTCGCGCGCAGTTCCTCGCGGGTCGCGCCTGCGAGATTGGCGGCGCCCTGTGCCGGGGAAGGCGCCGGGATGTTGAGATCAAGTTCAGCCATTGCGCGCGGGATATAAGCGCAGCGTCACGCGTAGTCGAGCGGCAGCTCGGTCGTCGCTTTCAGGGTTTCCATGGAAAAGGTCGATGACACGTCGGCAAATTCCGCCCCCGAAATGAGCCTTTTATAAATTCGATCAAAGCTTGCCATGTCCGGGCAGACGACCTTCATCAGATAGTCCACATCGCCGCTCATCCGGTGCAGCTCGACAATCTCCGGTATGGCCTGGATGTGAGCGGAAAACTGCGCCAGCCACTGATCGTCATGGCGCGCCGCCCGCACAGCCACGAAGGCGGTGAGTTTGAGGCCGGCAGCGGCCGGGTCAACCAGCGCCACGCGGGCCGCGATCACGCCATCTTCCTCAAGTTTCTTGATGCGCCGCCAGCACGGGGTCGGCGAAAGGCCTACTGATTCGGAAATTTCACTCACAGACGCCGATGCATCGTGCTGTAATTGCGCCAAAATCGCCTTATCGATCCTATCCATTCCAATATTATGGCATAATGTAGGAAAAAATTCTATAAATAGATTTTCTATCCATCAAAATAGAGAAAATTTTTCATCCCATCCCCGTATATTCCGCCGCAGAAGCGAAAAGGGCGGCACGACAATGATCAAGCGGGCATTTACGGATCATCCAGCAAGTGTTGGGGAGACCTATTTCCAGCATATGAGAATGGCCCTCGGCTTTGGCGGGCGCATGGTTTTTGCGGGGTTCGCCTGCCTCCTGCACGGATTTTTCCCGTTTCTGTTTAAATGCACCGGCCGCGAATGCATCGAAACGCTGCATGACCGCATTGTCGTCAATCGCGACCGGCGCAAATGCGCCGATGCGCCGATGGCGTCCATGCCCCGGGACCACGCGCATCTGACTGCCGCCGAATAATCCCGCCGGCTCCATTTTTCCGATCGACCGGGCGCGAGATAGTCACAGTCCGTACATCTTCTTTTCCGCGATCTTAACCTCGCCGCGGCATTCTGGCGCTTCGCAAGACAAGCCTCAGGAGCCCGGCCCCATGACCGAATTTGACGCCCACACCCTGCCAATCGAAACCCGTCTCGCGGCAATCGGCGCAGACGGCTACGTCACCGCGGATGAAGTGTTGTTCCTGCGGCGTTCGGTTTTTGCCAATGGCGTTGTCTGCGAACGCGAGCTTGACGCAATTTTCGCGCTCGGCAATCGCGCGCAGGACGGCGACCCGGAATGGCCGCAATTTTTTGCGGAAGCGGTCGCGGATTTTTACATTCGCGAAGAAGAACCGCATGGCTATTTCACCGCTGATGAATTTGACGAATTACAAGCACGGATCGTCGGCGATGGCTGCGCCAACCGCATTGAACGCGCGCTCCTCGTCAAACTGATGGAAACCGCCCTTGAAACGCCGCCGGAAATGAGCGCGTTCACGGGCCGCGAATTGAAAGCGTCTATTCTCGCCAAGGAACGCCCCGCCGTTTCGAAAGAAGATGTCATGTTGATCCGGCGCTGGTTGTTCGCCGCCGGCGGCGCCGGACATGTGGGCGTCACCAGGCAAGAGGCGGAGATCCTGTTTGAGATCAATGACGCCGTTAAAACGGGCGAGGCAACGCCGGCCTGGGGCGATCTCTTTGCTCAAGGCATTATCAATCATTTGATGGCCGGGCTCGGCTACTCGGCCGCCAGCCGCGAAGACGCCATGGCGCGCCATCAATTTATCAGTGATCAGGCGCCGGATGTCGGCGGCTTCTTCGCTCGCATGCTGTCGGGCGTCGCCGATGCGTTTCGCGGCGCTGAAAATTCCAGCGAGTCCGTATACGCACGAAAGGCGCGCGAGCGCGACGTCGCCGTCGAGACTGCTGCGAAGATCACGCCGGAAGAAACGTCATGGCTGGCAAGCCGCATCGGGCGCAACGGTGAACTCGACGGCAATGAACGCACGTTGTTGGAACGCATGAGAGAGCTTGAGGACGATCTGCCAGAGGCGTTGAAAAACCTCATCACACGCGCTGCTTAAGGTCCATCTGAAAGGCGCCGTCATGGGAAAAGCGATTCCATTCATCATCGCAGCAATTGTCGCTGTCTTTTCGTTCATCAGCGCCGCATCAATTTCAGGCGGCGGCCGCGATTACGCAAATTCGAGCGAAGAACAACAGCAGCAATATCTTGAAAACGTCGCCAAGGGTTTCAAGACCGGCTTTCTTATTGGCGCCGGTCGCACTGCGGAAATCACACAGACCTTTGTCGACGCGGAAGTCGACCTCATCAGCTTTACCGTTACCTTCATCGATAAACGCGTTGAGAATACGCCCATGGGGCATATTCAAAAACAACAGCGGCTGATCGCTAACAACGCTTGCGCCATGGCGGAGAAAAAGAAACTGCTGGAGAACGGCGTCACCATGCGCATCCGCATGTATCGCCCGTCGGGCGCGTCCATAGGCGCGGTACAAATCGACGAAGAAAATTGCGCAGAGTTTTTGGCTTAGCGAAAAACGCCCCTTAACTCCCCTCATGCCCCGCCTGAAACTTCTCGACAAACGCAGCAATCACATCCGCCCACCGGGAAATGTTCTGGGAGAGATGTTCCTTTGAAACACCGCCGCCGAGCTCCACCACATAGTCAACGCCGACTTTGTCCTGTTTTTCGAGCACATATGCGCGCCCGAACACCTGGCCGTCACGGAAATTATCGACAACGCGAAAATCCGAAACGGTAGCCGTGCGCCCAAGGTCAAAATTGGCGAAGAACAATAGTGTTTCACAAGCGAGCGGCGTTCCGGAGCAATCAAGCGCCCGCACGAAAAAATTGAACTCTCCCGCCCGGCCGTTCGCCACCGGTGCGCCGCTTGCGGCGTCCGCCAACATCGTCGGGTTAAGCCCGGCTTCTGAAAGCGCCGCCTCAAGCTCTTGCGCGGTCACGGCGCCGATATTTTCAGCCTGTGCCGTCCCGGCCAGCGCGAAAGCCGCTGTCGCGGCTAATATTGTCTTCAAAAAAATCCCCGTCATCACCTTCGCCCCACGCAAACTGAACATCCCTGCAGCCATCATGGCCGATGATCACGTTTGTTGGCAATGGCGTCGCAGGGCGCCCTCCCGCGTTGACTTGAAGGCGACCCGGCCTATCCTCGCCCGCCGCAACCCGCAACGCATTCAATTCATGGGGATTTCATGACCGCCAACCCGCCGTCATCTCGACCGCTGTCACCGCATCTGCAAATCTGGCGGTTTACGGTCACTATGGCCGCCTCAATCACTCACCGCGCAACCGGGGTCGCCAACGCAGCAGGGATATTCCTTTTTTGCCTATGGGCCGTTGCGCTCTCAATGGGCGGTCCGTTTTACGATAGCGTCGCGGCGTTTTTCCTATCACCGCTGGGGGTAATTTTTTGCTTCGCGTATGTTTGGTCCCTTTCCTACCATCTCTTGAACGGGCTTCGTCACTTATACTGGGATTCAGGCCGCGGCCTTGCCCTTAAAACCGCAAAGAGAACCGCGTGGGCTGTCTATATCGGGTCTGTGATTCTTGCGTTTTTATTCACCTCCCTCGCAGGAGGTGCATGATGGCGCACAAGGGCACATCGACATTCGTACTTCAGCGCGCCAGCGCTGTCGTGCTTATACCGCTTTCTCTTTGGTTTCTTCTTAAGGTCGTCCCGCTTCTCGGCGCCGATTATCAAACGGCGCACGCATGGGCCTTGCAGCCGGTCAACGCCGTGCTTCTTGCGCTCTTTCTCGTCATCAGCGCGTTTCACATGCGCATCGGCCTTGAAGAAATCGTTGTCGACTACATCCACTCATGGCTTAAAACCGTACTGATTTTGCTGAGCTGGCTCGCCGCCATCGCATTGATGGCGCTCGCGATCTGGTCCGCATACCAACTTTCATTTGCAGGCTAAAATTTAGATGACGCAAAGTTACAAGATCGTCGACCATCAATATGATGTTGTTGTTGTCGGCGCCGGCGGGGCTGGCCTTCGCGCAACCCTTGGCGCAGCGCAGGCGGGGCTCAAAACCGCATGCGTGACCAAAGTCTTCCCGACCCGGTCGCATACGGTCGCCGCGCAAGGCGGCATTTCCGCCGCGCTCGGCAATATGAGCGAGGACGACTGGCGCTGGCACATGTACGATACGGTCAAAGGCTCAGACTGGCTCGGCGATCAGGACGCGATTGAATATCTCTGCAAACATGCGCCCGCC
>JAJFHD010000093.1 GCA_021775805.1 Alphaproteobacteria bacterium | reverse complement strand
TTGCCGATCACGGATGTGTTGAGGTTGACGAGCACGGCCTTGATTTCCGGCAAACGGACGCCGAACCGGTCGAAATAGACCTCTTCGAAGAGAGCCTGGAGGGCCTGCCGGGAGACGTTCATGTCGGGGATCCGGACCCGGATCAGGTGCGTCTGTCCCTTGAACTGCATGTCGGCGGAATGAAAGATTTCCGTGGCGACAATTTCGTCCTGCTCTTCCGCATTCAATTCAAGACCGCGAGTCTTCTGGTCCTGTAATACGGTGTGCACGTCGGCCATGTCGACGTCGTCGAGAGGACTATTGAGTGTGTTGACGATATCCTGGCGCAGGTCGGCCACGAGGCATCCAAGCGCGTTGGTGAGACCGGGTCGGGCCGGCACCAGAACCGTCGGAATGTTCAACTCGCGCGCGATCGCCACCGCATGCAAAGGCCCAGCCCCGCCGAAGGCGAACAATGCGAAGTCACGCGGGTCGTGGCCGCGCGACAGCGATACCATCCGGATCGCACCGGCCATCTGCATGTTGGCGATCTGGATCATGGCCGCCGCGGCCTCGTCGGGGGTAAGGCCCAGAGGGGTCGCCAGATGTGTATCAAATGCCTGACGGATATCATCAACCGCAACCGGGCTGTCGACCGAGAACAAGGCTTCAGCGTTGAGCCTGCCGAGCAGCAGGTTGGCGTCAGAGATGGTTGGCTGGTCGCCGCCCTTGCCGTAGCAGATCGGTCCCGGGTCGGCACCGGCACTCTCAGGCCCGACCTGCAGGATGCCGGCGGCACTGATCGACCCGATCGACCCACCGCCCGCACCGACTGTGCGCACGTCGACCATGGGCACGTGGATCGGGAATCCATAGGCGATCTGCAGTTCGGACGAGACCTCGGGCACACCACCCGTGATCAGGGCAACATCGGTGGACGTGCCGCCCATGTCATAGGTAATGACATTGGGGGTTCCGGCTTGCTGGGATGTGACGGCTGCAGCAATGACGCCGGATGCCGGCCCCGACATTACGGTCTTGGCAGCCTCGCGCGACACGATACGGGCGGCCACCGTGCCGCCGTTGCCGTTCATGACAAGCAGGTCCTTGTCGTAGCCGCCCGCATGCAGTTCCGACTGAAGGCGCTGGATGTAGCGGTCGAGGATCGGCTGGACCGCTGCATTGACCGATGCGGTCGTGCCGCGCTCATACTCGCGAAATTCCGAAAGCAGGGCATGACCCATGGTGATGTAGTCGTTAGGCCAGATCTCCCGCGCAATCTCGCAAGCCCGCAGTTCATGAGCCGGGTTGGCGTAGGCATGGAGAAAATGAATGATCAGGCTTTCGGCACCGGCATCACGCAGCGCCTGGACGCTGGCGCGGACCGCATCCTCATCGAGCGGCGTCACGACGCCGCCGGACGCATCCATTCTTTCAGGCACTTCCAGACGCCGCTCGCGCGGCACAAGCGGCTCGAACGTCCCGGTCATGCCATAGGGATTTGGCCGGGTCCGGCGTCCCAGTTCGAGCACATCCCGGAACCCTTGCGTGGTGATCAAGCCGCACTTACTGGTCTTGCGCTCGAGCACCGCATTGGTGGTCGTGGTCGTGCCGTGGATGATAAGGTCAATCTGGTCGGCGGTGACACCGGAACTGGCGATCGCGTCGAGCACGCCGACCGCCTGATTGCCAGGCGTCGTGTGGGCCTTGGCAAGTCTGACACTGCCATGGCCGCCGCCGCTGTCGGGTGCTTCGAACAGGATCAGATCGGTGAACGTCCCCCCGACGTCAATACCGGCTACCACACGTCCCATATGCGGCCTTTCCCTTGAAACTCGTAACGTCATTTCATTTGTGTGCAAATGATATGCGCAACACTGGCTGCTGTAAAGCGTTTGTTGCCAGCCTGTGGGGAACACACTGAAATGGTGACCTCGTTTCCCGGACAAGCGAAGCGCGCTCCGGGACCCACTCACCAATGCCACAACCAGGAGCTAATGCGATTAGACCCCGGATCGGGTCCGGGGAACGGTGTTGTTGTTATTCAGCAAGCCCTCAGCACAGGATCCTTTCGCGCCGGGGATCGTAGGCGGCGCCGTTTACGACCGATGCCGGACTGCGCTGGCCGAAGGCTTCGACGGCGAAATCGTTGCGGCCGGAAAGCTCTATTGGCAGATAGGCCAAAACCAGGCTTTGGCCGACCGAATAGCCGAAATTGCCGCTGGTGGTCTGGGCGACGGGGGCGCCATCGACCAGAACCGCCTCGCCGCCGAATACCGGCAGGGGGTCCTTCAGGGCCAGGCATGCAAGCTTGCGCTCCACGCCTGTGTCGGCGATCCGTGCCAGCGCATCCGAGCCCAGGAATTTCCCCTTCTTCCAGTCGATCAGGAACTCCAGCCCGGCCTCGTAGGGATTGTGGTCGGGCGTAATGTCGATGCCCCAGGCGAGGTACCTCTTTTCGATCCTGAGACTGTCGATTGCCCGGTAGCCGATGTTGGTGATGTCAAACTCCGCGCCGGCATCCTGCAGAACTTCATAAACGTACTGGAGGTATTCAGACGGAACATAGAGCTCCCAGCCCAGTTCCCCGATATACGTGATCCGGTAGGCGAGTGCCGGTGCATAACCGATCCTGATGTCCCTGGCCGTCATGAACGGAAACTCTTCGTGGCCAACCCCTTCATCACAGACGTGTCGCAACACCTGGCGCGCCAAGGGGCCGGCGAGATTGATCACACCGTAGGCCGAGGTGATGTCGCTGATCTCCACGATGCCGCCATGGCCCGAAAACTCGTTCAGGTTGCTTTCGATCCAGTGCCGGTCGCGGACACCGAAGCCGGATCCGGTGATCAGCCAGAAGCAAGTCTCGGACCGGCGAATGATCGTGACATCGGCTTCGATTCCACCATGTCGATTGCATAGCTGCGTGTAGGCCGCCCGACCAGGCACCTTGTCCACATTGGCGACCGCCAGAAATTGAAGGAACGCGCAGGCACCGCTGCCGCTTATTTCCAGCTTGGTGAAGGACGACATATCCGCCAGCACGACACCGTTGCGCGCCGCGCGATGCTCGCGTCCAACGGTGACGTCCTGTTGGGGCCGGTCGAATCCCAGAATGTCGACCTGGGGTACATCGCCATGGGCAAACCAGTTGGCGCGTTCCCAGCCAAATTTCGAGCCGAACACCGCGCCCTGCTGTTTCAGGGTCTGATAGAGCGGACTGCGGCGCACGCCACGTGCGCTGGTCAATTCGGTGCCCGGCCAGTGGATGTCATAATACTTGGCATAACTTTCCACCGCACGCTCGTGCAGGAATTTACGGCCTGCTTGCAAGGCACCGAAACGACGGATGTCGAAGGCCCACAGATCGAGGCCCGGATCGCCGTTGACGATCCAGCTGGCCATCGCCTTGCCGGCCCCGCCCGAGGCGGCGATGCCGGAGGTGAAGGCACAGGCTGCGAAGAAATTGCTCAGACCCGGCACCGGCCCCATCACGGGTTCTCCATCAGGCGAGATCGGAATCGGTCCATTGACAATGGTGCGCACGCCCAATGTGTTGAGGGCGGGCAAGCGCTGCAGCGCCGGTTCGAAAAACTCCCCCAGGCGTTCCAGATCGCTGTCGAACAGGAATCTTTCGTTCTCCCACGGAAAACCGTCCTTCGGGTCGACCTGCCGGGTCTGTTTTTCCCAGCCGCCGATGGCCAGGGCGCCGGGTTCGGGCTTGACATAAAAGCCACCGTCAGGATCGCGCAAGGCCGGCAGGTTATCGGGCACCAGATCGGATTTCTCGGTCACCAGATACTGGTGCTCGACGACACCTGCCGGGATCTCCACCCCGGCCATCCAGCCGACCTGGCGGGCCCACAGCCCGGCGGCATTGACAACCACCTCGCCCTCGATCGAGCCCTTGTCGGTGACCACACGGGTAATGCGATCACCGCGGCGCTCGAGATCCTTGACCATGACCCGCTCGATGATCCGGCCCTCGTTTGCCCTGAATCCCCTGGCATAGGCCTGAGTGAGGGAGTTCGGATCGATGTGCCCGTCGTCAGGAATGAAGGCGGCGCCCACCAGGTCACCGGTTTCGATCAGCGGATATATCCCGCGAGCCTCGTCCGGTGTCAGCATGTTCATTTCGAAACCAACAGCCTGAGCCGCAGAATGAGACTTCAAAAGTTCCTTCCAGCGCTCCTGGGTGCCGGCAAGCCTGAGGCTGCCGACTTTTTTCCAACTGGGGTCCTGTCCGGTT
>JAJFHD010000092.1 GCA_021775805.1 Alphaproteobacteria bacterium | reverse complement strand
CTCTTCCAGCACTTCCACGCCGATATGATGGAGGTGTGCGTCGGCTTTCGGGTTTTCGAACAGCACCAGTTTCAACGGCGGTTCGGCAACCACGAAGTTGGCATATCCATCGTGTTGTTTGTGCGGTTCAACACCGAACAGCTTCGAATAGTGTTCTACTGCTGCGTCAATTTCAGGGACATTCAGGGCAAGTTGAATTCTCATTGTTTCATTCCTTTCGTTAGGTAGTACCCTTGATGACGTACGGAACTGAAAAAGGACGCAGAAAAATTTGAGATCACCCTGCATTCCCCGATTGCCCCTATAGTGGCGCCGTGACGATGGAGGCATCAAATGATTCACTCGAGACGGTCCTGCACCGGTTATGACAGGGCAGTGGCGTTGATATAGAATTCTTGCGGTGATCGTAGGGGGGTGAAAGTGGCGCGGGTGTTTGTCAGCCATTCAAGTCGGGACGAAGCACAGGCGTCTGTACTGTTTGAATGGCTGAAATCGGAGGGTTTTGACGACAGCTTCCTCGATTTTGACAAACACGCCGGAATTTCTCCAGGCGCCGATTGGGAACGGACCCTGTACCGGGAAATTGCTGCAGCCGAGGCCGTGATACTGGTGATGACCAGCAACTGGCTCGAAAGCAAATGGTGTTTTGCCGAGTTTACGCAAGCTCGCGCCCTTGGAAAGGCCATCTTTCCGCTGATCGAAACACCGACAGGCGAACGGATTATCGCTGCCGACATACAGTCGCTTGACCTGACTGTGGACAGGCAAGGCGGGCTTGAGCGCTTGTCGGCTGAACTTGCGGCGATCGCACAAGACGCTCAACACGACTTCGCCTGGGATCCGGTCCGTCCGCCGTTTCCTGGTCTGCTTGCATTCGACGAGGCAGATGCCGCGGTTTACTTCGGTCGGGATACCGAAACAAAGCGGCTCATCGAGCGTTTGAATGTGGGCCGGACACGCGGTGGCGCACGATTCGTTTCCGTGCTGGGCAGTTCAGGTTCGGGTAAATCATCGCTGTTGCGTGCAGGTGTGCGCCCCAGGCTCGCGCGTGATCAGAAAAACTGGCTGCTCATTCCAATATTCCGGCCAGGCGCCAGTCCGGCACAGGAACTGGCTCAGTCTGTTGCAATCGCAACGCAGGAAGCGGGTGACTGGCGAAATTGGGTGTCAAAACTGACCGGGGCAACGGCCGCGGAAAACTGGGCGTCGATGGCGCGGGACCTGCGCGCTCAAAGCGGGCACAACGAAGCGCAAATCCTCATTACCATCGACCAGGCCGAGGAACTCTTCACAACTGCCCGTCCGGACGAACGCGCCCTGTTCCTTGCCATGCTCAAGGGCGCACTTTCCGAAGCGGTCCCGATTACAGTGATGGCCTGTTTTCGATCGGAGTTCGTGGATGAGGCCAACGCCCTGCCGGTTGAAACCGAAGAATTCGTCCTGCAGCCAATGCCCATTGACCGCGTCCGCCATATTATCGAAGGGCCTGCCCGGCTGGCAGGACTATCCGTGGAAGAAGGACTCGCGGAAGAAATCATCGCTGATGCAAATGTCCCTGATGCGTTACCCCTCATCGCCTTTGCGTTGCGCGAATTGTACGATACCCGATCGGGAGACGGACATCTGTCGCTGGCGGCGTACAGGTTGCTCGGTGACCGGTCAACTGAACTGTCGCCGCTTGAAAACATTGTGCGGACGCGTGCCGACCAGATTCTGGACAATGCCAAACCAACAAGAACTGAACTCAAGGCGCTTAGAGAGGCGTTCATACCTGCGCTGGTTCAGGTAAACGAAAAGGGTGAATATGTCCGCCGCCCGGCACTGAGATCCAAGCTTCCGGAATCAGCATTGCGGCTTCTGGATTGCCTCGCGGATGGGCGGCTTTTAACGACGAAACAAGGCGCAGCAGACCGTCAGATAGAAGTGGTCCATGAGGCGCTGCTGCGAAAATGGCCTCGTTTGCGCGATTGGCTGGACGAAGAGCGTGACCTTCTTACGCTCATACCGAAGCTCGATGCAGCCGTTGCCAAAGCAAAGTCATCGTCGCCTTTCCATCGTCACCGCCATTTCTTAAGTGCAGAGGACACCAGGAAGTCGAGGCTCTATCGGAAGCGAAACAAGAAGAACATTTCTCGGGATGAAAAAATGTTCATATCCGCCAACGCCGCACAATTTTCGTCGGAGTTGGAAGGCCGCATAGTTCTCGTTCTCTACACTTTCATCATGATCTGCGCCGGTGTCGCCGGAATGATATCAGAGGCCCTTCGACGGGTCCTTCCTGTTTGGGCCAACAAGCTCGACCCAGAAAGCAAGAAAGCGATTTTGGACATCACGGACACCGTGTTGCCAATAATGACTGAAGCCAGTCTACTGACGTCGCTGTTCATGGCAGTATTTTTGATATGGAGTAGCCTTCATTCATTAATCGTCAAAAAACTGACGTCGATGTTCATGTTCGCCAAAGGCCGCAGCCTCATCATCGGTTTTGGGTCATCGATTGTTATGATGTACGTGATGTTCATTTCTTGTCTGGTTTTGGCATATGGGCTTGGCAGCGACCTGACTCGCGACCTTATTAGTGAGAACCCATTCCCAGAATACATTCATTACCCAAAATACGAACTGCGCGAATGGATATTGGACTATATGGGAATTGTCGAACCGCCAGACCAGTCGGAACCACCTTGATATCTTGGCAACATGGTCCTGTGAATTCCGCGTCCCATTCCCGGTCATCTGTTACCACAGGTGCACAACAGTCGCGGGTGATTGTTCTCCGGGTTTCGCGATGCGGCTGACAGCAACAATTGGTTCTCAACGAGCGGTTCAGATTGCCCCTATAGTGGCGCCATGACGATGGAGCCCACAAATGATTCGCCTACGACCGCCCTGCGTCGGGCGGAACTGCCTGCGAGCATCGTCCAGGACGGCGTCAAGGCTGTAGTCCATTCAGCCAACGGGCCGACCAGCGTTCTCAAGGCCGGCGATGCCCTGGCGCACCTTGCCGAGACACCGCATCTGGTCTGCCACCGCACGTTTCTGGTCAACCGGCTGGCGGCGGCCTGCGGCAATCGGGCCGAGGTGAAAGCGGCGGCATTGACCAAGAGCCATTTCGATGTGGCGGAGCTGTTTGCCTTTGTACGCCCGGCCCAGATGGCGCTGCCGATCCCGGCTGGACTCGGGGCTGCCGTCGGGCTGAAACCCGATGAACCCGACATCGACCTGTTATGGGAAATTGCTGCCAGGCTGCTGGGATCGCTGACCTCGCCTGACTATCCCCACCTGCGCGAGACGACCCAGGCGGTCACCACCCTTGATGCGGCGGGCTGGGCATGGGGGAAACTGGCCCTAAATGCCCTGGGGCAGAACCCGGCCAGCCGCGGCACGCCGGGGGCCGGCATGGGGATCAATGTCTGGGACCGGCTCGACGACTGGGAAGATCACGGGCCGGTGCCGCCGCCCGGTACCCAGCCGATCACGCCGGAAGAAGCTGTCGGCGAACTGGAGCGGGCGCTCGGCGGCGGGGCGGAAACACGAACGACACAGAAGGACTATGCCGCAGGGGTGGCCGAGATGTTCGCGCCCAAGGATGCCACCGGCCAGGGCCGCGTGGTGCTGGCGGAAGCGGGCACCGGTCTGGGCAAGACGCTCGGCTATCTGGCGCCCGCCCGGCTGTGGGCTGCCCGCAACAAGGGCAGTGTCTGGGCCTCGACCTATACCAAGAACCTGCAGCGCCAGCTTGAACAGGAGTCGACCTTCCTGTTTCCCGACCCGGCGGAACGCGCGCAGAAGGCGGTGATCCGTAAGGGCCGGGAAAACTACATGTGCCTGCTCAACTTCCAGGAACGGGTCGGCCAGCTCAATCGCTCGAACGTCGCCGGTGTGGCGCTTGCCACGCTGATTGCCCGGTGGGCGCGGTACTCGCGCGACGGCGACATGGTCGGCGGTGATTTTCCGGCCTGGCTGATCCCGCTGTTCATGGAGACCAGCGACCAGAGGGCGGGCGGGCCGCCGGCGTCGCCGATGGCCCTGGGGCTGACCGACCGGCGCGGGGAATGCATCTACAGTGCCTGCCCCCACTACCGGAAATGCTACATTGAGCGGGCAACCCGCAAGGCGCGCCGGGCCGAACTGATCATCGCCAACCATGCCTTTGTCATGGCCCAGACGGCGGTCGACCGGGCGCTTGCGCAAGCTTCCAAAACTGCAGCGAAACCTGCAACCGACGATGACGAGGCACCACAGGAGGCCGGCCAGCGGATCATCTTCGACGAGGGCCATCATGTGTTCGATGCCGCCGACAGCGCCTTTTCCAGCCACCTGACAGGCCTGGAGGCCGCCGAAATGCGCCGGTGGATCCGCGGGGCGGAGGGCGGCCGGCGGCGCGGACGCGGCCTGCTCGACCGGATCGGCGACCTGATCAACGACGACGAGCGCTCCGAGGCCATGCTGCAACAGGCCCTGAGTGCGGCTCACGAATTGCCCGGACCGGGCTGGCTGTCGCGGGTCGACGCCGGCGAGGCCCAGAACGCGGCGGAACGGTTTTTCGGGCTGGTGCGCGAACAGGTGATGGCGCGCACGGAGAACCAGCGCGGGTTTTCGCGCGAGACCGAGTGCGCGCCGCTGATCGAGGGTGTGGCCGATGCAGCCCTCGCCCTGGCGGCGGCGCTGAGGTCGCTGGTGGAACCGCTGAAGGCGCTGGCGACAGGGCTCAATGCGCGCCTGGCCGACGACGCCGACGAACTCGACACCACCGAGCGGGTGCGCATCGAGGCGATGGTGCGTTCGTTGCGCCGGCGCAGCGAACTGACACTTTCGGCCTGGGTCAGCATGCTCGAGGCGCTGGCCGAGGACCCGCCCGCCGAGTTCGTCGACTGGTTTGCCATCGAGGTGATGTACGCCCGACCCTTCGACATCGGCATGCACCGCCACTGGATCGATCCCAGCCTGCCGTTTGCCCAGGCGATCCTGGAGACCGCGGACGGGGTGCTGATCACGTCGGCCACCCTGCGTGACCGGCCGCCGGACGCGCCCGACGACTGGCAGAATGCGGAAATGCGCACTGGGGCGTCCCATCTCGTGCTGCCGGCAAGACGTTTGTCGTTTACCTCGCCTTTCGACTATGAAGAACAGACCCGCATGTTCGTGGTTACCGACGTCAACCGGGACGATCCGCGCCAGATTGCAGCCGCCCTGCGCGAATTGTTCCTGGCCGCAGGCGGCGGGGCGCTTGGGCTTTTCACCGCTATTCACCGGCTGAAAACCGCCTATGAGCAACTGCTGGCACCGTTGGCGGCCGCCGGCCTGCCGCTTTACGGCCAGCATGTGGACCCAATGGATACGGGCACGCTGGTCGACCTGTTCCGGGCCGAGAAAAACGCCTGTCTTCTGGGCACCGATGCGGTGCGTGACGGGGTCGACGTGCCCGGCGACAGCCTGCGGTTGATCGCCTTTGACCGGGTGCCCTGGCCCAAGCCGACGATCCTGGAGCGCCGGCGGCGCGAACAGTTCGGCGGTGCCCGCTACCAGGACATGATGACAAGGCTCAAGCTGCAGCAGGCATTCGGCCGCCTGATCCGGCGGCGCACCGACCGCGGCGTGTTCGTGGTTCTCGACTCGCGCCTGCCGACCCGCCTGACGACCGCATTTCCCGAAGGTGTGGCGGTCAACCGGTTAGGCCTGGTCGATGCCATCGAGGGCACGCGCGCGTTTCTCGAAAACAACGCTTGAAGACGGTTGGACTATTGCCTAGGGTCCAGCCCGAATTTGATATCAGTGACGGTGAGTGCGGTCGAAGCCGCGGGAATGCCGGACAGGAGGCAAGAATGTCGCAAATGATCAACCATCATCAGGCCCTGATTTATGTCATGGTCACCATTTCCGCCGTCGACCGCAGCATGAACGACGAGGAGTTCGCGCGCATCGGCAGCGTGATCCGGAACCTGCCGATCTTCCGGGACTTCGACCAGGAACGGCTGTTGCATACGGCCCGTGAATGCGGCGACATCCTGTCGGAAGACGGCGGGCTGGAAGCGGTTCTGACCATGGTCGCCGATGCCCTGCCCGATTACCTGCACGAGACGGCCTATGCGCTCGCCGTGGAAGTCGCGGCCGCCGACCTCAGCGTCCAGCAGGAAGAACTGCGGTTCCTGCAGATGCTGCGTGACCGGTTCAGCCTCGACAAGCTGGTGCTGGCGGCCATCGAACGCGGCGCCCGTGCGCGCCATGCAGTCATACGCACCTGACGCGTTACGCCAACGCCTCTGCAAATTCTAGGATCCGGTCCGCCACATCACGCAGATTGTCATCGGCTGTGCGTCCGCTCGCCTTGCGCGGGGTCAGGTCATGGTTGCCGTCGGGCGACCAGTGGACATTGATTTTTCCCGATAGCGGGTATTGCACCACCTCGTCGCAGGTGCCGAAGGGGTCGCGTTCGCCCTGGCAGATCAGCGCCGGCGTTTTCATGTTTTCGAGATGAGCCGTGCGCAGCTTTTCGGGTTTGCTCGGCGGGTGAAACGGGTAGCCCAGGCAAACCAGCCCGGCAATCGTCTGATTGCCGTAGTGTTCGTCTGCGATCATGCTGGCGATGCGCCCGCCCATGGACTTGCCGCCAATCAGCAGCGGCCCGGAACAGTCCAGATGCTCGATTGCTTCCGAGAAGGTACCCAGGAGTTTTTCGGCTCTGGGCGGCGGTTTCCTTGATCCGCCGGTTCTGCGGCCGGCCATGTAGGGAAATTCAAACCTGATAACCCTGATATCCCGGTCGGCTAACATGGCGGCAATTGTGTTCATAAAGCCGCTGTCCATGGGAGCGCCGGCGCCGTGGGCCAACAGGAACGTTGCCGTGGGATCTGTCGAGCCGTCGATCAGGAAGTCCATGTGATTGCGCCTGTTGTCAATTTGAGTTGAACGGAGGACGGCACCATTACTCTATGAAATCGACCGCAACTGCGCCATATAGGATTGATGGACATCGCCATCATTCAACAGATCGGTGAAGCAGAACTGCGGTTCGGGATCTTTGCCGGCGTCCTCGTCATCATGGGGCTGCTTGAGCTTGTCCTGCCGCGGCGGTCTCTCGACGCGCCAAAGGCCCGGCGCTGGCTGACCAACCTGGCCATCGTCGTCATCGACTCCGCCGTTTTGCGGATCTTTTTCCCGATCCTTGCCGTCGGTGTCGCAGCGGTCGTGTCCGCCCGTGGCTGGGGTCTGTTTTCCTTGGTCGACTGGCCGTTGTGGCTGGAGACTGTGCTTTGCGTGATCCTGCTCGATATGGCGATCTACGGTCAGCATGTGGCATCACACAAGATCCCGATATTGTGGCAGGTGCACAAGGTCCATCACAGTGACCGGGACTTCGACGTCACCACGGCAATCCGGTTTCATCCGATCGAGATCGCGCTGAGTATGCTCTACAAGTTTGCGGTCATTCTGGTTCTGGGTGCGGGGCCGCTGTCGGTGTTTTTGTTCGAGGTTCTGCTCAATGCGACCGCGATGTTCAACCATGCGAACTTCAGGTTGCCCCTGGCGCTCGATGCGGTAGTGCGCCAGGTCCTGGTGACACCGGACATGCACCGGGTACATCATTCGGTGGTGAGGCGCGAGACAGATTCGAACTACGGCTTCAACCTGTCGGTATGGGACCGGATGTTCGGCACTTACATCCCGCAACCCGGTGCCGGACACGACGGCATGGAAATCGGCTTGAAGGAGTATCGGGACTTCAAACCGGTGCAGCTCGTCTGGAGCCTGTTGCTGCCGTTCAAGAAAAAAGATTCCGAGAAGTAACGATCCGTTGCTGCTCGAACCTCGTCCCGGTTCATTATGAGCCGGGCGCGAGGAGAGCCTGGGGAAAGTGGCGTCTGTACAGTTTTGCGAAAAGTCCGGTTGTGCGAACCTGATCGAGACCGTAGTTGAGGATATGCGCCAGGGGGTAATTGCCCTTCTTGACCGCGACGCCGACGCCATTGCCGAAATACTTCGGTTCCGTATAAGGCCCGCCGAAAAACTTGCAGCATTTTCGTGACGATTGACCCTCAAGCCAGAAACTGAGGACAAGCCCGTCACCGAACAAGGCGCTGATCTTACCCGTGCGCAGGGCTTCCCGGGCCACGAGCCGGTTGTCGAACACTTCGATATCCGCATCTGGAAAGAAGGTCTTCAGATAGGCTTCGTGGGCCGTACCTTTAAGGACGGCAACCTTCTGTCCCGACAGACTCTGGGGGGATGGTTCGCCGATCCCTGATTCCTTGCGCATGACGAACCGGGCGGGCGTGTCGTAGTACCGCTCCGTAAAATGAAACTTAAGCCGGTTCCCGGAACTGATGCGATGAGACGCGATGGCGGCATCGGCCTTGCCGTTTTCCAGTTCATCCGCCATGCGGTCCCAGGGCACACGCCGGACTGTGCAACGAACTTTCAGGGCCATGCAGATGCCCCAGGCAATATCGATGTTGAAACCGACCAATGTTCCGGTGCTGTCGAGGTAGTGGAACGGCGGGTAATCGGCTTCCGTAATGAAACGGATGGTATCGAGTTCACCCAGGTCCGGCCGGGGCAACACCCGTTCCACCGGCCAATAGCCCGGAATGCTGACCTCGGGCGAGCTCTGACTTGCGGTCGCGTCATTTGCACCGGTCTGTGCTGTCTGTGACTGAACTGCCTGGGATGAAAGGGCGAGCCAACACCCGAAGATCAGCGCCATCACGGCCGCACTCAAGCCACGCCTTGCATCCAACATCTGCGATCGCCGCATCGAGATCGTCCAATCCGCTGGTTCTGAATCATGTTGCTGTTGTGTTTTAGCCGATTTGCAGTGCCATGCCAGTCCCAAATGCCAAAAACCCGGTCTCGCCCGACAATTGTTACAAACGTGACTTGATTGTTATCAGGCTTCGGTGTGCCCCGAAAATGTCTCAGTCATGAATGCCGATGCCTTGAGACCGCTGCCGGTAAGCACGACAACAGTCGTCTCGCCTTGTCTTATCTGGCCGCTGGCGCACAGGATCTCGAAGGCCGCAGCAGCCGTGGCACTGGTCGGTTCGACATAGAAGCCGGACGCCACAAGATCGTTTAGTGCGCCCAGAATGGCCTCCTCGCTGACCGCCACGGTTCCACCACCGCTTCGCCGGACTGCATCGAGAACCTGGGTCATGCGAACCGGGCGTTTGATCGCCGTGCCTTCGGCAATCGTCGGGGCAAATTCCGCCGGCGCCAAATCGTTACCGGATTGAAAACTGGTGTGAATAGGCGCGCAGTTCGCCGGCTGGGCACAGAATAACTTCGGCAGACGGGCAATCTCGCCGCGCCGAAGCAGTTCCGTAAAGGCCAGGTCGCACCCCATGACGTTGCTGCCGGCGCCTGTGGGTATGATTATGTTGTGGGGCACATCAAAATCGAAGTCCTCCCAAAGTTCGTAACCCAGCGTTTTCGTGCCCTGGAGAAAAAACGGGTGCCAGTTATGGCTGGCATAAAAAATGTCTTTCGACTGACGGATGGCCTCTGCTTCCGAAGCCTCGCGGGGACCTTCGATAAGCTGGACGTCTGCGCTATAGGCCCTGATCTGTGCTGTCTTGGAGGCTTGAGTGTATGCGGGCGCCAGAATCCGGACGTCCAGCCCGGCCATGGCGCCAAACGCCGCAATCGCGGCCCCGCCATTGCCGGAGCTGTTTTCAAGAATCGCCTCGACGCCCAGTTGCCTCAACCAGGAAACCATGACCGAAGCGCCGCGATCCTTGAAGCTGGCAGTGGGGGCGAACCACTCCAGCTTGAAGTGACATTGTCTGCCCTTCCAGTTCCTGGCCACAAGCGGCGTGCATCCCTCTCCCATGGTAACCGGCTCGGGGGTCGCTGCGGGCAGCGACCGGTGATACCGCCAAAGGCTTCTCTCACCGGTGTCGATGTCCTGCCTGGTAATGCCTGGGAGCGGTGAACACCAGAGCGGCCGTCCGTCTTCGGACCGCCAGCGTCTCTCGGCCAGAGGGTATCGCTGCCCGGAAACGGTATCGTGAACATAGGGTTCCTCACTGGACATGATTTGCTGTGCCTCATTCTGCATGGCCCGCCGACATTACTGGATAACAAAGCTGACGCCCTGCGTCTCCATGAGTTTGCCTGTCGCCAGGCCCCGATCACCATGGGCCTCTGCCAGAGCTTGAAATGTGACGCACTTCCTGCTCAAACCACACCATGGAATTCGACCTGCCCGATGAAACCAAACCTGACCTGACCGGTAGTATGCGTAACGGTATCATCCTCATGGATGGCGGCACCGGACACGATGTCGTCCCGCATAAGGACCAGGCAACAATACCGGCATTTCATCGTGAACATATTGCTGCGGGAGCCGCTGTCCTCAAGACCAGAAATGGCTGTTTCGGCGATCCGGAACTTGGTGCGAAGGCGGCGGCCCTTGCCTGGAATACCCGCCATGCCGCCGGCAAGGACATCTTGATTGCCGGGTGCTTGCCCGCACCTGACGGAGAGATTGAATTCGACACTCTGGCATCCCTGGACGCTCTGACAGCGATCTATCGCGATCATGTGCGCGGCCTGGGGCCCTTCGTCGATTTCTACCTATGCGGTTCGATGCGGAACTCTCTTCAGGCGACAGCCGCGGTAACCGCCGCCGCGTCGACCGGCAAACCGATATGGGTGTCCTGGAAGCTGAAGGACAATCTGTCGGCAACACTGCCGTGCGGGGAAACACTGGCAGAGGCGTGGCAGTCCATTTACCACCTGCCGGTTGCGGCAGTTCTGGTCAATTGCTGCGATCCCGAGAGTGTCACTGCCGCCATGCCCGAACTGAAAAACCTGGAGGCACACCTTGAAGGTGGTAATGCCCCTCTGGTCGGGGGGTATGCCAACGGCTTCTCCTCAATGGCCCGCAAATGGACCATCAAGGCAGCGGCTGGAGCACACCGGCACACACGCCCGCTTGACCCGGATGTCTATGCCCGGCATGTGAAGGACTGGATCGACCGAGGTGCCGACATCGTTGGCGGCTGCTGTGGCGTCGGCCCGGCGCACATTGCCCGGATCGACGAGCTTATTGAAAAGAGAGGACCGTCAAGATGAAGATAGCGGTGATCGGCACCGGTGCCATGGGATCGATATATGCAGGGCTTCTGGGCGACGCCGGAAACGAAGTCTGGGCAATCGATCTGTGGCAGGACCACCTCGACACTATCCGCGACAAGGGGTTGCGGGTGGAGGGGGCAAGCGGCGATCGCATCGTGACATCGCTCAATGTTGCCAATGATGTGGCGGAAGCAGGCGCCTGCGACCTCTACATCGTGGCAACCAAGGCCTCCGGAGTCGAAACCGCCGCAGAATCGATCAAGCCTCTGCTAAGCGAAGGCGCTGCCGTGCTCGCCATGCAGAACGGGCTTGGCGCCGGCGAGAGGATTGCGAAGGTACTGCCCTCTGAAGCCGTGTTGCTTGGCGTCGCCGAAGGTTTTGGCGGGTCGATGAAAGGGCCGGGCCACGCCCATCACAACGGCATGCAGCTTATCCGGATCGGCGCCCTCAACGGCGGCCGCGATGAAAGGGCGATACGCATAACGAAAATCTGGGAGGACGCCGGATTCCCGGCACGGGCCTATGACGATATCAACCAGCTGATCTGGGAAAAATTCATCTGCAATGTGGCCTACAGTGCACCGTGCACGGTTTTCAACCGGACGATCTCCGGGATCATGAACGACCCGCATTCACGGTCGGTTTCGCAAGGCTGTGCCAGGGAGGCCTATGAGGCGGGCCGCGCCAAGGGGGTGGCGATTTCATTCGACGATCCAGTGGCCTATGTCACAGCCTTTGGCGAGAGGATGCCCGACGCGCGGCCGTCGATGCTGCTCGATCACATGGCGAAGCGCCCGTCCGAAATCGATGCCATCAACGGTATGGTGCCGGTGGTGGCCGCCGAAGTCGGCACCAAAGCGCCCTACAACGAAGTCATGAGCGCGATTGTCCGGTCCCGCGAGGCAGAATTCGCCGGCGCGCCATGAGACGTTGATGAGCAAGGACAAGCGTTTTTTCTACGGCTGGATTGTCGTCGCCATCGCTTTTGTCACGATGGGCGTCGGCGTCACCGCACGCAGCAGTTTCTCGCTGCTGTTCCCGGAGATTCTGGCTGAATTCCAGTGGGAACGGGCAACAACCGCCGGGGCCTATTCCCTGGGCTTTGCCTTGTCGACTGCCATGCTGCCGGTGATCGGGTTCCTGATGGATCGGTACGGACCACGGCTGGTGATACCGCTTGGCGCCCTGCTTGTGGGCGGCGGCCTCATGGCGATGCCATTGATCACGACACCGTTCGGACTCTACGTGACGGTGGGGTTGCTGGTGGTCAACGGCTCGATGGCCATAAGCTACATCGTGCATTCGATGTTTTTGCCGAGCTGGTTTGTCAGGAACAAGGGTCTTGCAGTCGGCCTGGCCTTCTCCGGCGTCGGCGTGCTGGGCATTGTCCTGCTGCCGGTCCTGCAGACAATTATCGACAGCTATGGTTGGCGCACGGCCTGTCTGGTGATGGGCCTTGCTGTCATCGTCATTCTGGTTCCGTTGAACGCCCTCTTCCAGCGTGCCAGCCCGGACCTCATGGGGTTGCTGCCGGATGGCGACCGCCAGTCGCCGGACGACCAAACCGAAAATGCCACAAGATCCCCGAATGTGATTGTCGACCGGATCTGGACGGAAACCGACTGGACGCTGCGCCGGGCGGCAGGGACGGCCCGGTTCTGGTGGATCAACGGCGGGCTCACCGGCGGGTTGTTCGTCTGGTACGGCGTCCAGGTGCATCAGACAAAGTTTCTGATCGAAGCGGGCTTCGACCCGAAATTCGCGGCAACCGCACTGGGCCTCGTGGCGTTCTTCGGCATTGCCGGCCAGATCGGCATCGGCGCCCTGTCGGACCGGATCGGGCGCGAGATTGCCTGGTCGATCGCGCTTGGCGGCTTTGCGGTTTCGTCGACGCTGCTGATCATGCTCGACGGCAATCCGTCGACGGTCCTGCTGTTTGCCATGGTTGCCGTGCAGGGACTGCTCGGAAACGGCATGTCGGCTTTGTTCGGCGCGATCATCACGGAGATTTTCTCCGGACGCCACCTCGCCAGCATATTCGCCATGATCAGCCTGGGCGGCAACCTGGGGGCAGCGGCCGGTGCCTGGGCCTTGGGGTATTTCTACGACATCACCGGATCCTACGTGACCGGCTTCACAATCTGTGTGGGGTGTTCGCTGTTTTCCATCGTCTGCATGTGGATGGCGTCGCCGCGACGTGTCAGACTGGTGGCCGGACGGGCGGCGCAGCGTGCCCGGAACGGGGAACAACAAGCTGGAATGGGAGCGTGACCGTGACTTCTGTCACCGTGAAGGACCCCCCTGGATTTGCCGACCCCGCCGTCAAGGCAGTCTTCGACGGCTATCCGGAGCCCTTGCGGTCGCGACTGTTGTTCGTGCGCGCGCAGATCTTCGACATTGCCCGGTCCACTGACGGTGTCGGCCCCCTCGACGAGGTCCTCAAATGGGGACAGCCGAGCTACCTGGCCGCTGCCTCAAAGAGCGGCAGCACAATTAGGCTCGGCGCCGTCGCAAAGGAAGACGACCGCTACGCGCTCTTCTTCCACTGCCAGACGACGCTAGGTGGAACCTACCGGGATCTCTACGACGGCGTGCTCACGTTTGGCGGCAACCGGAGCATTGTTTTTGACAACGCAACCGACTTGACTGACGAGAATCTGGAGGCGCTGCGTCATTGCATTTCGTTGGCACTGACCTATCATCTCGCCAAGAAAAAGGGCTGATGATTGCTGCTGAAAGCAACCAAATTGTCATTCCGATGAAAACCGGAGTCCAGGGGCTGAACACATCAGCCTCGGAATACTGCCCTGGTTCCCGACGTTCGCCGGGATGACAAAAGACTTTCACGCCTCAAACCGCCACGATCGGTTCGGTTTCCCTGATCGTGGTGCGGTGGAGGCGGCGGCGTTCGGTCTTCAGGTCATAGGGCGTGCCGGCGTGCAGGACCCGGCGGTTGTCCCACAGGACCGCGTCTCCGACCGCCCAGCGATGGCGGTACTGGAAGGCCTCCTGGCAAGCGTGCTCAGTCAGCCGCGCGATGAAATCCCGGGCCTCGTCATCGGGCCAGCCGACAATGCCGATACTGACCTGGTTGCCGAAGTAAAGGGCTTTGCGTCCGGTCAGCGGGTGGACCCGGACCAGCGGCCAGACCACCTCGTCTTCCTTGCCGGTTCGGTAGTCGTCGGGATTTGTCTGGTGGCCCTGGCCGTGCAGGTAGGCCCTCAGACCTGCCGGCGAATGAATGACCTGGAGTTGTTCATAATGCGCCTGTTGCGTCGCCGACAGTGTGTCGAAGGCTTGGTACATGCAGGCAAAGAGCGTGTCGCCACCGGCGGCCGGAACGTCAAGCGCGTAGAGCAGGGAAGCCCGCGCGGGGCGCTTGCGGTGGATATGATCGGAATGCCATTCCAGTTCCCCGCCGGGGTCAGCGGGCGCGAAGGTGACCGGCTGGTCGCGGGTGTTGCCGACGACAAATATCTCCGGATAACCGTCAAGTCGCGCCGGGTCGCGTTCGGTCGGCGCCAGCGGTCCAAAGACTTCGGAGAAGGCGATCTGCTGCTCCGGCGATATTGCCTGACCGGGGAATATCAGGACACCGAACTTTTCCAGTGCAGCATCGATTTCGGCAAAGGTTTCAGGGGAGGGAACGGTTTCGAGTGAAAGGCCGGACACTCTTGCGCCAATCACGGCATCGCATGGTTCGAACCGGATTTTCATCGGTGTTCAGCTGTCCCGGATCTCTTCATGGTGGTGAATCACTTCGTCGATCACAAAGCGGATGAACTTCTCGGCAAAATCCGGATCAAGTTCAGCACCTTCGGCCAATTTCCTGAGGCGTTCGATCTGGCGGCCTTCACGACTCTTGTCGGCAGGGGGAAGCTGATTTTTCTTTTTGTATTCACCGACTTGCTTGGTCAGGCGGAACCTTTCGGCCAACAAATGCACCATGCAGGCGTCGAGATTGTCGATGCTCTTGCGAAATTGAAGCAAAGTCTCATCCGTCATACACTAACCCCCTGTGGCGCAACAATTTCTTAACAAATGGTTAACATTTCCTGGAGCGGGTGAAGGGAATCGAACCCTCGTCGTCAGCTTGGGAAGCTGCTGCTCTGCCATTGAGCTACACCCGCATTATTTGTTTCATTATCATGCCACATTGAACTGGTCGATTCGCTATTTGTCAGGGGACTTCGGGCGTACCGTGTCCGGATTTTCCGTAGGGTGAACAAGTCTGACGTCAATTTGGGGTGATGGTACCCGCCACCTGCCTGAATTTTTCGTGAGGCGGCGTGCAAAACACTAGTGACGTTGTGGGAATATGATAGGGTGCGCCGCCATGACAGATATCCCATTTGAGCCGAGCCCGTCGCGGGCGGCGCTGACCTCCGCAAAATTCACCAACCCCGAGCTGACGGCGAAGGGCGAACAACGCGCGGCCGTCACCCTGGAACGGCTCGAAACCCTGTGGATCAACACCGGCACGCTGTGCAACATCGAGTGCATCAATTGCTATATCGAGTCCAGCCCGCGCAACGACCGGCTGGCCTATTTCGCAGCCAAGGACGCGGCGAAGCTGTTCGATGAGATCACGTCCCTGGGCCTGCAGACGCAGGAAATCGGATTCACCGGCGGCGAGCCGTTCATGAACCCCGACATGATCGCCATGACGGACGATGCCCTGACCCGAGGTTTCAGCGTTCTGATCCTGACAAACGCCATGCAGCCGATGCAGCGCCGGCGCATCAAAGACGCACTGCTCGGCCTGAAGGACCAGTTCGGCGACAAGCTGACCCTGCGCGTCAGCCTCGACCATTATTCCGAAACGCTCCACGACACCGAACGCACCGCCGGATCCTGGAATCATGCGATCGCCGGCATGGACTGGCTTTCCTCCAATGGCTTCATGATTACAGTGGGGGGACGGACCTGCTGGAACGAGAATGAAGCCCAGTCACGTGAAGGCTATGCGGCCCTGTTCCGGGAGCGCGGCTACAAGGTTAACCCGGCAAGCCCGATGGAACTGGTCCTGTTTCCGGAAATGGACGGCTCACTCGATGTGCCGGAAATCACGACGGACTGCTGGGGCATCCTCGGTGTCGATCCCAAAGGGGTCATGTGCGCCACAAGCCGTATGGTGGTCAAACGCAAGGGCGACCCGGAAGCGACCGTGCTGCCCTGCACCCTGCTGCCCTATGAAGACAGTTTTCACATGGGCACAACCTTGCGGGAGTCCATGAACGCCAGCGGCGGCAACTTCGACAAGGGTGCGGTGAAACTCAACCATCCCCATTGCGCCAAATTCTGTGTTCTCGGCGGCGGTTCGTGTTCGGTTCACGACGACTGACTCTCGTATCAACCCTCAACCCGTCAACACGCGCTTCAGCTTTTCCAGCAAGGGAATCTGCGGCTGATTCCAGAGGGCGCCGTTTTGACAGTCGATGTCCCGCGGCGGATAGACATCGTAGGTTGCGTCTTCACTGAAACAGTAGGCAAAGCCGGAGTCGGGATACGGCGTCATCTCGCCGAGATATACCTCGCCGTCAATGTCGTAAAAGTCGACACGAATGTGATCCAGATTGCGCCCGATTTCCTCGGACGCCTTAATCATGGTGTCGAGGCCCTTCGGGACCGCTGCGTGCAGCAGACTGTTTCTGGCCCGGTCGACCGACGTCGCCCAACCCAGCCATTTCTGGATGTCCAGCCATTTCCAGTTTCTGTCGAAGTAGCCTCTCCAGCGAACATCGGTTTCCCTGCCGCGAAATATCTGGATGAACTCCACACGCCCGGAAAAGACAAACATTCTGTAGTCGTCTGGAAAAGCAAACCCTGCCGGTGCCGGCAAGAGCTCCTCGGCAAACAGGCGTGGCTCGACCTTGCGGTATCCCCACTCCTCGATGTCGAGACCATGGGGATGTTTCAGCCAGCTGCGGCAGCGGTTGCGAATCTCCGAACGCTTTTCATCGCTCCTGTCCCTGACCACAACCTTTTCACCGCTTCGATGATTTGGCTTGACGATGTAGGGTGTCGGCAACGTGTCGAACGGGATTGATTCCGGGTCGGTGCCCGACCAGTAGACCTGCGGTACCCTGACGGCCGTGTCGATGTTTTCAGCATGATCAATTGCCTTGAGCTTGTCACAGAATTCCGGAAGCACGGGGTTCCGGTCGAAAAGTTTCCTGCACTGCATCTTCTCGGAGTAGGCGGTCGGGTTGACGTAGTTGGGAGCGCACCCAATGGCCCTGATGTAATGTTTGGTGTTGCTCATGCGCCGGGCAGCGATGATCAGGTTTGCGAGTTTTTCATGTACCGGCGCCTTGATCGACAGGGCTGCCAGGCAGGCCTGCCGGTTGCTGCAGAGCTGGCGTTTGAGACCAAACTCTTCCTGCTGTTCCGGGTCGTAGAGACCGAAAAAACGATCGACAACCGATCCCATCGGCGGCGGAGCAAATTTGTCGACCCTGGCACGCCGAAGGACTTCGGCCCACAAATGGACAAAAGTGCTCTGCGCACACGACGCCAGAAGCCGTTCGGTCTGCGCCGGATCGAACACGTCCATGGCTTCGGTCCAGCTGTGGGGATAGAAGGTTGAAACCGGCCGGGCATGCTTTGTCAATCCAAGGGCATTTACAGAGCCGGTGAACAGATCCGGTCCGCTTTGTCCCCAAAGCGCCTTATCGCCGACCTCCAGTGACTTCTCCGCGCAGAGGGCCATCAGAGGATCGCCCGCCGGCATCTTGATGACGGCTGTTCCGATCTTGCCTTGCGTGCCTTCGAAGCCGAAGACATAAGCGTCTTCCGGCAGATTGCGGGCCTGGCAGACCACGTCCAAATCGACCCACCATCCGCCTTTGTGCTCGAGCAGCCTGTACCGGAAGGCATTCGAGAAAAGCGACAGGCTGCCCTTTTCGGGACCCGACCGGTAGAAGAAGGCCTGGTCTTCGGGAAATATCAGGCCCGCATCGAGGAGATTGCAACCCACCGGCACATTGAGATCGGACGCATAGCTGTATAGGTCGAACGCATGGCCGTGGTGGAGAAACGAACGGATGCACATGATCTCGTAAGGAGACAGCTGGTCGCCGTGCCAGAACGACTGGACACGCGACCGCGTCATGGCCGCCTCGCAATCGTGCGACCCGCACCGTTAATGCTGACCTTGGGTGACACCATCTTCAGACACTTGATCGCGACTAGCCGTACGGCCTGAAATGTTTCGACAGCTTGAGGCCCTGGCTCTGATAGTTGGAACCGATGCCCTGGCCGTAGACCTGCTCCGGCCGCTCAGTGAGGGGTTCATAAATCAGCCGGCCGATGATCTGACTGTCTTCGAGAATGAACGGCACCTCGTGGCTGCGCACCTCCAGGACCGCCCGGCTGCCGGCACCTCCGGCGGCGCTGTGACCGAAGCCCGGATCGAAAAAACCTGCATAGTGGACACGGAATTCACCCACCAGCGGGTTGAACGGCATCATTTCGGCGGCATGGGTCGGCGGCACGTGAACCGCTTCGCGCGATGCCAGGATGTAGAACTGGTCAGGGTCGAGCACCAGGCTTCCCTGGGCCGTGATCGGCTCCCAGTAATCGAGGACGTCGCAGGCCGCCTTGCGGTCCACGTCAACCAGGCCGGCGTGGCGTTTGGCCCTGAAACCGACAACACCCTCGCCCGACAGGTCGACACTCAGGGCGATGCCGTTGTCGATGTTCAGAACCCCGGAGGAGACCAGCACCTGTTCGGCGTGGAGGGCGCGCAGGTCGTCGTCATCGAATGTCCGCACGCCTTGCCGGAACCTGATCTGCGACAGGCGCGAGCCGGTCCGCACCAGAATCGAGAACGTCCGCGGGCTGATCTCGGCGAACAACGGACCGCGGTAGCCGGCCTCGACCTTATCAAACTCCTGGGCGCGGTCGGCGATCACACGGGTGAAGACATCGAGCCGGCCGGTCGAACTTTTCGGGTTCGCCGCAGCGGCGGTCCCGGGATCGAGCGCCAGGCTTTCGAGCAGCGGCACCACATAGACACACCCGGTTTCCAGTACGGCCCCTTCGGTCAGGTCGATGCGGTGGAGGGCGAGCGCATCGAGGCGCTGGTCGACCGTGTGACGCGGGCCCGGCAAAAAGCTGGCGCGGACCCGGTAGGCATAGCGGCCAAGCCGCAGATCCAGGCTCGCCGGCTGTATCTGATCCGCATCCGCCGGCCGTTCGAGGCCGATGGCGCCCAGCCCGATCAGCCGTTCGATGGCATGGGCCGGCAAGATGCCCGTTGCATCGGCCGCATCCACCGTAGATGTCTGTACTGCCTGTTCCATGTTACCCCGTTCCGGTACTGGTGAGGCTTATTAACCGATCAGAGCGACCGCGCCAAGTCAATGTCTGACGCCACTGGCGGGCGCGGATGTGTTTGCGGTATACTGCAACACGCGCTTCGCCATTTGCCTTGTCAGGGACAAAGGATCACCGGCCATGTACAAGAAGGTCACCAGGGCGATTTCGATCGCGGTTGAACCGACCTATCTGGACAATCAGTCTTCGCCCGATGAAGACTACTTTGTCTGGGCCTACACGGTGAGTATCGAAAATACCGGTGAAGAGGTCGTGCAGCTGAAGACGCGTTACTGGAAGATCACCGATGCCAACGGCCGCATCCAGGAAGTGCGCGGCGAAGGCGTGATCGGCGAACAGCCGGTGCTGCAGCCTGGGGAAAGCTTTCAGTACACATCCGGCACGCCCCTGAACACGTCGTCGGGGATCATGGTCGGCGCCTATCAGATGACCACCGACAACGGCGAGTTGTTCAATGTAGAGATCCCTGCGTTTTCCCTCGACAGCCCCTATACCCACGCCGTCGTGCACTGATCTCAGGCAATTATGACTGATTACAGACCGATCGCCCTTGTCGTCGGCATTCTCCTGACCACGCTTGGCTGCGCCATGGTGATACCGGCCCTGCTCGACCTGGTAGAGGCCAACGAGAACTGGGAGACCTTCGCCCTGTCTTCCCTGCTGACGTTGTTTGTGGGGGTCGGCCTGGTGCTGGCAACCTGGGGACACTCGTCGAACCTGAACGTCAAACAGGCATTCCTGCTGACGGTTCTGGCATGGCTGGCGCTGGCAGCCTTTGCCGCAGTGCCGCTGGCGATCAGCGATGCCAACATCTCTTACACGGATGCCTTCTTCGAGGCCATGTCCGGTCTCACGACCACCGGTGCCACGGTCATCACCGGGCTGGAACTGCGCCCCCAGGGGATCCTGCTGTGGCGGGCGCTGCTGCAATGGATGGGCGGCATCGGGATCATCGTCATGGCGATCGCCGTGCTGCCGATGCTGCAGATCGGCGGCATGCAGCTGTTCCGCATGGAATCGTCCGACACGTCGGAAAAGATCCTGCCGCGGGCAACCCAGATTGCCGGGTCGATATCGATGCTCTATCTGGTTTTTACCCTCGCCTGCACCGTGGGCTATTATTTTGCCGGCATGGAAATGTTCGATGCGGTGACCCATGCCATGACCACGATCGCCACGGGCGGCTTTTCCAATTACGACTCCTCGATCGGGTATTTCCAGAGCCCGGCGATCGACACGATCGGCGCGATCTTCATGCTGGTCGGCAGCCTGCCCTTTGTGCTTTACCTTCAGGCGATCCGCGGCAACCCGGTATCGCTGTTCACCGACAGCCAGGTGCGCTTCTTCCTGGTGGTGGTCGCAGCCGGCATCCTGGCAAGCTGGGCCTACCAGTTGAGCGGTGGCGCCGACGACGGGCTGAAGGCGTTGCGGCACGCCGTCTTCAACGTGATCTCGATCATCACCGGCACGGGCTACGCGACAACCGATTACGGACAGTGGGGCGGCTTCGCCATAGCCTTGTTTTTCTGTGCCATGTTCATCGGCGGTTGCGCCGGGTCGACCTCGTGCGGGATCAAGATCTTCCGGTTCCAGGTGATCCTGGAAAATGTCCGGGTCTACCTCAACCGGGTGATCTATCCGCATGGCGTGTTCTCGCCGCAATATAACGGACGGCCGCTTTCCGACAGCGTCATCGGCGCGGTGTCGAGTTTCTTCTTTTTGTTCCTGCTGTGCTTCGGGCTGCTGGCGCTCAGCCTCAACCTGATCGGCCTCGACAACCTGACCGCCCTGTCGGCCGCCGCCAGCGCCATGGCGAATGTCGGCCCCGGACTGGGCGAGGTGGTCGGCCCCGCCGGCAACTACGCAAGCCTGCCGGACATCGCCAAGTGGCTGCTGTGTTTCGGCATGCTGCTGGGACGGCTGGAACTGTTCACCGTGCTGGTGCTGTTCACGCCTGCGTTCTGGCGCAACTGAGCGGACGGCCTGCCGAGGCATGGTAGCTGAGCGGATTGGAGTGTTCGCGGCAGTTTGCGTCGGCGCGACTGCCACCGGTCGTACCGGACCTGATACGTCCGTTGTTGAAGGCAGAACCGAAGTTTTCCGCGGCGGCGGCACGAGTCCTATGTGCCAAAATTCGACCTACTGCAAATAGGCGTGCGGTGTCGGCAAACCTAAACCGTGTCTCGCTCTATCGGATTCACTTCGACCCTTATTGTCATTGCGGTGCAAACCGCAATCCAGGGCGACACCCTGAAGTTCTGCCGTCTGGCCCTGGACACCGGCCGCCGCCGGTGTGACCACAGGAGAAAGATGAACCTCAGCCGGACCTGCCTCCGTGAGGTTGATTGATCGCGAGATGCTTTGAATATCGGCGTTGACACCTAAAAGAGCGTGCCGACCGGCACTCTCCCTCGGACTACTTCCCATAATCGATCTTGTCAGAAGTCCATACCGCCGCAGCGATGCCGAGGGTCGGAGTGCATGATTTCGGCTACGGGTCAAAACCGGTTCCGGGAAATGCACAATTGCATTTCGATAAGAAAGGTTGAGCAACGCCCTGCGTTAAGTTCGACCATCATCTGCCCGGAAAAAGGACGACTTCCTTGGTCAAGTCACTGTTGTGCCACGGGCGCTGGTGGTTATTCGTCATTGAGGCGACCTCAGCCTTCACTCGCGTCATGAGCCGCTGGATCTCCAATCCAGGTGTCGGGAGATGCTTGAGCAACGCTGTTGTAAAGGGACTGTTTTTGCCCGTGCCATCGGCAGCCACATCACCGGGAGCTGTTGCAAAACCCACCAGCAACCCTCCTCCTATGCTCGGTATTCGGGCCAACCCTCTGCCGACCTGCGATGACCTGGTGCCCAGATTAGCAGCCATTGAACGGGTCAGTGGATTGTCCCGGCAGGCATCCAACAAAATGACACCGACGTTGCCGTTGCCGCCCATGTAGTTGCTGATCACGCTCACTTTGACCAATTCGAAATCGAGGGCGGTTTCATCTTTGACGGCAGCATCAATCGGTATCAAGTAGTTTCTGCCGCTCACTTGGAGTCCGTGTCCTGCGTAGAAAAACAGAGACACATCTGCACGTCGCAGTTTGGTCACAAACTTCCGAACGGTTTCTTCCAACGACCTCTTGTTCAAATCCGTGCCGAACACAACCTCAAAACCCAATCGCTTGAGCATCGCTGACATGGCTCTCGCGTCATTCTTCGGATTTTTCAAACGCGTTGTATGCTTGTACGCTTCATTGCCGATAACCAGCGCCACCTTACGCTGGTTGTCATTCGCAGCCGCTGGCAGGACTACTTGCTGGGGCAGCTCAACCTTGGCAACTTCCTGCGGTTCAACAATTTGCACCGATTTGACGAAGTTATCATTCTTATAGATGCCCTGCTGTTTGATCGTGCCATTGGCCGCGTAGAGTACTCCTCGCCCTTCGTAGTCGCCGTCCTTGAACCCGCCGACGTACTTGTCGCCATTTGCAAACGTGAACGTGCCATGGCCGTTTCTCTTTTCGTTCCTGAACTCGCCGACGTACTTGTTGCCAGACGCATATGTGACCGTGCCATGGCCGTTAATCTTGTCGTCCCTGAACTCGCCGACGTACTCGCCGCCATCTGCAAACGTGTACGTGCCCTGGCCGTTTCTCTTTTCGTTCCTGAACTCGCCGACGTACTTGTTGCCATTTGCAAACGTGTACGTGCCCTGGCCGTTAATCTTGTCGTTCCTGAACTCGCCGACGTACTTGTTGCCATTTGCAAACTTGAACGTGCCCTGGCCGTTAATCTTGTCGTCCCTGAACTCGCCGACGTACATGTCGCCATCTGCATACGTGAACCTGCCCAGGCCGTTTATCTTTTCGTTCCTGAACTCGCCGACGTACTTGTTGCCATTTGAAAACGTGAACGTGCCATGGCCGTTAATCTTGTCGTCCCTGAACTCGCCGACATACTTGCTGCCATTTGCAAACGTGAACGTGCCCAGGCCGTTTCTCTTGTCGTTCCTGAACTCGCCGACGTACTTGTTGCCATTTGAATACGTGTACGTGCCAATGCAGTTGTGATAATACGCCGATTGAGATTTTGGGCACTTCTTTTGCGCGCTTTGCGCCAAGATACCCTCAGAGAAACCGGTCACCATCACAAAACAGAGAATGCCGAACAACCAAAATATCCGCTGACTGACCATGGGTCTCACCCTCCATGTTTTGCCCGGAAGGGTAGCACATAATCAAATCATGGAAAGAACTCTGCCTTCAAAGGGCACGTACTCGGCTCGCACAAGATGAGAATTCCAGCAAGAGTTGAAGAAGTAAACCGAGACAGGCGTTGGGTTCGGACAAGGACAACTCTTTACAAGTGCTGATTTCATGCAACATGCACGACATTCCAAATATCGTGCCAAATGCGGGCGTAAAACGGCCACTTCAACTAAGTATCTCCGGAGCAAACTCAGCGCACCATCAATACTACTCTGCAACCCATATGGAGCCGTGGGTGGTAGCAGGCAACTGCCAAATCAACATTTCCCGGATCGGTTTACTGCTTGGCATGAGAATGGCGTGTCTGCTTCCTCTTGTGCGAACGTTTGCGGTCGCTTTGTCCAAGAGC
>JAJFHD010000091.1 GCA_021775805.1 Alphaproteobacteria bacterium | reverse complement strand
ATGTCAGGCAATTTCCGGGTCACGATGACCAGGGGCTTGCTCGTCGTCATGACTCCTCCCAAACTCGGCGCTTAAGGCTCGATTAACCGAAAAGACGGACACTCTTTAAGTGTTCCTCCGGGGGTAGTAAACTAATTTCGTGCTGCGTGTCAGGCGAAAGGTGGAACACAACGGGGCCTTGCACGGTCCGACCCTTCGTGTCGGCGGCCGGCTCCACAGTAGTGTGTCAATTACAGAAGGGTTGTCAAACAACTCCTTCAGATAGTAAATGCGTATACAAAATGGCGTCAAAAAAACTCGATCTCAGGCGGTTTGCTTTTCCTTGTGTGTTTATCGCGGTGCTGGCCGCGATGGCGGCGGCCGTGCTGTTGCCGCGGGAAACCGCGACCGCCCAGATTGACGACAAACCCGCCGTGGTGGACGCTAGCCTGCCCTTGATCAAGGGTGCAAGCGGACTTCCGATTCCGCGCTTTGTCAGTCTCAAGGCCGGCAAGGCCAATGTGCGTATCGGTCCAAGCACGAAACATCAGGTGGTCTGGGTCTATTCGCGCAAGGGACTTCCCGTGGAGGTCGTTGCCGAGTTCGAACACTGGCGGCGCATACGTGACAGCGACGGCGAAGAAGGCTGGGTCTATCACAGCCTGTTGTCGGGCGAGAGAACGGCGCTGATTGCGCCGTGGCGCAAGGGCACGCGCATATCGCTCATGGATGCGCCGGCAGCCACCGGCGAACCGGTGGTTTCGATCGAGGCCGGCGTTCTCGGCACAGTGACCGACTGCAACGGACAATGGTGCCAGTTTTCCACGTCAGGCTTTAGCGGCTGGATCAGCCAGGAACTGCTTTGGGGCATTTACCCCAATGAGAAACTGAGCTGAGGCGGATATTCAACTAAGCGTCGAGCCCTGCCGGCGAACTTTCCAGGGAGCCGCCTTCAACGGCGTTCGGCAAGCCTGACAATCACATCGATACGCGATATCTCCATGCCTTCAGGGGCTTGCGGCGTCTGGGCCAGGCAAACGCCATCCGTAATATCGAACAGCTCGCCGGTCTTCTCGACATAAAAATGATGATGGCCGCTGGTGTTGGTATCGAAGTACGTTTTCGACCCCTCGATCGCGACTTCGCGCAGCAGGCCTGCCTGGGTGAACTGATTAAGCGTATTGTAGACGGTCGCAAGCGACACACGAACATCGTCCCGGGCAGCTTCTTCGTGAAGCTTTTCGGCAGTGACGTGGCGATCACCTTCCCTGAAAAGAAGCTCTGCCAGACAGACGCGCTGGCGTGTGGGCCGCAATCCGGCGCCCCTTAGTTTTCCGGCAACATCAAGAGTATTCATCGGGCAATTCCATTCATGCCATCATATTTCACGGGGCAATATACAGTTATTGCAAACGGTTCGCAATTATGCGTTCAAATTTGTCGCAGGCCCTCGAAGGCCTGCAGATCTTGCATTCGGCGCGGATTCGCATTGGTATTCCCCTTTGTCTCGCGCACGCAGTATGATAGGAAGCGTGTCTGGAAGGCGCCACGACAGAGCACCGCTAACCGGGGCATTCTGAGTCCCTCGAAATGAGACGTCGATTTCATGACGCAACGCAAATCCAGTTTTGACTATGAAGACCTTTTGGCATGCGGCAGGGGCGAATTGTTCGGCCCCGGCAATGCCCAGCTGCCATTGCCGCCGATGCTGATGTTCGACCGAATCACGCATATCAGCGAGGACGGTGGAGAGCATGGAAAAGGTCAGGTCGTCGCGGAATTCGACATCAATCCGGATCTCTGGTTTTTCGCCTGCCATTTCCAGGGCGATCCGGTCATGCCCGGGTGCCTGGGGCTCGATGCGCTTTGGCAGATGACGGGATTCTATCTCGGTTGGCTCGGCGCACAAGGGCGAGGACGGGCGATCGCCGTCGGAGAGGTGAAGCTCACCGGCATGGTGACACCCAAGGTCTCTAAGGTTGAGTATATTGTCGACCTGAAGCGCGTGATCAACCGCCGGCTGGTGCTGGGTATTGGCGACGGCACGCTCAAGGCTGATGGCGAGGTTGTTTACCGGACGAGTGATTTGCGGGTCGGTCTGTTTAAGGACGATAATGGCTGACACGGCCTGCGTTGAATTTGAGACAAAGTGAGGACGCCATGCGTCGCGTTGTAATCACCGGGATGGGAATCGTATCCAGCATTGGCAACAATGCGCAGGAGGTTCTGGCATCGCTGAGAGAAGCCAAGTCCGGACTGGTCAAGGCTGACGACTATGAGCGGTTGGGGTTCCGGTGCCAGGTTCACGGCGCCCCCGATCTCAACCCGGAGGAAGTTCTTGACCGCAAGGAACGCCGTTTCATGGGCGACGGCGCTGCGTGGAATTACATATCGATGCAGCAGGCGATCACCGATTCCGGGCTGGAAGACGATGTGGTGTCTCACGAGCGGACCGGGCTGATCATGGGGTCCGGGGGGCCATCGACGCGCGCCATTGTCGAGAGCGCGGATGTGACCCGCGAACGCGGTCCCAAGCGGGTCGGCCCCTTTGCCGTGCCAAAGGCGATGTCGAGCACTAACTCTGCCACCCTTGCGACACCGTTCAGGATCAAGGGCATCAATTATTCGATCTCTTCTGCCTGTGCCACGTCGAACCATTGCATCGGCAATGCAGCTGAAATGATCCAGTGGAACAAGCAGGACGTCATGTTTGCCGGCGGCGGCGAGGAGCTGGACTGGACGCTTTCGGTGCTGTTTGACGCCATGGGCGCCATGTCCTCGCATTTCAACGATACGCCGGCCAAGGCCAGCCGGGCCTACGACATCAACCGGGACGGCTTCATCATCGCCGGCGGCGCCGGCGTTCTGGTTCTCGAGGAACTCGAACATGCCAAGGCGCGGGGCGCAAAGATCTACGGCGAGATTGCCGGTTACGGTGCCACATCCGACGGTTTCGACATGGTACAGCCTTCGGGCGAGGGTGCCGCGCGATGCATGCGCATGGCGATGGAAACCGTCGACTGTCCGATTGACTATGTGAATCCGCATGCCACCTCGACACCGATCGGGGATACCCGCGAAGTCGAAGCGCTGCGGGAGGTGTTCGGCAAAGATGTGCCGCCGCTGAGTGCGACAAAGTCGCTGACCGGACACTCGCTCGGTGCCGCCGGTGTACAAGAGGCGATCTACTCGCTCCTGATGATGAAAAACGGGTTCATCTGCGAGTCTGCCAACATCGTGGAAGTGGACCCGGAACTGGCGGATATGCCGATTGTCCGGGAACGCCGCGACAATGTGGATCTTAACTGTGTCATGTCGAACAGCTTCGGTTTTGGCGGAACCAACGCTACGCTGGTCATGAAACGCTACGACGCATGAGGCCTGTCACGGTCGACGTGTCGCAAACCGGTTCGCGTGCGGCGAACCGACACTTTGGTGGGGAAGTCTGAGTAACTGATATGTCTGAAAACCACTCAACAAACGAGTCCAGGGCAACAAGCACACTGATGGCTGGCAAGCGTGGCCTGATCATGGGTGTGGCAAACGACCATTCGATCGCCTGGGGCATTGCCAAGACCTTGGCCGATCACGGCGCGGAACTCGCCTTCACGTATCAGGGTGAAGCTTTTGGCCGGCGGGTGGCCCCCCTGGCGGAGTCAGTTGGAAGCCACATCGTCGAGCCCTGCGACGTGGAAGACGAGGCAAGCGTCACCGCGGTCTTCAACCGCTTGAAGGACGAATGGGGATCGATCGACTTTCTGGTCCACGCCGTGGCCTACTCGGAAAAGAACGAGCTCAAGGGCAAATACGCCGACACGACGAGGAACAATTTCATCCGCACAATGATTATATCGTGCTTCTCGTTTACCGAGGTCGCCCGGCAGGCGGCCGCCCTGATGCCCGACGGCGGTTCGATCATCACGCTCACCTATGGCGGCTCGACCCGGGTTATGCCCAATTACAACGTGATGGGCGTGGCGAAGGCAGCACTTGAATCCAGCGTCCGCTATCTCGCCGCCGACTACGGCCCGGCAGGGATCAGGGTCAATTCGATTTCAGCGGGTCCCATGCGCACACTGGCTGGAGCGGGGATCAGCGATGCCCGCGCCATGTTCAATTTCCAGAAACGCCACTCGCCCTTGCGGCGCACGGTAACGCTCGACGAAATCGGCGGCGCCGGTCTCTACCTGCTGAGCGATCTGTCCGGCGGGGTTACCGGTGAGATTCATTTCGTGGATTCCGGGTACAATATCATTTCGACACCCAGACCGGACGACCTGCGTGAGGAAAACGGTGAAGAGTCCGTGGAGTTGCGGGACGCGGCCCAGTAGGCCGCCGACTTCAATATTCCTAAAAGGTTAACGGCGCGGGACGGTCCCGGGTCTGCGAAGCAGCACTGACGTGCCGCATCGCGCACGGGAAACGGGACACCTCACACGCAGAAAAGGCGCCCCCTTTATGGGCGCGCCTTCTCCAGTTCTGGAAAGTTCCGCTACGGCGATTAGCCGGCGGCTTCCTCGGCCTTGATTTCCTCGCCGGTTTCCTGGTCGACAACTTTCATCGACAGGCGAACCTTGCCCCGGTCATCGAAGCCCATCAGCTTGACCTTGACGCTGTCGCCTTCGTTGACCACATCGGTCACCTTGGCCACGCGGTGATCTGCGAGCTGGGAGATATGCACGAGGCCGTCACGCTGCCCGAAGAAGTTCACAAAGGCACCGAAGTCCATGACCTTGACGACCTTGCCGGTGTAGATCACACCGACTTCGGGTTCAGCGACAATCGAATGAATCCAGTCGAGTGCCGCCTTGATGGATGCCGCATCGCTCGAGGCCACCTTGATCGTGCCGTCGTCGGAGATGTCGACCTTGGCGCCGGTTTCCTCGACGATCTGGCGAATGACCTTGCCGCCGGAACCGATAACGTCCCGGATCTTGTCGACAGGGATATTGACCTGCTCGATGCGCGGGGCGTACTCGCCCATTTCCGGACGGGCTTCGGTCAATGCCTTGGACATCTCGCCCAGAATATGCATCCGGCCACCCTTGGCCTGGTCCAGGGCAATCTGCATGATTTCCTGGGTGATGCCGGTGATCTTGATGTCCATCTGGAGCGATGTGATGCCCTGGTCCGATCCTGCGACCTTGAAGTCCATGTCGCCCAGATGATCCTCGTCGCCGAGGATATCCGACAATACGGCAAAGCGCTCGTCTTCCTTGATCAGACCCATGGCGATGCCTGCCACGGGGCGCTTTAACGGTACGCCGGCATCCATCAGGGCAAGCGAGGTGCCACAGACCGTTGCCATCGACGACGAGCCGTTGGATTCGGTGATTTCGGACACGACCCGCAGGGTGTAGGGAAAATCCTCCTTGGCCGGCAGAACCGGTCGGACCGCGCGCCAGGCGAGCTTGCCGTGACCGACTTCGCGGCGGCCGGTGAACCCGACACGGCCGGTTTCGCCGACCGAATAGGGCGGGAAGTTGTAATGCAGCAGGAAGGATTCCTTGTAGGTTCCTTCAAGGGCATCGACAAACTGCTCGTCCTCGCCGGTTCCAAGAGTCGCCACCACAAGGGCCTGGGTTTCGCCACGGGTGAACAGGGCGGTGCCGTGAGCGCGGGGCAGGAGGCCCACTTCGGAGACGATCGGACGGACCGTCTTCAGGTCGCGGCCATCGATCCGCAGGCTGGTGTCCAGAATCGAGTTGCGGACAATGTCCTTTTCCACCGACTTGAAACACTGGCCAACCTGCTGGCGGTCTTCGGCCTGATCGCTGTCTTCCGGGCAGAGCTCGGCATAGACCCTGTCGCGGGCGGTCGAGACCATATCCTGGCGGGTCGATTTCTGAGCTTCGGCATAGGCGGTGCGCAGATCGGCTTCCGCGATCGCGCGGACGCGGGCTTCGAGATCGGACAGATCCGGGATTTCGACGCTACGCGGTTCCTTGGCACATTTTTCAGCAAGACCGATGATCGCCTCGATCACCGGCTGGAACTGGTCATGACCGAACATGACGGCGCCGAGCATGACTTCCTCGGCAAGCTCCTGGGCTTCCGATTCGACCATCAGGACGGCGTCGCCGGTTCCCGCGACCACCAGGTCAAGAGCGCTGTCGGCCATCTGGTCGATCATCGGATTGAGAACGTATTCTCCATCGATGTAACCGACACGGGCGGCACCGATCGGGCCCATGAACGGAATGCCCGAAATGGTCAGGGCGGCCGATACGGCAACCAACGCTGCGATATCGGGATCGTTTTCCATGTCGTGGCTGAGCACGGTGGCGATGATCTGGGTTTCGTTCTTGAAACCTTTTGCAAAAAGCGGACGGATCGGCCGGTCGATCAACCGGCAAACCAGGGTTTCCTTTTCGGAAGGACGCCCCTCACGCTTGAAAAAACCGCCGGGGATCTTGCCTGCGGCATAGGTCTTTTCCTGGTAATTCACTGTCAGCGGAAAGAAGTCCAAGCCGGGCTTGGGATGGCGCTCGGCGACCGCTGTCGCCAGTACCGTTGTGTCACCATATGTGACCATGACTGCGCCGTCCGCCTGGCGGGCAATCTTGCCTGTTTCAATCACCAGCGGCCTTCCGCCCCACGTGATTTCTTCGCGATGTATCGTAAACATTCAATTTTTCCTGTACTGCCCCATGCCGTGCATAGTGCCGGTTCTTCCGGCCATCACGGAGCTTCAAAATGAGGCGCATATTGGACGCCCGACCCCATTGCCGAACGTCTGCTTCCTAATAAAACACCGGCACGACCCCATTGGGCCGTACCGGTTTTGAGTTGATTTAGCGGCGAATTCCCAACCGCTTGATCAGATCCTGATAACGTGCCACGTCCCTGGCCTTGACATAGTCAAGCAGACGACGACGCTGGCTGACCATCTTGAGCAGCCCCCGCCGGGAATGATTGTCTTTGGCATGTGTTTTGAAATGTTCGGTCAGATTCTTGATCCGTTCGGTCAGAATCGAAACCTGGACTTCGGGAGATCCCGTGTCGCCCTTGTTTGTGGCGAATTCGCCAATGAGCTCGCTTTTGCGCTCTGCGGTAATCGACATCAATCACTCCAATGTTGTCCGGTTTGAACCGGAGAGGTTGAATACACGCTTGGGGTGGAGTGCTCCCTGTTTCACCTCGGCAAGCGCCACCGGATGTCCTCCGGAAGCTACCAAAACCGTGCCGTGAAAAATGGGGGCATCCCGTCCAAGCAGAACAATGGCCTGTCCGTTTTTCAGACGGGCCGCCTCTGCTCCGCTTACGGCCAACGCCGGGATGTCGTCCAGCGCGGTCTCCATGGAGCAAAGTATTTCAGCCAGGCAGGCCTGGCCGGCGCCAATATGGCGCAAGTCGTTCAATTTATCCAGCGAAATCATATCACTGTCCTGGAAGGGTCCGACCCTGGTCCTTCGCAGGGAACTGACATGGCCAAAACAACCCAGTTCGCGGCCCATATCGCGGGCCAGGGCGCGCACATAGGTGCCCTTGCCGCAAGCGACTTCAAGGACTGTTTCGTCGGGTCCGGGCGTTTCGACCAGGTTCAGTTCGTCGATCTGAACTTCACGGGCGTCAAGCGCGAACGCCTCGCCGTCACGCGCCTTGTCGTAGGCGCGCTCGCCGGCAATCTTGATCGCGGAATAACGGGGCGGAGTCTGCAAGACAGAACCGGTATAGCCACCCAGAACGTCCAGGACGTCCTGTTCCGCGGGGCGGTGTTCGGAGGTGTTGATGATCTGCCCCTCGCGGTCGTCGGTATCGGTCTCAATCCCCCAGCGGACCGTGAACCGGTAGGTCTTCTGGCCATCCATAACAAACGATACGGTCTTGGTGGCCTCGCCGAGGGCGATCGGCAACAGCCCGGTGGCCAAAGGATCGAGCGTCCCGCCATGACCGGCTTTCTGAGCATTGAATATCCGTTTGACGGCACCGACCGCCTGGGTCGACGTCATTTCGTACGGCTTGTCCAGAACGACCCAGCCGTGCACCGGATCGCCCTTACGCTTGCGTCCCATCAGGAAGCCTCACTTGGCGTCGTGTTCGTCGGGCGGCGTTTCATTATCCCCAAGATCTTTCTTGACCTTGGGGTCGTGCAGCAAGCGGTCGACGTTAGCGGAGTAATCGAAAGAGGAATCAATTCTGAATGTCAGCTGCGGCATATATTTGAGCTGAACCGAACGGGCAAGCTGACCGCGAATATACCGGCTCGACCGGTTCAGTGCTTCGAGCACTTCTTCCTGACGCTCGCCGCCCAGCGGCATGACATAGGCCGTGGCATTGCGCAGATCGGGACTCGCGGAGACTTCAAGCACAGTGACGACACTGCGTTCCAGTTCCGGGTCCTGGATCTCGCCGCGTCGCAAAATCTCGGAGAGAGAATGGCGCAACAACTCGCCGACCCGCAATTGCCGTTGGCTCGGCGAACGGCCGCTTCTGTTAGACATGGTTCAAATTCCGCGCGGCATGGCCCTCTTAGAGGGTCCGCGCCACTTCCTCGACATCGAAGCACTCGATCACATCACCAGCCTTCAAGTCCTGGTAGTTTTCGAATGCCATGCCGCATTCCTGACCCGACGCCACTTCCTTGACTTCATCCTTGAAGCGCTTGAGCGTCGACAGCTTGCCTTCGTGAATTACCACGTTGTCGCGGATTAGCCTGACCTGCGCGCCGCGCTTGACATTGCCTTCCGTCACGCGGCACCCGGCAACCTTGCCGACCTTGGAGACATTGAAGACCTCGAGAATTTCGGCATTGCCAAGGAAATCCTCGCGCAAGGTGGGATCAAGCAGTCCGGACATCGCCGCCTTGATGTCATCAACCAGGTTGTAGATGACATTGTAATAGCGGATTTCGATGCCTTCCTGTTCAGCCGCCTGACGGGCCTGCTGGTTGGCGCGGACGTTGAAGCCGATGATCGGCGCTTTGGTCGCCGAGGCAAGAGCCACATCGGATTCGGTAATACCGCCGACCCCGGAATGTATGACCCGGCAGGCAACTTCGTCGGTATTCAACTTTTCAACGGCACCAACGATGGCCTCCGCTGAACCCTGGACATCGGCCTTGACCAGGATCGGCGATTCCTTGCGTCCGGAATCCTGGAGCTGGCTCATCATCTGTTCCAGCGAACTGCGGGCAACCGGCGCGCCCCGCATATCGCGCCGCTTGCGCTGACGATAGTCGGTGATTTCCCTGGCGCGGCCTTCGCTGTCGACAACGGCAAACTGGTCGCCGGCTTCCGGCGCGCCGTTCAGGCCCAGCACTTCGACTGGAACCGAGGGGCCGGCCTCTTCGATGTTCTCGCCCTTGTCGTTGATCAACGCACGGACACGGCCGGATTCAGCACCGGCCACAAAGACGTCGCCAACACGTAACGTGCCGCGTTGGATCAGCACCGTGGCAACCGGGCCGCGTCCGCGGTCAAGCTTGGCCTCGATGACGATGCCGTCGGCGGATCTGTTCGGATTGGCCTTGAGTTCGAGCAGTTCGGACTGCAGCACAATCAATTCCCGCAACTTGTCGAGATTGGTCTTCTTGAGAGCCGACACTTCGACCTCAAGCACGTCGCCGCCCAGGCTTTCAGGAAACACTTCGTGCTGGAGCAACTCGTTTCGTACCCTTGACGCATCGACGTCGGGTTTGTCCATCTTGTTGATCGCGATGATCATCGGCACTTCGGCCGCCTTGGCGTGCTTGATCGCTTCAATGGTCTGCGGCATGACACCGTCATCGCCGGCCACGACCAGAACCACGATGTCGGTTGCCTTGGCGCCACGGGCGCGCATGGCCGTAAAGGCTTCGTGACCGGGTGTGTCAAGGAACGTGATCAGGTTGCCGTCTTCGAGCCGAACCTGATAGGCACCGATGTGCTGGGTGATGCCACCAGCCTCGCCCGACACCACATTGGCGTCGCGCATGGCGTCCAGAAGCGATGTCTTGCCGTGGTCCACGTGTCCCATAACCGTAACCACTGGAGCTCTTGGCTGCAGATCGTCATCAACATCCTCTTCGCCCATGATGCCTTCTTCGACGTCGGATTCAGAAACACGTCTGGCGGTGTGGCCCATTTCTTCGACCACAAGTTGTGCCGTGTCGGTATCTATGATGTCGTTGATCTTGAACATCTGACCCTGCTTCATGAGCAGCTTGATGACATCCACAGACCGTTCAGCCATGCGGTTAGCCAGCTCCTGGATGGTGATGACCTCAGGGATGACGACATCGCGGGAAATTTTCTGCGCGGGCTCATTGTTTCCGGTTGCCGCCTGACGTTCGCGTTCACGGCGGCGGCGGATCGATGCAAGACTGCGTTGGCGCGGCGCGTCGTCGAGCGCCTTGGCGATCGTCAACCGGCCAACGCGGCGCGGCTGATCGGCCTTGCGAGACGGGGCAGGCTTGGCGTCGTCCTTACCCTTGCGCGGCCGGGCGGTCTCGATCGGTTTGGTTGGCGCCGGCTTGATGTCGGATTTCGGCTTTTCGTCGATCTCGAGCTGACGCGCGGCTTCTTCTTCAGCCTTGATGCGGGCGGCTTCTTCCTCAGCGCGAACACGTTCCTCTTCTGCCTGTTTAGCTTCCGCGGCCTCTCGGGCAATGCGCACGGAGTCCTCTTCGGAGGCGCGGCGGGCGCGCTCTTCCTCAGCCTGCTTGCGTTCTTCCGCCTCACGGCCTCGTGCCAGTTCAACCGCACGGGCCCGTGCGTCCTTCTCTTCTTCCGTCAAGGTGCGTAACACGACTCCAGGCCGGTTGTCGGACTGGGGCTGGGGCTTGTTCGCGACAGGCTTTGGCGCCGGCTTTTCTACCTTCTTGCGCGTCGTCTTGACTTCAACTGCAGGAGCGTCTGCCGTCTGACCAGGGCCCGTGACCGTCCGTTTCCGCTTCTTCTCAACGAGAACGGATTTCGATCTGCCATGCGAAAAGTTCTGACGAACATGTCCGGACTCGACAGTGCGCCGAAGACTCAATGTCTTGCCACCGGATCCTGCGGACTTGTTTTCGTCTGTGTCCTTGGTTTCGCTCATTCCATCTACTTTCGTTTTTCCGGCGTTTTCTGCCGGCATCCTGGTATCAATCGGGTCAGAATCAGTCCTGCTGATCCCAATAGGCTTCATAGCGACGTGACGCCAGGAGGTACTCATCGGCCAAACGACCACTTGTTACCGCAGCATGTACCACATTTGTACGCCCTAATGCCAAGCTCAATTGCTCACTTCTGAAACAACTTACAATTCTCGGTCTTGACCCCGGCGAAGCATTCGACATCGATGTCTGTTTCAAATACTTCCCTCTCAGTTTTCTCCGACCGTCCTCGGAGGCGTCGCCTGCCTCGATCAAAACACTTACGTGGCCTTTTTCGATCGCTGCGCTGACCTTGGCAAACCCGGATATGACCAGACCTGCACGATTGGCAAACCCCAGATAATCGAGTGCGCGGCGCGACAACAGGTCTCCAATCAGTGCCACGAGCTCCGGATCTGTCGACGCGGCGGCACGAAACGCCTTAGAAAACAGACCTTTCTCGATCGCCTTGGCCACTCTTTGCGCTTTGGTCCCGATCCAAACGCCGCGACCGGGCAGATTCTCCTTCAAGTCCGGTACGACCCGGGCCCCAGGATCCAGGACAAACCGGATCATCGACTCGCTGGGCTGTACCTGTCGTGTGACTATGCAGGTTCTCTCCAATTCGCGTGCTCCATTTCAAATCATGGCCTAAATCTGGCCATCTTGGCCAGCGGCTTCGGGTTCGCCACTGGAACCTTCTTCGGCGGCCTCTTCACCGTCATCAGCAGCAACACCGTCTTCTGCCTCTTCGCCCGCAGGCGGCATAAGGTCCTCTTCGGTAATCCAACCGGCCTTCACACGGGCTGTCATGATCATCGCTTCGGCCTCCACGGCACTCACGTCAAGACCGTCGAGAAATCCCGGAAACCGTGTCGACTCACCGTCTTTGCGCTCGATCCAGCCGGTCAGGTCGTCGGTTGCGCAACCGGCGAGGTCTTCCATGTTCTTGACGTCGTTCTCGCCAAAGGCCACCAGCATGGCGGTCGTGACGCCGTCTATTTCGGTGAGCTCGTCTGAAACATTGAGCTCCTTGCGTTTCTCTGTCAGTTCGACGTCGAGGCGTTCAAGGTGCTCCTGGGCACGAACCTGAATTTCCTGAGCGGTTTCCTCGTCGAAACCGTCAATGTCGGCGATTTCCTCGATCGGAACGTAGGCGACCTCATCGATCGTACTGAACCCTTCAGACGCCAGAAGCTGGGCTATCATCTCGTCAACGTCCAGTGCCTTGGCAAAGGCCTCGCTGCGCTGGGTGAACTCGGCCTGACGGCGTTCGGATTCTTCCGCCTCCGTCATGATGTCGATGTCCCATCCTGTCAGCTGTGAGGCCAGACGGACATTCTGGCCACGCCGGCCGATGGCCAGGGAAAGCTGATCGTCAGGCACCACCACCTCGATGCGCTCGGCATCCTCGTCGATCACGACTTTGACGACCTCGGCGGGTGCCAGACCGTTGACGATGAACGTTGCGGCATCCGGCGACCACTGAATGATATCGATCTTTTCACCCTGGAGTTCGTTCACCACCGCCTGCACACGGCTGCCACGCATGCCGACACAGGCACCGACGGGATCGATCGAGCTGTCCTTGGACAGAACCGCGATCTTGGCCCGGCTGCCGGGGTCGCGTGCCACCGACATGATTTCGATGACGTTGTCGTAGATTTCAGGCACTTCCTGACCGAACAGCTTGGCCATGAACTCGGGATGCGTCCGCGACAGGAAGATCTGGGGTCCGCGCGGTTCGCGGCGCACGTCATAAACGTAGGCCCTGATCCGGTCGCCGTTGCGGAAGCTCTCGCGGGGCAGGGATTCATCGCGGCGCACGATGGCCTCGCCGCGGCCGAGGTCGACAATGATGTTGCCGTATTCCACGCGCTTGACTATGCCGTGGACGATATCGCCGATGCGATCCTTGAACTCTTCGAACTGGCGTTCGCGTTCCGCATCTCGAACCTTCTGGACGATCACCTGCTTGGCGTTCTGGGCAGCGATGCGACCGAAATCCACCGGTGGCAGGGGCTCGGAGATGAAATCTCCAATTTCAGCGGCTGGATTACGCACCCGTGCAGCCTCGATACCGATCTGAATGGCTTCCAAGTCGACGGTCTCGACCACTTCGAGCAGGCGCACCAGGCGAATTTCGCCGGTGGTGGCGTCGATCTCGGCGCGGATCTCGTTTTCGCTGCCGTAACGCGAACGGGCGGCCCGCTGTATGGCATCCTCCATGGCCTCGATGACGACTTCACGGTCGATCGACTTTTCGCGCGCTACTGAATCGGCGATTTGCAACAATTCGAGCCTGTTGGCGCTTACCGCTGTCTGCGACATGAATTCACTCCGATTGGTTCTCTAGTTACCGTCTGTTTCAGTTTGCTCGTCGTCACCGGCTTGCGATTTCCGCGATGCCCTCAACGTTTCCTTTATCAGACTGTCTGACATGACCAGCTTTGCATCGGCGATCAGGTCCAGCGGCAGTCCGATCAGCACCGGCCCGTCGCCGGTTTTCTGATCAAAATAGAGCCGTACTTCGCCATCCTCACAGCCTTCCAGCACACCACGGAACTTGCGGCGACCCGCGAGCAACTCAGCCAATTCAATTTTGGCCTCGTACCCTGCCCAGCGTTCGAAATCTCCTGCCCGCACCAAGGGACGATCGATACCCGGCGACGACACTTCCAGGACGTACTCTCCGGGAAACGGGTCATGGACGTCGAGGACCGGCGACAATTCCCGGCTGATGCGTTCACATTCCCTGATCGTCAGCGTGCCGTCCGGGCGTTCCGCCATCAACTGAACCGTGACGTTGTGTTGACCGGTTATACGAACACGCACAAGCCGCAGTCCAAGATCCTGCAAGACCGGTTCCGCAAGCTCGGCAACCTGACGCGCCGGTCCGGCTTCCATTATCAATCGGTGGTCGGTCTGTGCCGACACATCATCACTCTGCATGGCCAATGACATCAATCGAGATCGCTGCCTCTCCGGATAACAAAAAAGCGGGCCCCCCGGAGGGACCCACTCTCAAAACATCCGAACGTATTCGGTTATGTGAGACTGTTCATTTACGAATGGCGCAATAATAGCTGGTAAAAACGCGAACGCAAGTGCTTTCCGACTCGTGAGGGGCACCGCGGCCTCTGCCGCAACCCGCCGAGGCCAAGTCACTCAAACGACGGGCTGTCGTTGCTCGCGCCGGAACGTCAGGTAACAGGGGCTCCGGCCTGCCTCGAGGGCCTTGACCTCATAACGCGTCTGCGGCCAGTCGGACGGCCGGTCACGCCAGTCCGCAGGCCGGTTCGCGGTCCATCGAAATGCGCCGTGGCGCCGGACATGTGCCAATGTCCACCGTACGTTATCGGGGATGTCGGAAGAAAACCTGAATGTTCCGTCATCCGTCATGACCCGGGCCAAGCGGTCCAGGTTTTCAGGGCTGACGAACCGCCGCTTGTGATGGCGGACCTTGTGCCAGGGATCTGGATAAAGCAGAAAGACACGCTCGACGCTCGCATCCGGCAGCCAGTCCAGCACGTCGCGGGCGTCATCGTCATGAATGCGGATATTGGTCAGTCCGCACTCGTCGATCGACGACAGTAGTTTTGCGACACCGTTGATGAACGGTTCGCAGCCAATGAAGTCAACACCCGGGTTGTGCGCTGCCTGCCACGCAAGATGTTCGCCGCCGCCAAATCCGATTTCAAGCCAGAGGGGCCGCCGGCCGGCACCGGCGGGCAACACATCTGTTCGGGATCGGATATCGACCGCGAGGCGTGGAAGAAGTTCCTCCATCAGGTGGCGCTGACGGTCACGCAGTTTGTGGCCCTGCCTGCGGCCATATATGAGCCGCCTGCGGGAAGGTTCCTGACCGCTCATGTGTTCACCGCCACTCCGGTTGAGCATGGCCGGCGCCGTCCCCGGCAAGTCAGGTCAGAGCCGCCGTGATCTGATCGGCCAAGTCCGTACGTTCCCACGAGAAGCCGCCATCGTCTTGAGGGGTGCGGCCAAAATGGCCGTATGCGGCAGTGCGTTCGTAGATCGGATTGCTCAGTCCAAGGTGCTCCCGAATACCGCGCGGACTTAGATCCATGACCTCGCCAAGCGCACCTTCCAGCTTGCTCTCGCTGGCGCCGGATTTACCGGTGCCGTGCAGATCGACGTATATCGACAGAGGTCTGGAGACGCCAATGGCATAGGACAGCTGAATTGTGCAGCGTTCGGCCAGATCCGCGGCAACCACGTTCTTGGCCAGGTAGCGCGCGGCATATGCCGCCGACCGGTCGACCTTGGTCGGGTCCTTGCCCGAAAAGGCACCACCGCCGTGCGGTGCGGCGCCGCCATAGGTGTCGACGATGATCTTGCGGCCGGTCAGGCCGGCGTCGCCATCGGGTCCGCCAATCACGAAGTTTCCGGTCGGGTTGACATAAAAATCCTCCTCCGGGCACATCCAGCCATCGGGAAGGACGGATTCCACGTAAGGCCTGACCAGTTCACGGACGGCAATCTGGTCGAGTCCTTCGGCGTGCTGTGTCGAAACCACGACGGAGGTTGCCCGCACCGGCTTGCCATTTTCATAGGCAAGGGTCACCTGGCTCTTCGAGTCCGGCCCGAACTCAGCGCGCTCGCCGGAATGGCGTGCGGCTGCCATGTCCCGAAGGATGCCGTGGGAAAGGTATATCGGTGCCGGCATGAGAACGCTGGTTTCGCGGCAGGCATAACCGAACATGATGCCCTGGTCGCCGGCACCCTCGTCCTTGTTTCCCGACGCATCGACGCCTTGCGCGATATCTGCAGACTGACTGTGGACATGGACCTGGACTTCAGCATTCTTCCAGTGAAATCCGTCCTGCTCGTAACCAATGCTCCTGACACTGTCGCGGGCAATCTGCTCGATCTTTTCATGGGTTATGCTGTCGGGTCCGCGGACTTCGCCTGCGAGGACAATCAGGTTTGTCGTGGTCAGGGTCTCGACAGCAACACGGGCGTGAGGGTCGACGCCGAGATAGGCATCGACCACAGCGTCGGATATCCGGTCGCACACTTTATCGGGGTGCCCTTCCGACACGGACTCGCTGGTGAACAGATAATTCTCTCTCGACACGGAAATTCACTCCCCTGGTTCGTGACCCGGCGGCTCCGGGACACATCAATTCGGCGCGCTGTTCTGGCAAGGAATTCCGTTTGGGTCAAGAATTTACGCCGCGCGGGGCAGACCACCGCCCCTCGCCTCACCTGAGCACGGACAAGACCGGCCTGCGCAAGAATGGCATTTGACAAAGCCGCGCCTCCCTTCTTAGCGCGGGATATCAGGAAAAGTCACAGGAACACCCATGCTTCCAGGGCCTGGAGTATCCACACAGACTTAGTCGGTGGCGCCACCGCCATGACCTGACAGAGTTTTCACAAGTTCCACTATCTTGCGCCTGATTTTCAGGTCGGAGATTTCTGCAAACGCCCGGTTGAGCTGCAGCCCTTCAGAGCTGCTCAGAAAGCTTGTCAGTTCCGAATGACTTTCAGGCGCTTCTGGGTCGGTTGGTTTCATAGGGGCATCCTGACCGGGAATGCCGTCGAAAAAGTACTGAACGGGAACACTCAGCACGTTGGCGACCTGATAGAGCCGGCTCGCGCTAACGCGGTTGGTTCCCTTCTCATATTTCTGTATTTGCTGAAACGTCAAACCGAGGTGTTCAGCCAGTTTCTCCTGACTGAAGCCGACCAGGATTCGTCGTAAACGCAAGCGACTGCCGACATACACATCGACGGGTTCGGGTGACTTTTCTGACATTAACGGCCTTTCAGACAATTCCCGCAGGGAATCGTACGGCACCCGATGGTCGCTCCAGCAGGCCCGTTTCCGATATGGGTTATTTCCATGTATCGACGCTGATAGCAGAATTACATGCAAAACACAGTAAAATCCATAGTAATTGCAGTTTTTGGCGCTCAACTCTAGGTTGTGCAATTGTAATTATCTCAACTTAGTTTGACTTTATGACAAAATTTTGAATGCAAACCCAATCACGAACCCTGAAAATAACAACACAAATGCAATAATGCTGCCATGCCGGACAAACGGTGTTGCCGGCAGCGCGACGGGCAGCCGGGTGTCGAGGACACCCGATGTGTTTAACCCCAGTTGTTTGATGATCCGGCCATAGGGGTCAACAACCGCCGAAATTCCGGTGTTTGCCGCCCGGATCAACGGCAATCCCTCCTCGACAGCCCTCATGCGCGCCTGGGCAAAATGCTGATGAGGGCCGGTGCTGGTGCCGAACCAGGCGTCATTCGTGACATTCAGCATCCAGCCCGGCCGGTTCTTGCCGTCAGTGACCTCGCCGGCAAAAATAATCTCGTAACACACCAGGGGACTGAACGGCGGGGCGTTTCCGGCAGTGACGGACCGACGGCCGCTGCCCGCGCCAAATCCGAGCGGCATGGCGACAAGCTTGCGAAGACCCAAGGGCTTCAGCCAGTCCTCGAGCGGCAGATATTCGCCAAAAGGCACCAGATGGGCCTTGTCGTAAACCGACGCAATTTCACCCTGAGATCCGACCACCATAATGCTGTTGAAGACCCGCGACCGCGGTTGATCGTCCTTTCGCAATGCGCCCGTGACCAGTACAGTGTTGTCGGGCAGCAGTGCCGCGACCGCTGCCAGGGCGTCGGGTTTGCGGGCCAGCAGGAACGGAACCGCGCTTTCAGGCCAGATGAGGTGACTGACGTCATCGATACCCATTGTTTCAGGCGATGTCGCCCGGTTGCTGAGCTCGAGATATTTGGCAAAGATCCTGTTCTGATTGCCCGCTTTCCACTTGTCCGCCTGTGAGATGTTGGGCTGCACTATCCGAATGTGGACCTTGTCCACTGCAGTGACCACCACGTCGGACAACCGGACGTAACCGAAGATTGCAAGACCGGCGACCGTCATGAACATGACCGCCGGGCCGAGGCCCCGCTTTGCCAGAATCGGCCGCTCCTGGACATAGTCGTCTGCCAGGGTTGCCGGCGCTGCGGCGATGAGAACAACCAGAAAGCACAAGCCGTAGATACCCCACAGGGAGGCTGACTGAATCATCAAGTCGGACGGTGCCAGCGCGTAACCGATCGCGTTCCAGGGGAACCCGGTCAACACATGTCCGCGAATCCACTCCATGATCGCCCATGCCGAGGCCAGACCGCAGATGCGGCCAAAGCCCGGAGACCAGATCAGCATCGCGAGTGCGCAGGCGGCCCCTGTGAACAGAGCAAGGAAAGCAGGGAACAGGGACAAGACAAACGGCAGCATCCAGGCAAAGCGCTGGGCATCAACCAAAAACGCCTCACCGACCCAGTGGAGGCCGACAAGGAAATACCCGAAGCCAAAGCACCAGCCGATGATTGTTGCGGACCACATCGCTGCAATCGGACGGCCGGGTTCACCGAACGCGCCATCGAGCAACCACACGAGCACAGGAAACGAGATAAAAAGAACCGGGATAAAACCGTACGGCGCCATGGCAAATGCTGCCGCCGCACCGGCCAATGCAGCCACAAGGGCCCTGCGCCATCCCCACAGGATGACTATTCTCAACGCAATGGTCCGCATCCGCTCCGCCGCCGCACTTTGTCAGATCCGTCTAGGGTCTGCTGAGAATCATGGTTGTCGTGTCGCTTACCCGCCCGCACCCCGTTCCAGAATACTGACAACGATCAGGACGACATTCGCGCGACACAAGCCAAATTCACGAACCCTATCCCGGCACGATTACAGGGACTTGCCGTAGTCCGGTTATACCGCGCTGCCGGAAAGGTGCAAACCGGACCTGGCCGATCTTCCCGGATAGGATGGATTTGGTCTTTACGGTGTCCCTATTCCGGGGCCGCCGGGGCGTCGGATGCTGCAGTTTTCTGCTGTCGGACGGCCGGATCTTGGGTTCCTTTGGGAACGAGATGTATGCGCAGTTTTTTCAGCCTGCGTGCATCGCCTTCCTGGACTTCAAACTCAATTCCTGACTCGTGGCGAATCAGTTCGCCGCGAACCGGAACGCGGCCGACCATCGAAAACACCAACCCACCGAGAGTGTCGACATCCTCCTCACGGTCGGACGGCACAACTTCAAACCCCAGCTTCTCTTCGAGTTCCTCAATCGACAAACGGGCGTCGACGTCGTAACCGTTTTCGGTTTCGACAATCAGGGGGCTGTCGTCGGTATCGTGTTCGTCTTCGATGTCGCCGACGATCTCCTCGACCAGGTCTTCGATCGAAACAAGCCCGTCAGTACCGCCATATTCGTCGATCACCACAGCCATGTGGATCCGGGTTGTCTGCATCTTCGCCAGCAGATCAATGGCGGGCATAGACGGGGGAACAAAAAGCACCTCCCGCCGGATGCGCGCTTCCGACAGCAATTTGGAAAGATCGACCTTCGACATGTCCGGCCCGGGGGGCGGTTTGGCTGCCGCGGACTTCGCCTGGACCTTGGGCGGTGTCCTGTCGGTGTCCTCGCCATTCTTGTCGGCTTTGCGGGATCGTGTCCTGCGTGTCGCCGATGCGGTCATCCAGCCCATGACGTCCTTGATGTGCACCATGCCGACCGGATCGTCGAGCGTGTCGTCGAACACCGGCAGCCTGGAGTGACCGGCATCCTTGAAGATCGTCATCAACTCGCCGATCGGGATGGTTTCGTCGACGGCCACGATGTCGGCACGGGGTACCATCACGTCCTCGACGCGAAGCGCGCCAAACTCCAGAATATTGTGGAGCATCGACCGCTCTTCCGGCGTGAAAGATTCTTTCGAAGAGTCGTGTTGCTCGATGACATCTTCAAGGCTTTCTCTCAGGCTGGTGTCGCCATTGTCGGCAAAGACAGCCTTCAGGCGGTTCCAGACCCGGCTGACGCTTGAAGAGGACCGCGACGTATCGCCGTTTCGGTCGGTGCTTTTCTGAGAGCCTGAGTCGCTCATTTGGCCGTGTGTCCCGTCTGTTCCCGGGTGCCGCGCTGCAGCGAGCCGTCGTAAGGATCGGCTACCCCAATCCCTGACAGAATTTCGGTCTCGAGTGCTTCCATATCCTCTGCCTGTCCGTCCGTCTCGTGATCATAACCGAATAGATGAAGAAAACCGTGCACAATCAGGTGACGCAGATGGTCCTCGAAAAGTTTGTCCTGTTCGCGCGATTCACGCAAGACCGTCTGGTACGACAGGACAATGTCACCGAGCATGACAGCGCCGGCGGCACAAGCACCCTGGGTCCAAAGCGGAAAAGACAGGACATTGGTGGCCTTGTCCATGTTCCTGAACTCCCGATTGAGTTTCTGAATCCCGGCGTCGCCGACAAACGCCAGGCTCAGCTCGGCCCGCCCGGGCAGTCTGTCCTCGACCAACGGCAGGCATGCATCGACCGCAGTCCGGGCCAGCGCCTCAAGGTCCGGTATCCCGTTCCAGTCTTCGCAATCGATTGAAATATCGACCTGCATGGCCGAATAGCCTTTCAAAAATCGTCCCCGGGAGTTCGGCAGATCCTAAAGTTCCGGGCCGTGGGCCCCATTATAGGCACGCACGATTTTCGCAACCAGAGGATGGCGCACGACGTCGGTGTCGGTGAACGTGATCCGGCCGATCTCGTCGACCGACTCAAGGATCGAAAAAGCTTCCACCAGACCGGACACCTGTCCTCTGGGGAGATCGATCTGGGTTGGGTCTCCGGTCACAACCATCCGGCTGTTCTCCCCAAGCCTGGTCAGAAACATCTTCATCTGCATCGAGGTGCAGTTCTGGGCCTCATCAAGAATGATGAACGAATGGGCAAGAGTGCGGCCGCGCATAAACGCCAGGGGCGCAATTTCGATAGTCCCCTCTTCAAGATCTCGGGTGACCTGGTTGCCCGGCAACATGTCGTACAGGGCATCGTAAAGCGGCCGCAGGTAGGGGTCGACCTTTTCCTTCATGTCGCCCGGCAGGAAGCCCAGCCGCTCGCCGGCCTCGACAGCGGGACGGGACAGGATGATCTTGTCAACTTCTCCGGCGGCCAGCGCTGCAGCAGCTACTGCAACGGCCAAATAAGTCTTGCCGGTTCCCGCCGGGCCAACCCCGAACGTCAGCTCATGGTTTTGAAGCGCATGAATGTAGTCGCGTTGTTTGGGCGAGCGCGGCGAAATTATCCGGCGCTTGGTCCGGATGGCGACCTCTTCACTACTTGCCTTATCATGTGTTCTGACCTGGGGCATGGTGTTCATGCGGATAGACCCGTCTACTTCGCCGGGTCCGATTTCGATACCCTGCTTGATTCGTTCATAGATTTCATCGAGGACCTTTCGAGCGCTGCGGCAGGCTTCCGGCGGCCCGTTGAGCGCCACATGATTGCCTCTCGGCGTGGCTTCAATACCGAGCCGGTCCTCAAGAAGGGCGAGATGCTGGTCGTGTTCGCCAAACAACTGCGACAACAAGCGATTGTCTTCGAAGGCCACAATCAAGGTGTCTTTCGACCCCGTTGACCGTTCATCACCACCCTGCGCACTGCCGGAAGCGGACTGTGTGCTCAATAAACCGGCTCCCCTCGCCTTTGACTGTTTTCGGACGCCACCGCCGATACAGTCGATTCAGTGACAGGAAACGACGGTGCCGTCAAACGCGCCGAAAGGCTGTTGGGCCCGGCGGCCACAATCGTAACGCCGGCAATCTCGCCGATCATACGGATGTCGGCGTCGACGTGAACCGCCTGAAGATAAGCCGAACGGCCGACCAACTGTCCGTCGCGGCGGCCGGGTTTTTCGAGCAGGACGGGAACGGTCTTGCCCACGGTGGCGGTGTTGAAAGCCATCTGTTGCTCGTTGAGCAGGTTCTGCAACACGGTGAGACGTTCCGATTTTGCCTGCTCCGGGACCTGGTCCGCCATGGTGGCGGCTGGCGTTCCCGGACGCGGGCTGTACTTGAATGAATAGGCCTGGGCAAATGTCACATCTCTTACAAGCTGCAACGTCGCCTCGAAATCGCCATCGGTTTCGCCGGGAAATCCGACAATGAAGTCGGAGGACAGGGCAAGGTCCGGCCTGGCGGCGCGCAGACGGTCAACAATGTCGCGATACTCGGTTCCGGTATGGCGCCGGTTCATGGCCTCGAGAATGCGGTCTGAACCGGACTGGACCGGCAAATGGAGATATGGCATGACCTGGGGAATGTCGCGATGGACGGCAATCAACCGGTCGTCCACGTCCCTGGGGTGACTGGTCGTGTAGCGAAGGCGCTCTATACCGTCAATGTCGGCCAGCTCCCGCAACAGGTCAGCCAAACCGCACTGGTTTCCCGACGGTGCTTCCCCATGATAGGCGTTCACGTTCTGGCCGAGCAGGGTAATCTCCCTGACGCCGGCAGCCGCACGCTGGCGGACTTCGTCGGATATTTTGGCGACCGGGCGCGAATACTCCGCGCCACGGGTGTAGGGCACCACGCAGAACGTGCAGAACTTGTCGCATCCCTCCTGAATGGTGACAAATGCGGACACACCCCGTGCCTTGACGACCTGCGGGTCGGGCTGAACCAGATAGTCGAACTTGCCTTTGACCGGAAACTCGGTGTCCAGAACCCCGGTCTCGCGGCGGCTAGCACGGGCAACCATTTCCGGCAGGCGATGGTAGGTCTGGGGCCCGAACACCATATCCACCACCGGCGCCCGCCTGACCATTTCCTCACCTTCGGCCTGGGCCACGCAACCGGCGACGCCAACGATCATCTGTTGGCCCGAGGCACCCCGGCGGTCTTTCAGCTTTCGCAGCCGTCCCAGTTCGGAATAGACTTTTTCCGCAGCTTTCTCACGAATATGACAGGTGTTGAGAATGACCATGTCGGCATCATCGGGCGAATCGGTCGACACATAGCCAAGCGGTGCCAGCACATCCGTCATCCGTTCGGAATCGTAGACATTCATCTGGCAGCCGTAGGTCTTGATAAACAGTTTTTTGGTTTCGTCGGTCATCGATGCGATTCGTTGGTTGCGGTTCCGGAGTGACCAGTGTGGCCTGCCGGGAAGATTTCTTGCGCGTTCCTATCGCTTTTTGCGGCAAACGGAAAGGCTTGTGTGCATGGGCCGGCGGATTCACATCATGCGCCTCGTCCCCGAACCGACCGTCACGGTTTCCTGTGCGGCCGTCAAATTCACAGGTGTGACGCCGGTTGCGGCCTTATTGATCGGGCTCCCGTCCGGCAAGCGCGCGTGCGACGCCTTCGGAAACCTTCTCCTCGCAATACCGCGTCAATTCCTTGCGATTGGCAAAACTGTCGATGGTTACCGGATCGTGGAATTCGACGACAACGTCGATCGGACCGCGCTGCAGCACGCCCCACAGGTGCGGCGGCAACTCCATGTCGCCAAACCAGGCGTAGTGCGGCCTGAACTGGCGGCCCATGGGAACACCGTGAAGCTTGGTATAGGAGACCGAAACCGGTTGAACCAGAACCTTGGACGTCTGGCCCAGGAAATCCGTGACGTCGCATTCCGCCGCTCCCATCAGGGCGCTCTTGAAGGGCAGCACATAGTTTCCCGTGCCGCTTGTCCCTTCGGGAAAAAGCACCAGGCGGTCGCCTTCGGCGAGGCGTTTCTGCATCTGGTTCTTGAACGTGGCGGTGCCCGCCCGTCTCTCGCGTTCCACGAACATGGTTCTTTGCAGGCGCGCCAGCGATCCAAATACCGGCCAGCCGTTGACCTCGCTCTTGGATATGAACGAGACCGGCGCGCAGCCGCTGAGAACCGGGATATCCAGCCACGAACTGTGATTGGCGGCGATCAGGCAGGCCCGCTTTCGAACCGGCGTGCCGCGGATGTGGATGCGAATTCCGGCCATCTTGCACAAACCGGCGTGAAACCTGTAGGGCAGATGAACGGCGCCGTAGTGCCAGAATTTGCGCAACACGGCCTGAACAGGCATCAGCGGCGCGGTATAAACCGTCGCCGTAAACAACAAGAACCCAGCCCTAATCGAACTCATGACTTTAACCAGCCCAACGCACCCACACTCACGACTCTCCATCCGGCAACGGAACCGCGTAAAGCTCCAGCCTGTGATCGACAAGCTTGAAGCCCAGTTCCCGCGCTATACGTTCCTGAAGCTGTTCGATCTGTTCGTTGCGGAACTCGACGACCTCGCCGGTGTGAAGGTTGATCAGGTGATCATGATGTTCTTCAGACACCTGTTCGTAGCGCGACCGTCCGTCCCTGAAATCGTGACGCTCAAGAATACCGGCATCTTCGAACAATCTGACGGTCCTGTAAACCGTGGCGATCGAAATCCGGTCGTCGATCGACGACGCCCGGCGATAAACCTCTTCGACATCGGGATGGTCTTCCGCCTCGGACAGAACGCGCGCAATTACCCGGCGCTGATCCGTCATGCGCATGCCTTTTTCGATACAGATGTCTTCCAGGAGACTCATCTCGCCAATTACCGCCAGAGTTTACGGGTTTGAAATCCGCTTCGTTATAGGAGCCGGTCCGCCATCATGCAATCTGCAATTGGTTCCCATTTGCACCTTCCAGGACCATGACCAACGCATCGATGCGACCCCGATCGGTTTCATAATAGCCAGCGCGAACTCCCACGGTACGGTAGCCGGCACTTTCATAAAGCGCGCGCGCCGCAGCATTGTCTTCGGCGACTTCGACGAAACAACGGGTTACGGAATTATCCAGACTGCGAAACGCTTCACGCAACAGCCTGCGGGCCAAACCGGACCTGCGCCGGTCGGGCCGGGTACACAGGGTCAGAACCTCGGCTTCATCAACAGTTTCACGCATCATGACAAGACCAGCAGGCTGTTCGGACGAGTCGAGCACGATCAGCGCGAAGACTCCCGGCAACGCCAGCAGCGTCCGGAAAGCGTCCTCTTTCCAGGCGCTGTCAAATGCGCTGTCGTGCAAGGCGGTCAATACGGCCGCGTGAGCCGGCCCGGCCCTGACTAACGTGGCCATGAAAATGCCCTTTCAAGCAACACACCCCAGCCTCTAGAGTATCCGTTTTACTCAAGCGGCTTTTTCGTGCCACATGCGCTGGTCTCTTAAGAGTGCATTTGCGAGGATGATGAGTTTCCGCATGACAGCGGTTATGGCGACCTTTGAAGGTTTTCCAGCGGCCTTGAGCTGATCATATTTTGCCTTCATATCCGGATTGAATCGGGTTGCCACGAGAGCCGGCATATAGAGCGCCTGACGTACCTGGGGGCGTCCGCCCTGAACGAAAGACTTGCCTTTTCTCTTTCCGGACTGCCGCACCATTGGAGCTGTGCCCGAGAGGCCGGCCGCAGTTTGGCTGTTCAAAGTACCCAGTTCAGGCATGTCTATGAGCAACGCAAAGGCGGAGCGCTCTGCGACACCGGGAATGCTTGTCAGGATGGTGAGCCGTCTGGCCAGGTCAGGGTCTGCTTGAATGATGTCCATGATTGCGGCCTCGATCTCGGCCAACTGCTTCTCAATCTGCTTGAGGCGCTGCTCGGTCTGACGTTTAAGGATCGGCAGGGAAAGGTTCTTGTGGCGGTTCTTGGCGGCAGTCCGGTCCTTGATGAGAGCGATGCGGGCGACATGCAGGTCTTTGAGATCACACAGGATCTGCGGCGGAGCCGGACGTGTCCGGGGTTCGATAGCCACACCGAAGCGGGCCAGCAGGGATGCATCCATCTTGTCTGTCTTGGCCAGTTGGCCAAGCGCCTGGCCAAACCGCTTGGCATGGAGCGGGTTGATCTTGGCCAATGGTAAGTCCGCCCGGCTCAGCGCACGTTCAAAGGCGCGGTGATAAGCGCCTGTCGCCTCGAAAACAACTCGGGAGACAGGTTCCTTGCCTAACCATTTGACGAGGGACCGAAAACCTTCCGCAGTGTTGGAGAACTGGCGATGCTCGCCTTCGGGGTGACGATGAACGTCCAAAGTCTCTTTTGAAATGTCCACGCCGATGGTAGATTGTGTCATCTTTTCCGCGCCTTTGCTTGTCATGCGGGCCTTCATGCCCTGGTATCCATTCAGGCCATTGGAAAAGACGAGGGTGATCATACTCTAGCTCGGCCCGTAAAACGGTCTGCGGAATTTCGATCCATCCCTCGCCGCCGCAAGGGAGGTTGTGCTCCCTGCGGCGGATCCAATACTGCCCGATCAACACAGAAAATCATAAGACAAGCGGGATGAGGAAAAGTGTGTGCGGTTTTCCGCCCGCATCCCGCTCTAACATATTGAGATCGACCAGGTTTTATCCTGATCTAGGCCCGTGCAATCACAGGCTTGCCCGGCAGCTTGGCGTCGGGCTGGCGCAGATACAACGGTTCGGGTGGACCTTCAGGCGGTACCCGGGTCAGCATTCTGATCGCAAATACGGCCGCATCAGGCTGCGGCGAAGCCGCCGTCAGGACGAGGCCCCGGCACTGGCTTGCCCGGTCGCGAACGATACCGGCGCCGGTTCCCGCGAGAACGACCCGGCCTTCCGGCAACATGCCGGCAACACTCTCGGTCGATATCAACGCGGGATCGGTCCGCGCCTCAAGGCCGCGGCCGTACAGTTGGAAGTAGAGCTCACCGCGTTTGGCGTCGATGGCCACGGCGACGGCATCCGCCTGCGTGTCACATCCTCGGGCGATCACATTCGCACCGATCGCCTCCAGCGTGGTCATGGCGTGAACCGGTTTGCCCGCGGCAAGGGCCATGCCCCTGATCGTGGCAAGACCCACTCTCTGCCCGGTAAAGGTTCCGGGCCCCACGGTTACGCCAAAGGCGCTGATGTCGGCGAACGAACATGCCGCCTGTCGCATGATGTCGGAGATCATCGGCGCCAGTGCTTCGGCATGACCACGCGCACGCAGTTCGCGGCGTGCAGCCACTACGCATGGTAATCCGTCGTCATCGGCGACGAGCGCCACCGAGCACGCACCGAGTGCTGTATCGAGTGCCAGTATGGTGGTCATGACGGGGCGCTACATCCGGTCCGCGATAGGGTGTTCAGCGTCAGTCTGCGGCACGGGCAGCCGATTCAGATCGGTCTGACTTCGTGGACTTCCGGCACAAAATGACGAAGCAGGTTTTCGATACCGTGTTTCAGGGTCGCCGTCGAACTGGGGCAGCCCGCGCACGCGCCCTGCATGTGCAGATAGACAATGCCGTCGCGAAATCCGTGGAACGTGATGTCGCCACCGTCCTGGGCTACCGCCGGGCGTACCCGGGTGTCCAGAAGTTCCTTGATGGTGCCGACGATCGACTCGTCCGCCTCATCGTAGTTGCCTTTAACTTCGGTCGCGTTCGCATCGCCGCCAAGAAGCACGGGCGCATCCGACATAAAATGTTCCATGATGACGCCGAGGATCGCCGGCTTCAGGTGCTGCCATTCGGTTTCGTCCTTGGTGATCGTGATGAAGTCCGACCCGAAAAAGACGCCGGAGACGCCACCGATCTGAAACAGCCGGGCAGCCAGAGGTGACTGGTCCGTGGACTCGGCATCCCGGAAATCCTTTGTTCCTTCGCTCAGGACCGTGCGGCCTGGCAGGAATTTCAGGGTCGCCGGGTTGGGCGTTGCTTCTGTCTGGATAAACATTGTGGTCTCCATTCTAACGGAACTGTCGCAAACGAGCCCGTTGTTCCCGCACATTAGATCTATTCTAATATATTCAAGCCAAAGATCAAATCACTTCCAGCCATGATCTGGAGCTGTTTGGCCGCCCGGTCAAGCCAGCGCGTCGATCAGGTCATCGGTCAGGTCGCCCGGAACGATGGTTACGGGGATCGGAAAAGTACCTGCCCAGTTGCCGGCAAACATGGCTACAAGCGGTCCCGGGCCTTCGGCTTCTGTTGACGCTGCAAGTACGAGAATTGCAATATCCTCGTCTTCTTCAATGAGATGGACAATTTCGTCGGCAATCTGGCCTTCGCGTATCACGAGTTCGGGCGTGATCCCGGCATAGGCCTGAACCTCGGTCACACGCTGCATCAAAATATTCTGAGCCTCGGTAACGGCTTCTTCGCGCATGATATTTTCCACGCCGAGCCAGTGCTGGAAATCGGCCGGCGTGATCACCGCAAGCAGGCTGACACTGCCACCGGTGTGCTCCGCCCGTTTGGCGGCGAAATGAAGCGCGCGGTCACTCTCCGGTGTCCCGTCGATCACCACCAGGAATTTCCGGCGATGGCCTTCCTGCAGACTGGCGCGCTTGCGATTCTTTATCATGGTGTCATGCTGCCATCGGTACGGGCGCGCGGCAAGGCAATTCGGCTTGCCCGCTTCGACCGTGATTGTTGTGTGAGACGCGCTTCAGGATCGCTGTATTAGTCCGATTACATCGCGAACCTGTCTCAGGATGGGAGACGTTATTGCGCGGGCGCGGTCAGCGCCGTCACAAAGTATCGTATCGATGTGGGCAGGGTCGGCGAGAAGCCTGGACATTTCGCCTGCAATCGGCGAGAGCTTTTCGACCGCCAGGTTCGCCAGATCGGCCTTGAATTCGGAGAACTGGCCACCGCCATAGTGCGACAGGGTCTGGGCTGCGGTCTGATCGTTCAGTGCAGAGAATATTCCGACCAGGTTGTCGGCTTCCGGACGGTCCGCCAGACCTTCGGTCTCGCTGGGCAGAGGCTCCGGATCGGTCTTTGCCTTCCTGATCTTCTTGGCGATGGTATCGGCATCGTCAGTGAGGTTGATGCGCGACAGGTCGGAGGGATCCGACTTGCTCATTTTCTTGGCGCCGTCGCGCAACGACATTACCCGGGTTGCCGGGCCCGTAATGAGGGGCTCAGGCAAAGGAAAGAACGTTTCATCGTAGCCATGACTCGCAATCGACGCGGCGAAATCGACGTTAAACTTCTGGGCAATGTCGCGGGTCAGTTCGAGGTGCTGTTTCTGATCCTCACCGACCGGCACGTGGGTTGCCCTGTAGGCGAGAATATCGGCTGCCATCAGTGCTGGATAGGCAAACAGGCCGACGGATGCGTTCTCGCGGTGTTTGCCGGCTTTCTCCTTGAACTGGGTCATGCGGTTGAGCCAGCCCATGCGGGCCACACAATTGAACATCCAGGCAAGTTCGGCATGCTCGACAACCTGGCTCTGGTTGAACACGATGTGCTTGTCTGGATCAATTCCGGACGCAATGAAGGCCGCGGTCACTTCGCGGATGTTTTTGGTCAGTTCGGCCGGTTCCTGCCATGTGGTGATGGCGTGCAGATCGACTACGCAATAAATGCACTCATGGGTTTCCTGGAGCGCCACGAACCGGGTGATTGCACCAAGGTAGTTGCCCAGATGCAGATTACCGGTCGGCTGAACGCCGGAAAAGACCCGATGTGACACGGCCGCCATGTTTTCTCTCTCCATAGTATGCGGGGCGGTTTATGGCCCAGAGTCGGCCAACCGCGCAAGTGTCTTGGTGCACTTCCAGTGTTTATTGAAGGAATTGACAGGTGTTAGGCGTCGAGCTCTTCAAGTCGGGCATGGCGTTGCCTGCGGGTCTGAATGATTTCAGCCATGATCGAAACAGCAATCTCCTCGGGCTCGATGGCGCCGATGTCGAGACCAGCGGGAGCCTTGATGCGGTCGAGAACGGCTGTGTCCAAGCCTTGGGCTGCCATATCTTGTTTCAGCTTCTCTGCCTTGCGGCGGCTGCCGACAAAAGCGATGTAGTCGGCTTTCGATTTGGCCGCAGCCTCCAGCGCCGTTCGATCACCACGCCCCTGAGTCGCGATAACGAGAGTATCGGCGAGCACGACATCCCCGCCGGCCAACGCCAGACCGTCATCATAGTCGTGGGCACCGGGCATCTTTTCCCGGTCGGCCTGCGGACACGCAACCAGGGTCCGGTATCCCATGGCAACGGCAAGCGACACGAGTGCGGCACCCACCGGGGAGGCGCCCATGACAATCAATCGCGGCGCCTGCATCATCGGTTCTATGAACAACTCCACCGTGCCGCCACTCGGGCACGCGCTTGACCGCAGTTCGACGCCATCGCTGTCGGTGTCGCCGGCGACGTCGTCCTTCGGTTTGACGCGGATCAACCTCGGTCGACCGGACTTCAGGACTTCACCGGCGGCCCGGCGGGCGGTTCCCTGCACGCAGGTGCCGCCGATGAACCCGGAGATCTCGCCATCACCGGTAATGACGGCCTTGGCACCGGCCTTGGCGGATGTGGCATTGGCGGTGCGGACGACGGTGACCACGCAGAAATCCTCGCCGCGCTCGCGCAACCGGGCAATCTGATCGAATATGGCGGTGGCCGTTAATGTCATCCGCCGGCCCTCATAAGTCTCTCAGCATCGGTTCGATTGCCGCCAGGTCCTGCAAAGTCGTCGCCGGTGCAAAACAGTCGATGAAGGGCATGGCTGCCGCCATGGCCTGCGCCACGGGTTCATAGTCGCGCCAGCCTGCCAGGGGATTCAACCAGACTATCCGCCGTGTCTTGCGCTGAAGTCGTGCCAGTTCACGGGCGATCTGCTCCGGCGGACCGGTGTCATAGCCATCGCTGATCACGACCGCCACGCTACGGGAATTGAGCGTTCCGGCCGCATACTGGTCGTTGAAGTGCGCCAGGCTTCCGCCAATTCTGGTGCCGCCGCCGATGCCTTGCGTCATCAGGGTCAACCGCGCCATGGCTCGAAACGGATCGCGCTCGCGCAAGGCATCGGACACCTTGACCAGCCGGGTGTGAAAGATGAACGCCTCGGCCTCAAGCCATTGGCCAATCAGACCCTTGGCAAACTGGAGAAAGGGCCGGCTGTAGTCCTGCATGGACGCGGACACATCCAGCAAAAGGACCAGCCGCACGGGCCGTACAGGACGGCAGCGGCGATAAAGATCAATGGGTTCGCCGCCGCGGGCGAGGCTTGCGCGCAAGGTGCGTCTCAGGTCGACTGGTTGGCCACGCCGTGCGGCACGGCGTCTTCGCGACAGATTGACATGGATCGCCTGTGCCAGCTTCAAGGCAATTGCTTGTGCCTGACGCAACTCGTCAGGATCGACAATCTTGCGCAGGTCTTTTCTGTAGACAGATCGCTGGGTGCTGGCCATGAGCCGTCCATGGACGGCATCATATTCCGTATCAGGATCACTTTGGCCGAGGCTTGCCGGGCTGTCGGCCATCTGTTCGTGGCCCTGCTCCAGGGCCTGTTGCCACAAACCGGCAATCGGGGGCGTGCTGCGGACGGTCCGCGACGTCGCGGCGCTGGCGTCACGGGCCCGGCCCCTGGCAAACCAGTAAGCCTCGAACAGGGCCTCGAAGGTCTGCCACTGCTCGCGGTCGGCGCTCAGGGCGGTCTTCAGGCCAAGGCGGTCCTGCCGAACATCAACACCGTCCGAAGCATCGAGAACCCTTAGGGCCAGTTCGGTCTCGGCGGGGCCCAAGGCAAAACCGTTCAACCTCAGATGGGAAATGAATCCCGTCATGCGCTCGGCAATCGCCGATGTGCCACTTGCCGTCATGTCAGGCAGCCTTTCCGGCGAGTCGGGACGTTACTTCCGGAGTTATTGTCTTCAGGTCGCTTTCGGTCTTCAACAGGCAGATCAGGCTTGCCTGAACACTTTCCAGATTGCCGTCGAGCGTCCTGACATCGAGCCCGGCCAGCGCTGCCGCCCAGTCCAGGGTTTCCGCGATGCCCGGGATTTTTTCCAGATCCTCGCGGCGCAGGCCCTGCACGAATCCGACAATCTCCTGCGCCAGCACATGATCCAGACCGTCGATACGCCGATGCAGGATCGCCAACTCCTTTTCAGCGTCGGGAAACTCCACATAGGAGTAGAGGCAGCGACGGCGAAGAGCGTCCGACAGGTCTCGGGTGCCGTTGGAGGTAAGGACGACGTGCGGGATGGATGTGGCCTTGATCGTGCCGATCTCAGGGACCGTCACCTGAAAGTCCGACAGCAGTTCCAGCAGATAGGCCTCAAATTCGGTGTCGGCCCGGTCAATCTCGTCGATCAGCAGGACAGGCGGCACTGGCTCGCTGATGGCCAGCAGCAAAGGTCGTTTGAGAAGATAATCTTCGGAAAAGACCTTGGCTTCGACGGCTTCTGCCCGTTCTCCGGTTCCCTCATGGGCTTTTATGGCAAGGAGCTGGCGCTGATAGTTCCATTCGTAGATCGCCGAGGCGGCATCGAGGCCTTCGTAACACTGAAGCCGGATGAGTTTTGTGTCCAGCATCGCCGCCAGGGCCTTGGCAACCTCGGTCTTGCCGACGCCCGCGGCTCCTTCCAGAAGCAGCGGGCGCGACAGTTTCGTCATCAGGCCGACGGCGACCGCGATGGTCTCGTCGGCGATAAAACCGGTTTGCGCGAACCGGGCTTTCAGGTCTTCCAGATCTGTCATGGCCTATCTTCAACCCATTGACGCCTGCCGGACAAGGGCCGGTGCCAGCCAATCGCCTGCACGGGGTCAGTCCGTCAGACCCAGGTCACGGGCCGTCTGCCAGACGCGCCAGTGATCGTGAGGCATCTGGGTGTGGACCAGGCCAGCATGGGCGAAGGCATCGTTGACGGCATTGGAGAACGCCGAGACGCCGCCGACGTTGGGCGATTCGCCTACACCCTTGGCGCCGATCGGATGATGGGGCGACGGGGTGACCGTGAAATCGGTTTCCCAATTGGGCGTCTCGACCGCGGTCGGCAGGTAGTAGTCCATCAGGCTTGCCCCCATGACATTGCCGATCTCGTCATAGGTGATCTGCTGACCCATGGCGATGGCGAGGGCTTCGGTGAGACCGCCGTGGACCTGGCCTTCGATGATCATCGGGTTGATGCGTGTGCCGCAATCGTCCAGCGCATAGAACCGTCTGACGTCGGTTACTCCGGTGTCGACGTCGATGTCGAGAACGCAGATGTAGGCCCCGAACGGATAGGTCATGTTGGGCGGATCGTAGTAGCTGACCGCTTCAAGGCCGGGCTCGAGGCCCGGGATCGCCTGGTTGTAGGCGGCAAAGGCCAATTCGCTCATGGTCTTGAAACGTTCGGGCGCGCCCTTGACCACAAACCGGTCGATGTCCCATTCGACATCGTCATCGTGGACTTCAAGCAGATAGGCCGCAATCATCTGCGCTTTTGCCCGGATCTTGCGTCCGGCCATGGCGGTTGCGGCGCCGGCCACCGGCGTCGAGCGAGATCCGTAGGTTCCCAGACCATAAGGTGCGGTATCGGTGTCACCTTCCTCGATCGTGATGGCGTCCGCCGGCAGGCCGATTTCGGTCGCGAGGATCTGTGCGAAAGTGGTGGCATGACCCTGGCCCTGGCTGATGGTGCCGAGGCGGGCAATGGCGCTGCCGGTGGGATGGATGCGGATTTCACAGGAGTCGAACATGCCCAACCCCAAGATATCGCAGTTCTTGACCGGACCTGCCCCGACAATTTCGGTGAAGAAGGCCACACCAATGCCCATCAGCTTGCGGGTCTCGCCCGCGGCAAAAGCCTGACGGTTGGCAGCTTGCTCCTCGCGCAAACCGGCATAACCGACGGTTTCCATGGCCTGGTCCATGGCGGTGTGATAATCGCCGGAATCGTATTCCCACCCCAATGCGGAGGTGTAGGGGAACTGGTCCTTGCGGATGAAATTCTTGCGACGCAGCTCCGCCGGGTCCATGTCGAGTTTGCGTGCGAGCACATCGACCATGCGTTCGATAAAATAGGACGCTTCGGTCACCCGGAACGAGCATCGGTAGGCGACACCGCCCGGCGCCTTGTTGGTATAGACGCCGTCGACCTCGAGATAGGCGGTCGGGATGTCGTAGGAGCCGGTGCATATGTTCATGAATCCGGCGGGGAACTTGGTCGGGTCCGCACAGGCATCGAAGGCACCGTGGTCGGCCAGCACATGACATTTGAGCGATGTGATGCGGCCGTCGCTGGTCGCGCCGATCTCGCCGGTCATGTGATAATCACGAGCGAACGCAGTGGTCGAGAGGTTCTCCATGCGGTCCTCGACCCACTTTACCGGAACACCGGTGACGATCGATGCAACGATGGCGCAGATGTAGCCGGGATAGACGCCGACCTTGTTGCCGAACCCACCACCGATGTCGGGCGAGATCACCCGAATATTGTGTTCGGGGATTGTCGAAATCAGCGAGGCTACGGTACGCACTGCATGGGGCGCCTGGAACGTGCCCCACAAGGTCAGTTTTCCATTGATCTTGTCCATGGAAGCGACACAACCACAGGTTTCCAGTGGACAGGGATGCACACGCTGATAGCTGATCAATTCCTTGGCGACCACGTCGGCGGCACCAAGGGCGGTATCGGTTGAGTCCCGGTCTCCCGATTCCCAGGTGAAAATGTGATTGGGATGACGGCGGGGGCCGTGCGCCCCTTCGGTCTTGTCCGCGATATCTTCGCGCAAAGTGGGGGCATCGTCCGCCATTGCCTTGGTCGGATCGACGACGACCGGCAGCTCTTCGTACTCGACTTCGACCAGTTCTACCGCATCGGCTGCGATATAGCGGTCTTCAGCGATGACAAAGGCAATCTCCTGGTTTTGAAACAAGACCTTGTCACCGGCCAACACGGCCTGCACGTCGCCGGCAAGGGTCGGCATGTAGTCCAGGTTCAGGGGCTTGAGATCAGCCGCGGTCAGGACGGCAATGACGCCGGGGAGCGCGAGGGCCGCTTCGGCATTGATCGATTTGATTCGGGCGTGGCCGTAGGACGACCGTACGAAGTCACCGAACAGCATACCCGGCAGCTTGATATCGTCGACATAGTTGCCCTTGCCTTGAGTAAAGCGGGCGTCCTCGACGCGTTTGCGGGATGAGCCCAGGCCTTGGAGTTTTTCTGCACGCTCGACGGCGGGCGGTGTCTGTTCGTTCATTCTGCTGCCTCCCGGGCCGCATTGATCGTATCGGCGGCTGCCTGAACCGACTTGATGATGTTCTGATATCCGGTGCACCGGCACAGGTTGCCGGAGAGGCCCATTCGAATTTCCTCTTCCGTGGGACTGGGATTCTCCTGCAGCAGGCGATAGGCACGGGTGATCATGCCGGGCGTGCAGAACCCGCATTGCAGACCGTGATGTTCCCGGAAGGCTTCCTGCAGCGGATGAAGTGTGCCGGCGGCATCGGCAATGCCTTCAATGGTGGTGATTTCCGCGTCGTTGGCCTGGGCGGCAAAGACCGTGCAGGCCTTCACCGACTGGCCGTTCATATCGACCGTGCAGGCGCCGCAATGACTGGTGTCGCAGCCGATGTGCGCGCCGGTCAGGCCCTGGTCCTCGCGCAGGAAATGGATCAGCAGGGTGCGCGGTTCCGTCAAGCCTTCGACGGCCCGGCCGTTGACGGTCATCTTTACGTGCATTTTTGACATCGAATGAGTTCCTTCTAGCCCGCAGCCCGTTCGAGGGCGGCCTGAATTGCGCGGCGTACCATGACGCCCGTAAGCTTCGTCCGGAATTCAACCGATCCCCGGCCGTCGCTGGCGGGCTGAGCGATCGCCATGGCGGCTTCGGCTGCTGCATTGATGGCAGCCGCGTCGGGCGCATTTCCCTCCAACGCCTGGGATGCAGCCTCGGCATAAAGCGGCGTGTCCGCCACATTCGTCAGGGCAATCGACGCGCTGGCCACCTGGCCGGACGCCACCGTGACAATGGCCGCTGCCGCCGCCGTCGCATAGTCGCCGACTTTGCGTTTCTGTTTGACATAGGCACTGCCATGGCCTTCCGCCGGTATCGGAATGCGAATGGCGGTCAGAACCTCATCGTCCTTGCGAGCGGTAAAGTAGGCGGCTTCATAGAATTCACGGGCAGCCACCGACCGCATTCCGCCAGGCCCTTCGAGCATGAAACGCGCATCCAGCGCCTGCATGACCGCCGGCATATCGTTGCCCGGGTCGCCATTGGCAACATTTCCACCTAACGTTCCCAGATTGCGGATCTGGGGATCTGCGATCTGAAGCGAGGTCTCGACCAGGATCGGACAACTTTTTGCAACAGTCTCCGACGCGATCAGGTCACTTTGTGTGGTCATCGACCCGATCGACAGGGAACCGTCCTCGACGGAAATGTATTTCAATTCCGCAATGTCCTGCATGTCGACCAGATGTTCCGGTGTCGCCATGCGCAGCTTCATCATAGGAATCAGGCTATGACCGCCTGCAACAATCTGCGCCTCGTCGCCCAGATCGCTGAGCAGGCCAATGACTTCGGCAATCGAAGTCGGCCGGTGATAGTCAAACGCCGCCGGTATCATGGTTCCCTCCAAATCAACGCGTGATGTTTTTGTATTGAAGCGCGATTTTAGAGGCAGAGTGATCGATCCCACCGGTCTGGAACGTGAGATACGGCTAAATTTCACGAACTGCGGCTGAGCTGCACGAGTTGCGGATGTGACAGAAGGACCGGATCAGTCGACTCCAAGCGCCTTTCGCACGTCCTGGACCTTGGTCCTGCTCACCGGAATTTTGGAGTTTGCCTCATCGCCCAGTTGACAAGACGCGTTGTCGCCGGTGCGTTGTATTCCGGTGACATGAGCGATGTTGACGAGGTACGAGCGATGGGTTCTCAGGAAGTTGGGATCTTCCAGTTTCTGTTCGATGCTGGAAATTGACCACGGACAGAAATAGTCCCCGGTCCGGTCATAGAGGCGGGTGTAATGACCATCCGCCTTAATCGCGAAGACATCGCTCAATGCGATGAACTTCGTCATGTTGGTCGTCTCGTACGGCAATCTGGTCAATGTGGCGGGGTCCGGTGCCTCATCGGTTTTCCCGGCGACATCGCTGTCCTGCCCGTCCTTCATGAAACTGGCCGGATCCCCCTGTCCCGATCCCATGGGGGTGGCAGGAATTGCGGTCAGAAGGAAAAATCCACAAATCAGGAACGATGACACCGCGACGATCAGGGCCAGGAGACCGGACGAAAGAATAGGATCGGGAATGGCAACAATCTCCACTGCCGGGTCGAACCGGGTGTAAATCATCGCCGTATAATGCATGGCGGATATGGCAATGCCGAAAGCCACCGCGCCAAGCGCCAGGTCGCGTAGCAGGCGCTGCTTGTAGGCCAGCCAGAGCGCTGCAATCGACGACATAATGCCGACCGCGGCAGAAAGAATAATACCTATGGGGTTGTAGGATACGACGCAGTTTCCACGAATGGCCGACATCCCCATGTAATGCATGGAGACGATGCCCAGGCCCATGGCAATGCCCGCCAGAACAATCCGGGTTCTGGTGCGTTCTCCGAAATGCAGCAGGCCCAGGCCGAAGCCGGTGATCAGAATAGCGACAAGGGCCGAACCCAGCGTTGCCAGGGCGTCATACTCGATGGCAACCGATATCCGGACTGCAATCATGCCGATGAAGTGCATCGACCAGATGCCACCGCCCAGGGCCAGGGCGGCCTTCGCAACGTGGGGCTTGCGCTGCTCCGGCGACAGGGCGGCAAGCCCACTGGTCAGGCGAAACCCCGTGAAAGCGGCCAGAATCGCCACCAGCACGGAGGCCAGGACAAGCATCCAGTCATAAGAGACAACCAACATGACGGGATTGAACAATCATCTGAAACGCAATGCAACATGACTGCGCTGCATTTCTGCATGCATTTTGAATGGTGACAAGCATGGTATGGTCGATCCGGATTTCACGAACTGCAGACATGCACGACGTCCCGGACAGTATCCAAACAGGGGAGACATTCATGAATCGATGGAGTGAACGCCGACAGGCGTTCCGGAACCTTCTTGACTCCGACATCTGTGTCCATCCTGCCTCGGTGCACGATCCCGTATCGGTACGCATTGCCCAGGATCTGGGTTTCGAACTGGGCATGTTCGCAGGCTCGGTCGCGTCACTCACGGTCCTCGGTGCCCCGGACATGATCGTGCTGACTTTGTCGGAGTTTGCCGGTCAGGCCTATCGGATCTCGCGGGCCGGCGAGTTGCCGATCCTGGTCGACGCCGATCACGGGTATGGCAACGCGCTCAACGTCATGCGGACCGTCGAGGAACTCGAGGCGGCGGGCATAGCCGGGCTTTCGATCGAAGACACAGCCTTGCCGCAAGGATTTGCGTCCGGCGGAGTCTCCACACTCATCACAATCGAAGAGGGCACTGGCAAGATGCGCGCCGCCGTCGAGGCCAGGCGCGATCCATCGCTTGCCATCGCTGCGCGCACGAGTGCGGCCGCCATGACCGGACCGGAAGATGCAGCCCGGCGCGTCAGGGCCTATTCCCGGACAGGCGTCGATGCCATTTTCCTGGTTGGTGTGAAAACCAGGCCAGATCTAGAATTGATTGCCGCTGAATCCGATCTCCCGATAATCGTCGGCGGTACCGGGCCCGACCTTGCGGACACAGATTATCTGGCATCAAAGGGCGTCAGGGTGGCACTTCAGGGGCATCAACCGTTTGCGGCCGCGACCCAGGCAATCTACCAGACCATGAAGCACCTCAGAGAAGGCGGCGCGCCGTCCGCGTTGAACACGTTGGCATCGGCAGATCTGATGAAATCGGTTTCGCGTCGCGACGACTATCAACGCTGGATCGAAGAGTTCCTGAATTGAAAACGCGCAAGCTGCAATAGCTTTCAGTTCACGTCTTGCGAAAAATCCGGGCCAGTTCCGAAAGGCGGGCAGCGCCGGTGATCTGGGTGATAGTGAAGAACACCACAGCGCCTGCGGTGACCAGTCCGCCGAGCAGGATGACCTTGAAGCCGAGGTCCGCAGCCGACACAACCGGGAACGCCCAGAGATTTGCGTACCAGACGGCGGCACCCATCACGAGACTGGCAAGCAGGATCATGGGTACCCGCAGGCGGCAGCGGGCATCGAGGCTGAACTGTCCACGCGCCGACAACGTCCGACTGAGAAGCAGGACGTTGACCCAGGCGGAGA
>JAJFHD010000010.1 GCA_021775805.1 Alphaproteobacteria bacterium | reverse complement strand
CCAGGGCGATATCTCCGGCCTTGGCGGCGGCGAATACACCGGCTACGGCGGGACAGCGCGCATCGACGTGCCGTTCTGACCGGTGACACATCGACGAGACATCAAACCCCGTTTCGGCGGGTTTTTTGTGTGAGTCCTTGGACAGCCGCTGAAGTCCGAGTTGGGTCACAAGCGGCAAAAAGAGGCAGTCACACATGCGGGTCTGCAATACCCTCAACAACTGGCTCTCCTCAATCTCCCTTGGGTAGCTACAGATATCCTCATTCCAAATGGCGCGATGTCAAAAATTGAGACTAACCGGTCAGCATGGATCGAGGTGTTGGATCTGAGCGAATGCGCCCAAGGCGCCTCCACAAAAAAACGCCGCCGGAGGTCCGGCGGCGCTTTCAACCCAGGCTGATGCCCGGGTAACTTGGTCTTCAATCCTCAGGCGAGCTGCAGATCGGCGGCCTGTTTGCCACGACCGCGTGGGTCGTCTTCGATCACGAAGGTGACGTTGTCGCCTTCATTGAGCGGCGGCAGGCCGGAGCGCTCGAGTGCGGATGCGTGGACAAATACGTCCTTGCCGCCGCCTTCAGGTGCGATAAAGCCGAAGCCTTTGGTGGTGTTGAAGAATTTTACGGTGCCATTGACACGCATGTGGGTAGTCCTTTCCCGTTGGTCGTGAACAAGTCAGTCCGGGTGCCCGAAACGGGCTGCCCAGGGGTCTCTATGAGTCTCGGGAAGGTCGTCGTGCCCCGAAGGGACTTAAACAGCAATTCCGGTCGTCAAAGGGTGCGGGTGTTCCAATATCCCGCGCCGACGCAGTGTATCTATATGTTTTCACCTTCAATTTCAAGCATTTCGATTGGTACTGGCTTATAATTATTTTGCCGTTCTGCCTTCTTGACGACATATTGCTTGATCTCGAACAAGTCACCGTTGCGGAACGGAGAACCTACTTTTTGCCCTTGATCGGACGGGTCACCTTGGTCAGCCATTCGCGGTCGGGTTCCTTGAGGCGGGGCCCGACGTTCTCCAGGACCTGTGCATGATAGTTGTTGAGCCAGGCGGCGTCGGCCGGCGTCATCAACGAAGGATCGACAAGTTTGAGATCGATCGGCGCCCAGGTGAGCGTTTCGAAGCCCAGCATGGGACGGTCGCCGGACACCTTCATCTTTCCGTCTTCTGTTTCGTCGCCACCCTCGATGGTCGGTTCGGGCCGGACGAGCAGCAGGTTTTCGATGCGGATGCCGTATTCGCCTTCCTTGTAGTAGCCCGGTTCGTTCGAGATGATCATGCCGGGTTCCAGCGCCACCTTGCTCGGGGCCTTGGAGATCCGCTGGGGCCCTTCGTGGACAGACAGGTAGCTGCCGACCCCGTGACCGGTGCCGTGATCGAAATCGAGCCCGATTTCCCACAGGGGCTGACGGGCCAGAATATCGAGCTGGGTTCCGGTCGTGCCGGCGGGGAAACGGGCGGTCGCGATGGCAATGTGACCGACAAGCACGCGGGTAAACCGGTCGCGCATTTCGTCGGTCGGGTCGCCAATCGCGATGGTCCGTGTGATGTCGGTCGTTCCATCGTGATATTGCGCACCGGAATCGACCAGATAAAGCGAGCCTTTTTCGAGTTTGCGGGAACTGGCGTAGGTCACATGGTAATGTGTGATCGCCGCGTTTGGACCGGCGGCCGAGATGGTTGGAAAACTCACATCCCGTAGTTTTCCGGTTTCGGTCCGAAAGAGTTCAAGCTCCTTGGCGACGGCAATTTCATCGAGACGGCCCTTGCCGATTTCCTGATCAAACCAGTGGAGGAACCGGCACAAGGCGACGCCGTCGCGCTTGTGTGCGGTGCGGCTGCCGGCGATTTCAAACGCATTCTTGCAGGCCTTGAGGGCGATGCACGGATCCGCTTCCCAGACGATTTTGGCTCCGGCGTCCGAAACCACCCGCGAAATCTGGTAGGCAGCCGTTGCCGGATCGACAAGAATGCGGCTTTCTTGGTTGCCGAATTTGCGCAGATCGGCTTCCAGGTTCTGGGGATCGCGCAAATCGACGAAGGCTTCAAGCTCGCGCGCCAGGACTTCGCTGACCTTTGCGCCGTCAATGTGCAACACGGGACGCCCGGATACGGGAATCACTGCAAATGCCAGGGCGACGGGCACATGAGATATGTCGCTGCCGCGGATGTTGAACAGCCAGGCAATGGAATCGGGCAGCGTAAGGACGACCGCGTGATTGCCGTTTTCCGCAAGAATCGCCTGGACCTTCTTGATCTTTTCTTCAGCGGGTTCTCCGGCATGTTGTATGAGGTGCGCGGTTACCGGCCCGTTGGGGGCGTGTGGCTGGTCTTCCCAGATCGTGTCGACCGGGTTGCTTGGCGTGGCCACCAGTTCTGCACCGGCGCGTTCGCAGGCCTCCTGATATCGTTTGACCTGCTCGCGGGTGTGCAGCCACGGATCAAAACCGATGCGGTCGCCTTTGCTGATGTTCGACGTCAGCCATTTCTCAGGCGGATTCTCGATAACATGGAGAGGCGTGAAGACGCTGGTGTCGACCTGATCGCGCACTTGAATCGTGTAACGGCCATCGACAAAGATGGCGGCGTTCTTCTGAAGCACGATCGCCAGGCCCGCCGAACCGCTGAATCCGGTTATCCAGGCCAGACGTTCGGCATAGGCGGCAACATATTCGCCCTGGTGTTCATCGGCTCGCGGAATCAGAAAACCGCTTAAATTCTGTTGACTTAACTCAACCCGCAGGTGCTCTGCACGGGCAGCGCCGACGGTCGGATCCTGAGCGTCCTCGAACGATTGAAACATGGCTTTCCTTTGCGTCTGAAGCGGAAATATCGAGCCGTTGTTTGCGTTAAAATCTTGTTTACCGGCTATGCAAATTTTGCAGAGCAGGGATGCAGAAATTCCAATACTCACACGGGGCTTCGTACATATATACCGCTCATAAGATGATTGCCACGGCAACTCTGATAACAGGACGTAAAAAACGAGGCCATGCAGCGTGTCCGGTGCCATCCAACCTGAAAGTGAGATGACACCGGGTCCGATTAAGGAACCGATGCAACCCCGGACCGGCTTCCGGTCTACGCCCTGATCAACAAACCGCAACCGTTTCCTCCGCCATGCAACGCATCCGGCTGGGAAACAAAGAGACGAAATGAGGTAGACAATGGCTAATGTACATTACGAAATTTCGCCCGCAGCTCTGTCGCACCAGCTTGGAACAACCGTCTCGCTGGTGGATAGGATCGGGGGACTATTCAGGAAAATCACGGAACTGCGCACACTGCGTGCTGCCGAAATGGACCTGATTGCACTCGACGACCGCATGCTGGCCGATATCGGTGTCGAACGCGCCGATATCCACTCCAAAGTCTGGGGTGGTCGCTAACTCAATCTGGACGCCTGACGACCAGCGTTGACCAGCCGGAAATCCGGTAGCGGGTTTCAAACACAAAACCCTGGTCACGATAGGCCGACAGGATCCTGGCTTCCTGAGTGGGAAGCAAACCCGAAAGAATAACCCTTGCGCCCGGTCGTGCCGCCCTGCGGATGCCGGGCGCAAGGCGTTTGAGGGGACCTGCAAGAATGTTCGCCAGGATCAGATCGTAGGGACCCGACGCCTGGATCGCCGGATGATCGAGACCTGCCGCGACAACCGTGCGGAGCGTTTGGGACACCGCATTCTTTCGCGCATTTTCCAGTGTCACTTTGATGGCGACCGGATCGATGTCGGTCGCGACGACCATTCGTTTCCGGTGCAAGGCGGCGGCAATGGCCAGAACACCTGTGCCGCATCCCACATCCAGCATTCTGCGCGGCGCTATTCCCTTCAACACGTTGGTCAGCGCGATGAGGCAGCCAAGCGTTGTGCCGTGGTGACCGGTGCCGAATGCCTGTCCGGCATCGATTTCAATGTTGTGACAACCGGCTCTCCGGGCCGCGCGGTCGTGACTGCCGTGCAGGAAGAACCGGCCGGCGGGAATTGGATGAAGGGCAGCTTGTGATTCCGCGACCCAATCTTTCTCGGCAATTTCTTCAAGCGTGATTTCCGGCGCCGCAATGCCTAGAGCGCTCGCGACCCGGTCGACTTGGTTTCTTGCCGGTGCAAGGTCGGGGTGCCCTTCGCAATAAGCATCGACCGTCCATTGGTCCGGTGCGTCTTCCCATTCCCCGACGACGGCTTGGTCGTCGTCCAGCCCGGTCCGCAACGCATCGGCAAAAGCTTCCACAAACCGGCCGGTTGTCTTGAGGACCACGCGAATCAAATCGTTGACACCGCTAGTGGCGCTCGACAAAGGAATCGAGCACGCGTTTGCGGCCGGCCTTGTCGAAATCGATGGTGAGCTTGTTGCCTTCGACCGATGAAATCTGTCCATATCCGAATTTCTGGTGGAAGACGCGTTCGCCGACGGTGTAGCTCGCGGCTCCGTCGTCGGCGGTGGCCACCAGTTCGCCTTCAATGATCCGGGGGCTCGATCTGGACGCCGTGCCGTCCGCATAGGCCTTCTGGGCGCGCTGCCATCCAGGCGTGGTGTAGTTGCCGGAAAACGGGTCGGCCTTGTAGGCCTGGTCGAACCGGCTTTCACCGAAGCCGTAGCCGCCGTAATTGTTGCCCGACGTGTCGACCTCCACATGGGACTCCGGCAACTCATCGACGAAGCGCGAGGGCAGGGCATTCTGCCAGAGATTGTGAATACGCCGGTTTGACGCAAAACTGATCTGGGCGCGCTTGCGGGCACGGGTGATGCCGACATAGGCCAGCCTGCGTTCTTCTTCGAGACCGGCGCGGCCACTCTCGTCGAGCGAGCGCTGATGGGGGAACAGGCCTTCCTCCCAGCCGGGCAGGAAGACCGTGTCGAACTCAAGACCCTTGGACGAGTGCAGGGTCATCAGGTTGACCTTCTCCTCGGCATTGCCTGTGTCCGAGTCCATCACCAGGGCGATGTGTTCCAGGAAACCGCCCAGGTTTTCGAACTCGTCCATCGAGCGGATCAGTTCCTTCAGGTTGTCGAGACGTCCGGGCGCTTCGGGCGACTTGTCGTTCTGCCACATTTCGGTGTAGCCGGATTCATCGAGCACCATTTCCGCCAGTTCGGTGTGCGGCAGGCCGTCGATCAGCGACCGCCACCGCGAAAACGATTCCATCAGGCCGCCGAGCGAACTTCTGGCCCTGGCGGTCAACTCATCGGTTTCAACCAGGGAGGATGCGGCGCGCGTCAGCGAGACGCCGGAGGCGCGGGCATAGGCATGCAGTTTCTTGACCGTGGCGTCACCCAGCCCGCGCTTGGGTGTGTTGACAATGCGCTCGAAGGCCAGGTCGTGGTCCGGCTGGGCGGTGATCTTGAGGTAGGCCAGGGCGTCCCTGATCTCGAGGCGCTCATAAAATTTCGGCCCGCCGACGACCCGGTAGGGGACACCAAGGGTGATGAACCGGTCCTCAAACTCACGCATCTGAAAACTGGCACGTACCAGGATGGCTATCTCGTTGAGATCGTGCTTGTCGCGCTGAACCTGCTCGATGTCCTCGCCGATGGCGCGGGCTTCCTCTTCGCCGTCCCAGACACCACGCACCCGGACCTTCTCGCCGTCGTCGCCGTCGGTCCTGAGCGTCTTGCCCAGACGGTCCTCGTTGTGGTCGATCAGGCCTGATGCTGCCGCCAGAATATGGGCGGTTGAGCGGTAATTGTGTTCCAGCCGGACCACGCGGGCGCCGGGAAAATCCTTCTCGAAGCGCAGGATGTTGTCGACCTCGGCGCCGCGCCAGCCGTAAATCGACTGGTCGTCATCACCGACGCAGCAGATGTTCTTGTGGCCCTGGGCAAGCAGCCGCAGCCACAGATATTGAGCGACGTTGGTGTCCTGGTACTCGTCGACCAGCATGTAGGCAAAGCGCCGCTGGTACTCGGCGAGCACATCGGCGTTTTCCTGAAACAACCGCAGGCACTCCAGCAGCAGGTCGCCGAAGTCGACCGCGTTGAGCACTTTCAGCCGTTCCTGATAGGCGGCGTAGAATTCGTTGCCCCGGCCATTGGCGTAGCCTTGGGCTTCGCCGGGGGGGACCTTGTCCGGGGTCAGGCCACGGTTTTTCCAGCCGTCGATCAGGCCGGCGAGCTGGCGGGCCGGCCAGCGTTTTTCGTCGAGGTTCTCCGCCTGGATGATTTGTTTGAGCAGCCTGATCTGGTCGTCGGTGTCGAGGATCGAGAAATCCGAGCGCAGGCCCACCAGTTCGGCGTGGCGGCGCAGGATCTTGGCGCCGATGGAGTGAAACGTGCCGAGCCACTGCATGCCTTCGACAACACCGCCGATCAGTGCGCCGATGCGGTTCTTCATTTCCCGCGCGGCCTTGTTGGTGAAGGTCACCGCCAGGATCTGGCCGGGCCAGGCCTTGCGCATGTAGAGCAGGTGCGCCAGCCGGGTGGTCAGCACCCGGGTCTTGCCGGTGCCGGCACCGGCCAGCACCAGCACCGGCCCGTCGAGCGACTCGACGGCTGCCCGCTGGTCCGGGTTGAGCGTCGCCAGATAGGGCGGCGGCCCGGCCGCAGATGCGCGCGCGGCGATTCCGCCCGGTTTCTGTACCGGAACAGGCGGCGGCTCGTCGTCAAAAGCGCCCAGGTCAAATGGATCGGATGTGCTCATTCAGTCTCCGTGGAACACGCCTTCTTAGCACGATTTTTCACGAGTCGAAGCCCGGATTTGAGGACGGTTCTTGCAGGTATTTGAACAAACACCCCATCGTCATGCTTGCCGGAGTGTAACGAAGGTGAGCATCCAATCGCCCTTGCGGTCGATTGCAGCCGACGCCAATGGACCCTCGGTCTCGCCTGCCGGCTCATCCAAGGGTGACAGAGGGCCAATCGTCATTCCTGAGTCTGGTGAAAGGCGAGTAGATCCCGGATCACGCTGCGCTTGTCCGGGAAACGATTTTGTTGAGACGCCCCTCTAAACCCGCTCGTTCACCGGCCTTGCGCCGGTGTCTACTAACGCTGGCCGCTAACGATGCTCCTCGGCGTTGACCTCGTTCAGCGCAGCATTGAGGGCGTCGAGGGCCTTGACGTGTTCGGCCCAGCCGAGCGTCACCGAAACGTCTTTGGAATCGACCACCGGAATGCGGGCGAGGCCGACATCATTGAATGCCCTGATGGCGGACGCCAGGGTGTCGTCAGGGGTGAGCATGGGTATGCTGTCGTCCTCGCCCCAGTTGTAGGTTTCGTCTTCTTTGAGCGGGGTCAGGAAATCGCGTACGAAGATCGTGCGCATGAGCTGTCTTTGCGGGCCTTCGTCGAGGAAGATGCCGCGCATGGACAATTGCCAGTGGAAGAAGCTGTGGCCATGAAACGCCTGCATCAGGCCCATGGACATGGAGACAGCCAGCAGCAGGGCGATGGTGACCTCGTAGCCGCCGGTCAGTTCGAACACGATCAGGGTGGTCGAGATCGGTGCGCCGAGGACGGCGGCCGATACAGCCCCCATGCCGACAATGGCGTAAAGACCGTGGCTCGAGGCCATTTCGGGAAAGGCGGAAGCCGCAATAATGCCGAAGGCACCGCCGGTCATGGCACCCAGATAGAGCGAGGGACTGAAGACCCCGCCACCGAACCGGCTGGCGATGGTGATGGCGGTGGCGGCGGTCTTGGCGATCAGGAGGGTGAACAGCATCAGCAGGGAGTACTGCTGTTTCAGGGCCTTGTCGGTGGCCTCATAACCGACGCCGATGATTTCGGGCAGGAAAACCGCAATCGCGCCGACCAGGGCGCCGCCGATCACCGGACGGGTCCACAGCGGCACCGTGATGCGCCTGGCCGTCCAGTCGGTGGCCATGATCGAGCCCTGAAAGCAGATGGCAACCAGGCCGCAGGTCAGTCCCAGCAAAGCGAACGCGGGAAACTCCAGGTAGGATGTGATCTGATACTCGGGCACGACGAAGGCCGGGAAGTCGCCCAGATAGATGCGCGTGACCACTGTCGAGCCGACGCTTGCTATGGCGATGGGAATGAAGGCGCTGACGGCGTAGTGACCCATGACCACTTCTAGCGCGAACAAGGCGCCGGCAAGCGGTGCGTTGAACGAGGCCGTGACGGCCGCGGCAACGCCGCAGCCGAACAGGGCACGCCGGGTTCCCGGCGGCAGGGTGATGGCATGGGCGAAACTGGATGCCAGGGCCGCGCCGATGTGAACCGCCGGCCCCTCGCGCCCGGCGCTGGCGCCCGACCCGAGTGAGAGTGCGCTGATGAGGGCGCTGGTCAGGCCGCGTTGAACAGGCACGTCGACCTTGCCGTTGATCCGGGCTTCGATGACGTCGGCAACACCTTCGGGCCGCCGCCAGGGGATGACAAACTGGAGCAGCAGGCCAACGATCAGACCGCCGGCGACCGGTGCCAGAAATATGATCCATGAAGGCGTCCGGGCCGCCGCCGTGATCACGGTCTCGGTCATGGTGCCGAGCCACAGCACCTGCACCAGGCCGATGAAGCTTCTGAAGGCAATGACGGCATAGGCGACGGCGACACCGATGACGGCGGCCATGAGCCAGGCCAGATGCAGCCTGGTGGTGCGCATCGACCGCAGGTTCTGGACGATGGTCTCGTCCAGGAATTGCCTTACATAACCGCCCAGCCCGAACATGGCGGAACATCACTCCAAATTATTGTCCGTGTGCATCGACTGACTGGCGGACGGGAAATGTGGATCGCCTCTCCATGCCCCATCCATATCAAACATTGCCTGCTTTGCGGGGAATTCCGATGACGCGGCCGACCTGTGGTTTGATCGGCAGCGGTTTATGGGCTGCATGCATGGCGCTTATCTTTTCCAGAACCGGGTCGGGGAAGGGGGCGGAGCGCTTCTGGTTCATGTCCACATGCATATGGATCTGTTCGGATGTGGCGCTGATGAAGCCTTCTTTGGCGTGGATCAGTTCCATGAACACATGGGTACGCTTCTGATCGTAGTCGAGCAGTTGCAGCGAGACATTGACCTCGTCGCCGTCGTGAATTTCACGCAGGTACACCACATGGTTTTCGAGCGTGTAATACGAAGCGTTGTGCTGCTTGACATAGTCGGGACCCAGACCGAAGGATTCGAACACGTCGTCGACGCCACGGTCGAACAGGACATTGTAGTAGGCCATGTTCAGGTGGCCATTGTAGTCGATCCATTCCGGTTCGACCCTGAAGCCTGTGGTGACGTGCAGCGTTTCCTGAGACATGAATTCACTCTAATGTTGTTGGCATGGAGCAAGATAGGACAATTCCGCTATTACCTAAAGCGGTCGATGGGCGCGGTTGAGCGACGAAAGCGACACGCATCCTGCAAGTGGCGACGCCAGGTGCCTCCAGTACACTATCGTCGAATGTTACCTCACCTGCCGGTCTTGACGGACGGGTACTCAATAGGGATTGTCAGGTCCACCAGAAGGATAGAAGCAAGATGACACTGGTCCAACAGGCAGGACGCAATTCGGTCTATGCCGCAATCGGGGAAATCGGGGATCTGCTCGGCGATCGGCTGTCGACCGCACAGGCGGTTCGCGATCTGCATGGCGATGACCTGACGTGGCATGAAGGCGAGCCTCCCGATGCGGTGGCCTTCGTCGAGTCCGCCGAGGAAGTCTCCGCAATCGTGAAGATTTGCGATCGCTATGAAGTCCCGGTCATCGCTTTTGGCACAGGCACCTCGCTTGAAGGGCATATTGCAGCGCCTTTTGGCGGGATTTCGGTTGACCTGTCGGCCATGAACCAGATTCTCAGCGTCAATGCCGAGGATCTCGATTGCACGGTTCAGGCCGGCGTCACCCGCAAACAACTCAATGAACATCTGCGGGACACGGGCCTGTTTTTTCCGATAGACCCGGGCGCGGATGCCAGCCTGGGCGGCATGGCCTCGACGCGGGCGTCGGGCACCAATGCGGTGCGCTACGGCACAATGCGTGAAAACGTGGTCAGCCTGACCGTCGTGATGCCCGACGGAGAGATCATTCGCACCGCACGGCGTTCGAAGAAATCGTCGGCAGGATACGATCTGACGCGCCTGCTTGTCGGGTCGGAGGGCACGCTTGGGATCATCACGGAAGTGACGGTGAAGCTCTACGGCATCCCCGAGTCGATCTCGGCCGGCGTCTGCGCCTTCCCGGACATTCGCTCGGCCTGCGATGCGGTGATCCTGACCATCCAGTCGGGTATTCCAGTGGCACGGATCGAACTGCTCGATGAGGTCCAGGTCAAGGCGTGCAACGCCTACTCAAACCTGGGTCTTGAGGAAACACCGACGCTGTTTCTCGAGTTTCACGGATCGGAGGCGGGCGTCAGGGAACAAAGCGAGATGTTTGGCGACATCGCCGGCGAATTTCGCGGCGGCACGTTCACATGGGCAACCAAGACCGAGGACCGCAGCAAGCTATGGCAGGCCCGCCATGACGTGTTTTGGGCGGGGCTTGCTCTGGCGCCAGGGCGCAAGGGCGTGTCGTCCGACGTTTGCGTGCCGATTTCCCGGCTGGCGGAGTGCCTTGACGAGACCAAGAAGGATGTTGTCGACAACAACATGCTGGCACCGATCGTCGGACATGTAGGCGACGGCAATTTTCATGTTCTGCTGCTGGTTGACATGGAAGATGCTACAGCCGTGGACGAAGCTCATGCGTTTCTGGACCGGTTGGTGCTGCGTGCCCTGGCGATGGACGGTACGTGCACGGGCGAACATGGGGTCGGGTCGGGCAAGAAAAAGTTCATGTTCGCCGAACACGGCGCCGGCGTCCGGATCATGCGCACGATAAAATCATCCCTTGACCCCAAAAACATCATGAATCCGGGAAAAATATTTCCTGATGTGCCGGCTGCCTCAAATTAGCCGATGTTTTGAACGAAGTTGTCGGTTCCAAGGCCTATGGCCGTGGTCTCTAAAAGGGATTATCGTGTTACGAATCACTGTGGCACGGCAAATTCGATTCGCGCAGCGTTCCTATTTCTTGGTATTAGTCTCTATCCTCATAATCTGTGGAACGTCGGGTGAAGGATGGGCCAGGGCGCATATCGGATTCTGAAGCGGCATGACGGGCTGATATGAAATCTCCGCTATTATATGCAGGACTTTTCCTGGTCTTTGCGCTGTTTACGGCATTGCTGGTTCCGTTCTTCGTGGACTGGTCGGACTATCGTGCGGACATCGAAGCCTATGGTGAGCGCATAACCGGCCGGAAGGTAACGGTTGGCGGCAATATTTCCGTACGGTTTCTGCCGGCCCCTGTTCTTCGGGTCGAAAACATCCGCGTCAGCAACCCGCCGGATGCCGGATCGGAGAACCTGTTCGTTGCCCGTTCTGTGCAGGCAAAACTGTCGCTGGCGCCGCTGTTGAGGGGCAAGATCGACGTGTCCTCGGTCGATGTGGAATCGCCTGTCATTGAACTCGAACTGCTGAAAGACGGAGCGACCTGGGACTTGAAACCGGTCGGCGGCTTCAACCAACTGCTTGCGGCCGACGACGTGCGGCTTGACGATACCAGGATAAATTCCGGCACGTTGGTTCTGCGCGATCGGTCCCGCGGGCTGGAAACCAGGTTGGAAAAACTAAATGTGACCCTGAGCGCACCGTCGCTGGGCGGCCCCTACAAGGCAAGCGGTGTCTTTAGCCATGAAGGTGCCAGCCGCGAGTTCCGGGTGTCTGTGGGCAAACACAAGCAAGGCCAGCCGCTTCGACTGGCCGTGACGCTTACGCCCGAGGACCGCAAGGGCAAACGCCTCAATTTCGACGGTGTCCTGACCAAGCGCGATGTTCTGCCGATATTCGAAGGGCGGTTCAGGCTAACTGAAATCCAGGCGGAGTCGGATGCGGACGGCAAGGGAGACCGGTCCGTGGCCGGCCTTGCAGCGGCGGTGCCGTTTGAAATCCGCTCGGCGATTTCGGCAAACCTCGATGAGATGACCTTTTCGGATACGCAGTTCATTCTCGGGCGAGGCGGCAAGAAGGCCACGCTATCGGGTAGCGCACAACTCGACCTTGGGGACACACCGAACCTTTCGGCGAAACTGACGGCACGGCGTCTTGATCTCGATTCTTTGGTTCAGAAAAAGAGCAACGGCGACGGTGTGGAAGACCCCATAGGCACCCGCGAAGTGCTCGAACAGATTCCGCGGCTGCTGGATTTTGTTCCCAAGACACTCGGAGGAGAACTGACGATCGATGTCAGTGGTCTGGTTCTTGGCGGACAGCAAATCGAGGGTGCCGGCGTTACCCTGCAGTTTTCGCCGGACAAACTTTCAGTGTCACGCGCAGTTGGCCGTCTGCCGGGCCAGTCTGAACTTTCGATCACCGGTACTTACGATCCGAAGCGGACCGACGTTCTGTTTGACGGCATCTTTGCCCTGCAGGCCAGGGATGCAAAGTCGTTTATTTCCTGGGCGGCGCCGCGGACGATGCCATTCATCAATCCCCAGGCAGGCGGCGCCCGCGGCAAGCTGTCCCTGAAAGGCGAACTCAAGGTTGCCGATCATCTGGTCGAACTGATCGGCGTCGAAGCCAAACTCGACAAGACGAATGCAAGGCTCGGGCTTTCCTACGCCCTGACCGAACGGCCGTCGTTTGGCTTGAGGGTCATCATGGATGAGTTGAACGTTGATCGGTATCTGCCGCCGACCAACCGCAAGGCTTCGCCAAAGCCGGACGCCGGGGAAGATTCGCCGGAAGGAGACGCCAAGTCTGAGGATGACGGTGACGGGGCCGAGGACGCGCAGGAATCGGCTGTGGCCATTCTCGATGAGTTTGACGCCAACATCATAGCCAAGGCCGAAAAGGTGATTATCAACGGAACCAGTATCCGAGGCATCTCTCTGGATACGACGTTGCGCGGTGGCGATCTGACGATCAAGAACATGACTTTCCGGGATTTTGGGGGTGCCAACATCGCCATCGGAGGAACGTTGAAGGACGTTACCGAGAATCCCGAAGGGTCGCTGACGACGCAGGTCAGTGCCCAGGATCCGACCAATCTCCTGGCCTTGTTCAACATAGGTCCGCGCGGCCTTGACCGGGGCCGGTCATGGGTCGATTGGGCCTCGCTCTGGGGGCCGACAAACCTGTCGGCGACGTTTGACGCGATTCCGTCCGGCGACGGCGCGGAATTCAAGTTCAAGGCTGACGGCACGTTCGGTCAGAGCAGTGCCATCGTCGAAGGTACGTATCTGGGTTCTCTGACATCGATTGACGAAGCCAAGCTGGAATTGCTGGCGGAACTGGCCAACAATCAGGGTGAAGAACTTTTCCGCCAGATTGGTTTGTCACAAGGCGTTACGCCGCAGGCGCGCGATCAGCCCGGCGTTCTGCGTACCCAGATTAAGGGCAACCTCAAAGACGGCCTGAAAATCAACGCCGGGATAGAAGCTTTCGGCGCACAATTGGCCGCCAACGGAACAGCGCGACGGGTGGCCGGCCTGACATCGCTGGAAGGGGAAATGAACGTGTCCGCCAAAGAGGGTGGGCCGCTCTACCGGGTTCTCGGTGTCCTCCCGCAAGAGTCGTCGCAGCAACCGCAGGGACCAATAAATCTGCGGGCTCTCGTGGCCGGCAAGGACGGCGAATTTGTCGTCACCGGTCTGACAGGTTCGTTGAACGACATCCCTGTGGACGTCAATGGAATCTTCAATTTCAACGATACCGTACCGTCCGTTCGTCTAAACGCAAATCTGGCTGAATTCTCCATGCCGTGGGCGCTGAACGTGCTGTTTCACAGGGACTCCGGCGGTCTGGACGACACGGTTGCTCAAGCAACCAGTCTCGTCGACGAAAGCAATGAAAGCGACAATGTCTGGGCCGTCAAGCCGTTCGGAGACCGTTTGTTCAAGCGGTTTCGACTCGATCTCAAGGCTCAGGTCGCCCGTCTCTTTCTGGCCGATCAGGCGGTTGTGTCACAGGCCGTGCTTGAGGCAAATATAGCCGATGGTAAAGCGACGCTGACTTCCCTGAAGGGCAGGGCCTTCGATGGGGAGATTGACATTTCCGCTGCCATGACAGCACGGCGCGACCAGATCTCTTTCACGTCGAACTACGCGCTTGAGAAGGCTCAACTTGGGGCAATTGCAGGGCAAAACAAGGACGATTCACTGGTCGGCGGGCTGGTGTCCTCGAAAGGTGAGTTGAGGGGGCAGGGGCGCAATACGCTGGCTCTGCTGTCATCCATGTCGGGTTCAGGCACTCTGGCGGTCGAAAAGGGCGTGCTCCGCAATTTCGATGCAGATGCGTTCTCGGCAGCGCTCGAAAAAGTCCGAACCGAAGAGCAAATCGATGAGATCACGACGACGGTGATGACTGGCGGGGAAACCGGGTTCAATCAGGTCGCCACGGAGTTTACGATCAACAACGGCGTCGCCGAATTCGAGCCGGTCAAGATTGCCAGCCAGGCGATTTCCGGTACTGCGCGTCTCAAGATCGACTTGCCGTCGTGGCAGTATGACAGCGACTGGCGACTGCAATTGGAAAAATATCCCAATGCGCCGCCCTTGAAGATGGTGCTCGAGGGACGGGTGGGCGAGATGTCCCGGGCGTTTGACAACCAGGATCTGAAATCATTTCTCACTGTAAAGGTTCTGCAGGAAGATATGGTGAAACTGGAGGAACAGGAACGCCGGGCGCGTGAGTTGCTGGCCAAGGATCAAGCCGCCCTCGAGGCTTTGGAAAAAGCTACGAAAGAGCGCGCAGAACGGGAACGCAAGGCCAAGGAGAAAGCAGCAAAAGAGAAAGCTGCAAAAGAGAAAGCAGAGCGGGAAAAAGAAGCCCGCAACAGGGCAGCAGGGGCCGATACGACAGCTGAACCTGTAACGCCATCGGGGAGCGGGCTTGACTCTCCTGTGCTGCCGCCGGGCGCAAACGGCACGATCGACGAGATAGAAGATTTCCTGAAGAACGCAGAAGAAGATCCGGTCGATGGGGAAACGCCAGACATCAACGCGGACGCGAATGTCCTGTCCAGTCAAGAGGACTGGTTCCAGGATGTGGAAGCGCGAGGATTTGACGATATCCAATCGCAATTGGGACCGGCCGTTGAGTGAATTTCGTGAGTTTACGGATAAGGCCTCCAAGACCGCGTGACCTTATTTTGTGAGCAGTTCGATCTCGACACCGGTCTCACCTGCCAACAGCCTGCCAAGGTGGTACATGGTGAGCGGATCGTCATCACTCTTGCCCACCAGTGACGCAAACGCCTGGCGCGCGCCGTCATCGCCTGCTTTCAGCTTGGCGAAAGCCTCGACATAATCAGCGGTGCACTCGGAGGCAAATCTCTCCTCGGTCAGGGGTTCATAGGCATTGAGCATTTGAGACTTGCCCTTCAACAGGAGTGTGCCCATGGGCCGGCCCTGGAAATCGTCGATCTGGTCGATCACAGTCTGGCTCACACACAACCGCGTTCCGAGTTGCTTGTTTACGCTTTCGAGACGAGCGGCGACGTTTACAGCGTCCCCGTAGGCTGTGTAATCGAAGAAATAGTCGCCACCGAAATTGCCAATTATGGCCTGGCCCGAGTTGACGCCAACCCGGGTGACCCCCAGTGGAATGCCGGCTGAGTTCTTCGCCGTCTGGAACTCCGTGGTAAAAGCATCGATCGCCAGAGCGCAGGCCACTGCCCGTTTCGCATGGTCCGATTGATCAAGGGGTGCTCCGAACATGGCATGCAATGCATCACCCACTACCTTCATGACCGTTCCTTCATGCTCGAAAACGATCTTGGCAAGGCGGTCGAGATACTCATTCAACAAGGCGACGATAACATCGGAGTCGGTGGTTTCGACCAGTGGCGTGAAATCGGCCAGATCCGTAAACAGGAAAGTTGCAAATCGGCGCTCCCCTTGCGGTGACAGACAGTCCGGATTCTGAGACAGCGCCTGCACGACATTCGGCGAAAAGTACCGCGACAGGATTGCCTTGCCCTTCTCCGCATCGGTCTTTTCCTGTTGTAGCTGGCGAAGCACTTTCAGATGCGAGAGTGTCTTTGATATCGTTGTCTCAAGGTCGTCGAACTCAATCGGTTTTGTAACGAAGTCGAAGGCTCCACGGTTCATGGCCGTGCGGATATTGGCCATATCGCCGTAGGCCGACACAATAACCGTTGCAAGGTCCTCGTGGAGTTCGTTCAGTTGCTCCAGAAGGGCAAGACCGTCCATGCGCGGCATGTTGATGTCGCTCAGCACCATTACGACATCAGAATCGTCCTCAAGCACCTCGAGCGCATGCTGGCCGTCTCTGGCGAACACAAACGACAGCTCGCCCTTGCGCACCTGGCGCCGAAACCGCTGGCTCACCAGCGCTTCAACGTCGGGTTCATCGTCGACGACGAGGATTCGTATGGCGCTCATCCGTATTTTTCCGCAACGATGTCCGTGAGTTGATCTTTCAAAGCTGCAAAGTCGACCGGTTTGGTGAGGAACTGGGAAGCCCCTTTTTCGCGAACGGTGCGTTCCGTCGACTGGTCGCCGTAGGCGGTAATCATGAAAACCGGGATGTCCGGCCGCTTTTGCTTGATTTGTTCGAGAAGCTCAATTCCGGTCATGCCGGGCATGTTAATGTCGGATAGCACAAGAATGACTTCCGGAGCCTCTTCGCCTTCAAGGAAATCGAGCGCAGCGCTTCCAGATCGCGCAAAATCGAACGTGTAGGCTCCTTTCCGGATTTCCCGGCGGAAGTTTTGACGAAACAGTTCTTCGGCATCCGGTTCATCGTCAACCATCAGGATCCGCGCACTCATGCTTTGATATCTCCCCTTGGTTCCTTGTTCTTCAGGATACGTGGCAATGTAATTGTAAAGGCAGTGAAGTCCTCAGGTTCGCTTTCGACCGTCATTGTGCCGCCGTGCTGTTTGACGACGATGTCGAAACTGAGCGACAGGCCAAGTCCGGTGCCTTCTCCGGCAGGTTTTGTCGTAAAAAACGGTGTGAAGATCTTGTCGCGAATGTCGTCGGGTATGCCTGAGCCGTTGTCACGCACTTCAATCGATACGGTGTCACCATGATTGTGGGTTTCAAGCGAGATCGTCGGTTGGTGATGCCCAGCAGCCTCCGACACGGCTTGGCGCTTGTGGGCGGCATACATGCCGTTGGATATCAAATTAAGAAAGACACGTGTCATATCCTGAGGGAAACATTCGATTTCGCCGACGTCCGGTGAAAACGATTTTGCGATCTCGATATTGAACTTGGAGTTTTCCGCGCGCGCGCCATGAAAGGCAAGGTTCAGGGCTTCTTCGGCTATCGCATTCAGGTCGCTCGACCTGGCCTCGCTCGGACCGTCACGGGAATGCAGCAGCATGTTCTTGACGATTGAATCGGCACGCTTGCCGTGCTCGTCGATCTTGGTCAGGTTCTGCTTGACCGTGTCGAACAGGTCTTCCGCATCGTCCCGGTCGTCTTCGCTCAGCGCAGCGATCGGCGCTTCCAGCACTTCGGCCAGTTCCTCCAGCAACTCCCGGGACAGTTTGGCAAAATTGTTGACGAAGTTGAGCGGGTTCTTGATCTCGTGGGCAATGCCTGCAGTAAGCTGGCCGAGGGAGGCCATTTTTTCCGCCTGGACCAGGCGGTCCTGGGCCGTATGCAGATCCCGCAAGGCGTTTTCCGCAGCGTCGCGGGCGCTGGTCAGTTCGGCCTCGCGTTCCGTCAGTTCGGTTATGTCGAAATAGGTCAGCATTCGGCCGCCGTCGGGGAGGGCGATACACTGATAGCGCAGAACCCGACCGTCAGCGCGCCGCAGGTCCGTTGGTTCGATTGTACCTTGTTCTACAGCCTCGACCCGGGCCTGCGCCCAATCCTCCCAGTCTTCCGGCGCCACATCGTACAGGCCGGTATGGCGGTTGTACTCCATCAACTCGCGCATGGTTGGCGAGCCATCAATGAATTCCTGGGACATGCCCCACTGCTCGCTCAATTCACGGTTGATGACTCGCGCCTTTTGATCGGGGCCGAGAAATATGATGCCGTAGTCGATGGCATCGAGAACCGCGCTGAGTTCGGTTTCGCGGTCGCGGATAGCCTGTTCCGCTGCCTTGCGCTCGGTGATGTCCGTATAGGTTGTCACGAACCCGCCGGCTTCAATCGGGTTGCCGACCATCTCGAGCGTGACGCCTTCGGCTGTCGTCCGCTCGAATCGGTGTGGCAGAAATTTGGCGGACAGTTCGAGCCGTTCGCTGATCTGTTGTTCGATATCTCCTTCGCCATATTCGCCGCGTTCCGCGTTAAAACGAAAGGCCTTCGACATATGGAAGCCGCGCTTGAAGTCTTCTTCGGGGAACTCAAGATATTCCAGGAACTTCTTGTTGAACATGACGGTGTTTAGGTTCTCGTCGACCATCGAGATCCCTTGCCCCATGTTTTCAAGCGTGGCTTCCAGTATGGCCGATTGCCGCCGCAATTCTGCTTCGCGGTGCTTGAGGTCGGTCACGTCTGTGTAGATCGAGACAATGCCGCCGTCCTTGGTGCGATGATCGCTGACCTGCAGCCACAAGCCGCCGTCCAAATGCTGCTCCCTGATGCCGCTTGCGGAAGCACGCTTGTTCAGAAGAGCGGCCAGCCATTCGTCCGGACTGTCGTTCGATTCCGGAAACGAACCACGATCCCTGGCGGCCCGGATGATGTCCGTGAATGGCGTACCGGGCGTTACCATATCGGCGATCTTTGGAAAGTACTCCCGGTACTTGGTATTGCACACGACAATTCGGTCATCTGCATCGAACAAGGCAAATCCGGAAGAGAGTGCCTCGATGGCATCTTCAAAACGGACGCGGGCAGCGTCAAGTTCTTCCTCGCGCTGCTTGAAGTCGGTGATGTCGCTGTAAACAGAGACCCGGCCACCATCCGACATGCGTCGTTCATTGATCTTGAGCCAGCGCCCGTTTCCCAGCTTGATCTCAAGTTCGGAGACCGGCGTTGTCCGGGCCCTGCGCCGGTCCGCAATCCAGCCCTCGGCACCGCCGGGATGAGGCGTGAACATGCCACGCTCATAACCATCCTTTATCATGTCGAGAAATGGCCGGCCTTCCCGAACAATGTCTGAGATGTCGACTCCGGCTGCGTTGCCGAAAATCTCCAGATAGCGACCGTTCCAAATCTGGACCCTGTCATTAGAGTCGACCAGCAGGAATCCTTCCGAGATGGCCTCGAGTGAATCGAGCAGTCGTTTTTCGACGATTTCGAGTTGTTCTTCGGCAACCTTGCTCTCGGTAACGTCAGTCACCGCACCGACGAAACGCACCACGCGCCCGTCGTCGTTGCGCACGCCGATGCCCCGGTCACGTATCCAACGGTAATCGCCGTCTTTGTTCACGATCCGGTATTCGCACTCCATTCGGCCGGTTTGGTTTTTGAAATGGGTGCGCAAAGAGCTCATGTAAACGGGGAGGTCGTCCTCGTGGACCCGATCCGACCAGTCTTGTGAAACGGTGTCTGTATTGTCGAACTCAAACAGTTCGTTGAGCCGCTCTGTGACATGAAGCGCATCGGACACGACGTCCCAGTCGTAAAGACCGTCGCTTGTCGCCTGCGCCACCAGGGCGTGACGTTCTTCGCTGGCAGCAAGGTCGGCATTACGCTTGATCCGATCTGTGATGTCGCGAACAGCTGCGATCAACCGTGTTGCGTGGCCATCCTCGTTGCGGATTGAGGTGCCGTGGTCGGAGATCCAGCGGTACTCCCCGTGCCGGTTCCGGATGCGATATTCGCATTCCCAACGGGGAAGCTCTCCCGACCGGTGCGCCCGCAGGGTGGCCTTGTAGTGTTCGACATCCTGAGGATGGATCCATTCGTCCCAACGCCAGTCCCTGACGCCGTGCTGATTGAACTCGATGCCGAGCAATTCCCGGAGCTGCGGCGATGAATAGAACCGTTCGCTTTCGATGTCCCATTCGTAGATGGCTTCTTCCGCGGCCTCAGATACGAGGGCGTAGCGCTCTTCACTGGCGGCCAGTGCTGCCTGGGTTCGACGTTCTTCGGTCTTGTCTTCGAAGGTGACGGTGAGGCCGCCGCTTTCGAGGTGCTGGTAGCGAATTTTCAGGATCTGGCCATTGGCCATTTCACGTTCGACCTCACGCTGTCCGGCATCTGAGATCTCAGCCAGACGCTCGGCAACCTGATCGTCCACGGATCCGGGTCCGAAATCACCGCGTTCGGCATTGAACCGGATCATGGATTCAAGCGATGTGCCGGTCTGGCAAAGGTGGTCGGGATAATCTCGCAAGTCCCTGTACAATCGATTGCAGGAAACCAGCCGAAAGTCGCTGTCGAAGATGCCAAAACCTTCGCTCAGTTGGTCGAGACCAAGGGAGATCAACTCCGCAGTGTCGGTCATCTGTCATGTTCCCAGCCAGGCAACACTTTGCCTGCTTCACACTACAGGTTTCTCCGATACTCTCGCAAACCGCATTTCATCAGGTGGCAACGTGTTCATGGCGTCATGAAGGGGTGGAGATCAGCCGTCGCGATGAAACTGCCAAGTCGTTTTGATCGAGGTTCAGGCCTCGCCGTCGTTCCTGAAATGCCGCAGCACATGTATCCTGATCGCCGATGACAGGCCTTCGCCGCTCCTGGTCGCATCGATCTGTTCGATCAGACCTTGCAGTGAAACGTTTCGCTGCGCCGAGATTTCCTTGAGGGCCGACCAGAATTCATTCTCGAGCGACACACTGGTGCGGTGTCCGGAAATGGTGACCGATCTCTTGGACTGGCCTGTCATGCGGGCTGCCTACTTCGGCGCGATCATGTCCTCGGGGCGCACGACTTCGTCGAATTCGGCTGCCGTGACGAGGCCCAGTCCGATCGCTTCCTCGCGCAGGGTCGTGCCGTTCTTGTGTGCCGTTTTGGCGACCTTGGTGGCATTGTCGTAACCGATCTTCGGCGCCAATGCGGTCACGAGCATCAAGGAACGGCTCATGAGATCCGAGATCTTGTCCCGGTTGGGTTCGATGCCGACGACGCAGTTGTCGGTGAAGCTCATGCAGCCGTCGGCGATCAGCCTGATCGACTGCAGCACGTTGTAGATCATCACGGGCTTGAACACGTTCAACTCGAAATGCCCCTGGCTGCCGGCGATGGTGACCGTCGTGTGGTTGCCCATAACCTGGGTGCACAGCATGGTCATGGCCTCGCACTGGGTGGGGTTGACCTTGCCGGGCATGATCGATGAGCCGGGCTCGTTCTCCGGCAGGGAGAGTTCGCCAAGTCCGGACCGCGGGCCGGATCCCAGAAGACGGATGTCGTTGGCGATCTTGAACAGGGACGTGGCCACCGTGTTCAGGGCGCCGGAGACCTCGACCATGGCATCGTGGGCGGCAAGCGCTTCGAACTTGTTATAGGCGGTAACAAAGGGCAGGTCGGTAATTTCAGCAACCCGGCTGGCAAACGCCTCGGCGAAGCCGGGCTTGGCATTAAGACCTGTACCCACTGCCGTGCCACCTTGGGCCAGCGGATAAAGGCGGACCAGGGTTGCCTGCAGACGCTCAATGCCAAAGCGCACCTGTGTCGCATAGCCCGAGAACTCCTGGCCCAGAGTGAGGGGCGTTGCATCCTGCAGGTGGGTGCGGCCGATCTTGATGATGCCGTTCCACTCGGTGGACTTTTTCTCCAGCGCTTCCAAAAGGTGTCCCAGCGCTGGGATGACCGCATGATGCAGTTGCTCAACAGCTGAAATATGCATGGCGGTCGGGAAGGTGTCGTTTGACGACTGCGACCGGTTGCAATGATCGTTCGGGTGAACCGGATCCTTGGAGCCCATGACACCGCCCAACAGCTCGATGGCGCGATTGGAGATGACCTCGTTGGCATTCATGTTGGACTGGGTGCCGGATCCTGTCTGCCAGACCACAAGGGGAAAATGATCGTTCAGGGAGCCGTCGATGACCTCGTCGGCGGCGTTGCTGATGGCGGCTGCAATCCGACTGTCGAGATTGCCGAGTTTGTGGTTCGAAAGTGCTGCGGCCTTCTTGATGATGCCAAGGGCACGGACCAGGGGGACCGGCATGGTCTCACCGCCAATCTTGAAATTCCCCAGCGAGCGTTGTGTCTGCGCACCCCAGTAGCGATCTGCGCGGACTTCAAGTGGACCAAATGAATCGGTTTCGGTGCGGGTCTGAGACATGGCGATCAGGCATCCTGAAGTTGTTTGTGCGGTTTACGCCGACACGATACGGATCAAGGAGGATCTTTCGTTTAGCATGTGCGTTCTGGTGCTGCCAACATTTCAAGCAGAAACCGCAAATCGGACAATATCGATGGAAGCCTTGGCACAGCGGGCTTGAGGCGTACTATTTTTTACGGAAGGAATCCAGGCTTACGACATCGGCGGAACCGTCATCTGCTTCATCGGTTTTGTTGTTCTCACTGTCTTCGGGATCGGTGCTTGTCCGGTTTTCGCCGGTGCTGGCGACTGCAACATTCGGTTGGGCTCCGTCCGAATCATTTTCGTTGCGTGCCTCCATGCTCGTGCCCTGTTCTCCGTGTTCGCCGTCTTCGTCTGCCTCAACGGTTTCGAACTGGAGGCCGAACTGGACGCTGGGATCGAAAAACCCGTTCACCGCGGTAAATGGCACAATGAGACGTTCAGGAATGTTGTCGAAACTCAATTCCACGACAAACCGGTCTTCACCGACGTCCAGGCCCCAGAACTGGTTCTGCAGGACGATGGTCATTTCCTTGGGGTATTTTGCGAGGAGACGTTCGGAAATCCTGACGCCGGCGGCCAGAGTATTGAAGGCGATGTAGAAGTGATGATCGCCGGGAAGTCCTGATCGCGCGACCCGTTGAAGCGACGCCCGCACGACGCCGCGCAACGCTTCCTGCGCCAGCAAATCGTAGCGCATCAGGTCTTCGGCCATTGCATCCCCCATATCCGGTACCCACTCCGTGCCTTGTTAGGCAATGTGTCGTTCCACAATTCCCGATATGGGCTATACCAGCCACACTCGTTTGCCAACTTTTTCTCTCCGCCGTGTTTTCCAGGCCAGGCCTTTGTAAGGCGTTCCTCAAAAACAGTGGAGGGCTTCTGTTGCCAGGTGCCCTCCGAACCCCGCCTAGCCGTGCGAACAGCTAGGGCTTAAATTGAAGCGGTCGCACTGCTTACGCAGCGAGACGTGCTTCCGCATAGTTGTCGTTTGCAACTACTATAGTGGCCCGATATCGGCGGAACCATGCCGAGCGAAAACTTGCCCTTTACACCCTCGTCGATCCTATTTCGCCCCC